>NZ_JAHUXD010000040.1:0-350 GCF_019218705.1 Aeromonas sp. sif2433
TTTTGGGTGAAGGTACCGTAGCTGCCCAGTGCAGCTACCGCAGCACTGTTGTCATGCCCGCTCGCACTCCAGCCCACAAAGACCGCCGGGGTGTCGGCACCCACGGTGTCGTTGCCCAGCACGTTGCCACTCAGGCTGCCGGCCACATCCTCGGTGGTGGTGCCGCCCGCGTCGTTGTTGGCCGTCGGCACATCGTCAACGATGCGCACTATCAGCTCGTCGCTGCCACTGGTGCCACTCACTCCGTTCACCCCGATGGTGATGCTGTCGTCAAACCCGGTGGGCGTCGCCCCCAGCTTGCTGTCGTTGTCGATGGTCGCACTCAGGGTGTAGCTGTAGTTCACCGTCCC
>NZ_JAHUXD010000041.1:0-298 GCF_019218705.1 Aeromonas sp. sif2433
CTGACCGACAGCGGCACCCTGACCCTGACCGATCTGGATGCGGGCGAGGCGGTGTTCAAGGCCGGTACCGGTACCCCGACCGGCAGTGTGCTGGGCAGCCTGACCATCACCACAGATGGCAAGTGGACCTACAACGTGGCCAACGGCGACGTGCAGTACCTGAAAGAGGGTGAGACCAAGGTCGAGACCTTCACCGTGCACAGTGCCGATGGCACCAGCCACGAGGTGGTCATCACCATCACCGGCACCAACGATCTGCCGGTGATTGCCGGCGACGACCACGGCGCGGTGACCGAGG
>NZ_JAHUXD010000042.1:0-292 GCF_019218705.1 Aeromonas sp. sif2433
CCTGGGCCAGGGTGTAGCTGGTACCCCCTATCACCACATTCAAAATCCCGTCCGTGGCCGACACCGTGAAGCTACCGCTCACCGTCTCGCTGTTGGCCGCAGCATTCGAGCCATTCGGATTGAGGCCTGATTCGTACACCAGGTGATCCGGACCCGTCGACGCCGCCGTCACCACGCTGGAGCTGTCATCCGCCCCCTTGATGTTGATGGTCAGCTTGGCGATGCTCTCATCGCCGTCCGCATCCTTCATCGTGTACCAGACGTCGTAGCTCAGGTTGGAGCCCGCCGTCAG
>NZ_JAHUXD010000043.1:0-267 GCF_019218705.1 Aeromonas sp. sif2433
GTCCAGACTCCTACGGGAGGCAGCAGTGGGGAATATTGCACAATGGGGGAAACCCTGATGCAGCCATGCCGCGTGTGTGAAGAAGGCCTTCGGGTTGTAAAGCACTTTCAGCGAGGAGGAAAGGTTGATGCCTAATACGCATCAGCTGTGACGTTACTCGCAGAAGAAGCACCGGCTAACTCCGTGCCAGCAGCCGCGGTAATACGGAGGGTGCAAGCGTTAATCGGAATTACTGGGCGTAAAGCGCACGCAGGCGGTTGGATAAGT
>NZ_JAHUXD010000044.1:0-265 GCF_019218705.1 Aeromonas sp. sif2433
CCAGACTCCTACGGGAGGCAGCAGTGGGGAATATTGCACAATGGGGGAAACCCTGATGCAGCCATGCCGCGTGTGTGAAGAAGGCCTTCGGGTTGTAAAGCACTTTCAGCGAGGAGGAAAGGTTGGTACCTAATACGTATCAGCTGTGACGTTACTCGCAGAAGAAGCACCGGCTAACTCCGTGCCAGCAGCCGCGGTAATACGGAGGGTGCAAGCGTTAATCGGAATTACTGGGCGTAAAGCGCACGCAGGCGGTTGGATAAGT
>NZ_JAHUXD010000045.1:0-264 GCF_019218705.1 Aeromonas sp. sif2433
CGTAATAGCTCACTAGTCGAGTCGGCCTGCGCGGAAGATGTAACGGGGCTCAAACCAGGCACCGAAGCCGCGGATTCACACTTATGTGTGAGTGGTAGGGGAGCGTTCTGTAAGTCTGCGAAGGTGTATCGAGAGGTATGCTGGAGATATCAGAAGTGCGAATGCTGACGTAAGTAACGATAAAGGGGGTGAAAAGCCTCCTCGCCGGAAGACCAAGGGTTCCTGTCCAACGTTAATCGGGGCAGGGTGAGTCGACCCCTAAGG
>NZ_JAHUXD010000046.1:0-264 GCF_019218705.1 Aeromonas sp. sif2433
CCTTAGGGGTCGACTCACCCTGCCCCGATTAACGTTGGACAGGAACCCTTGGTCTTCCGGCGAGGAGGCTTTTCACCCCCTTTATCGTTACTTACGTCAGCATTCGCACTTCTGATATCTCCAGCATGCCTCTCGACACACCTTCGCAGACTTACAGAACGCTCCCCTACCACTCACACATAAGTGTGAATCCGCGGCTTCGGTGCCTGGTTTGAGCCCCGTTACATCTTCCGCGCAGGCCGACTCGACTAGTGAGCTATTACG
>NZ_JAHUXD010000048.1:0-255 GCF_019218705.1 Aeromonas sp. sif2433
ACTTATCCAACCGCCTGCGTGCGCTTTACGCCCAGTAATTCCGATTAACGCTTGCACCCTCCGTATTACCGCGGCTGCTGGCACGGAGTTAGCCGGTGCTTCTTCTGCGAGTAACGTCACAGTTGGCAGTTATTAGCGACCAACCTTTCCTCCTCGCTGAAAGTGCTTTACAACCCGAAGGCCTTCTTCACACACGCGGCATGGCTGCATCAGGGTTTCCCCCATTGTGCAATATTCCCCACTGCTGCCTCCCGT
>NZ_JAHUXD010000049.1:0-255 GCF_019218705.1 Aeromonas sp. sif2433
CCAGGGCGCCGGCACTCGGGGTACCGGTACCGGCCTTGAACACCGCCTCGCCCGCATCCAGATCGGTCAGGGTCAGGGTGCCGCTGTCGGTCAGGGTCGGATTGCTGGCATCCTCGGTCACCGCACCCTGGTCGTCGCCGGCAATCACCGGCAGATCGTTGGTGCCGGTGATGGTGATGACCACCTCGTGGCTGGTGCCGTCGGCACTGTGCACGGTGAAGGTCTCCACCTTGGTCTCGCCCGCAGCCAGGTACT
>NZ_JAHUXD010000004.1:0-373968 GCF_019218705.1 Aeromonas sp. sif2433
TGGCGCAAGCTGAGCTGTGGGAAGAGAGACAGCAGGTGTTGAAAGGCTTGGGTATCCATGATGGCGGCCCTCGGGTGATGACCTACTTCAAGGTTAGCCTTTCAACATGTAATTGGGACAGAGCCATAAAAAACGGCAGCCCATCGGCTGCCGTTGCTGTTGATGACGCCTCGCTCAGGCTTAGCCCGCGCGGCAGGGCTTGAACAGATCCAGCTTGCCGTCATAGATGCTGGTCTGCACGTCCATGATGCCGAGCATGGAGTGGAACAGGTTGTCGTGGGAGAAGCGCTTGCTGCTCGCCTCCTGGCGCAGGCAATCCTGGTTCAGTTGGCGGTCGCGTTGCAGCTGGGGGGAGAACCAGGTCAGCAGCGGCACCCGGGTCTGATCATCCGGCGCGAACTTGTAGGGAGTGCCGTGCAGGTAGAGCCCCATGGCCCCCAGAGATTCGCCGTGATCCGACAGGTAGACCAGCCCCACGTTGTACTGGCTCTCCAGCGTCTTGAGCTTGGCGATGAGCTGGGACAGCACCTTGTCGGTGTAACGGATGGTGTTGTCGTAGGTGTTGACCAGCTCCTCGTTGCTGCAGTTCTCGATGTCGCTGCGCGGGCAGTCCGGCAGAAAGAAGCGATCGGCGGCCGGGTAGCGGCGGTAGTAGGTCGGACCGTGGCTGCCCATCAGGTGGAAGGCCACCAGCTTGTCGCCCTGCTTGCCCTTCATGTCGGCGATCTGCTGATCCAGCCCCTGCAACAGCACCTCGTCATAGCAGGAGTCGCCTTCGCAGTAGGTGGGAAACTGCTTGGGCTCGATCTCGATGGTGGGCACCTTGTCGCACACCCCCTTGCAGCCGCCGTCGTTCTCCTTCCACAGCACAGAGACACCGGCGTGTTGCAGCACGTCCAGCAGACCGTCCCTGGACTTGGCCAGGGTCTCGTCGTATTCACGGCGCGTCAGGTTGGAGAACATGCAGGGCACGGAAACCGCGGTAGCGGTGCCACAGGAGCGCACATCCTTGAAGGAGACGAGGTTCGGCTCCTGCTCGGTAAAGCTGTTGGTCTCTTTCTTGTAACCGTTGAGGGAGTAGTTCTGGCTGCGCGCCGTCTCCCCCACCACCAGGAACATCAGGGTCGGCTTGTCGCTCTTGGCCACCACCTTGGCATCGGTTCCCATCGGCTGATAAGGGATCGGGGTGGCGAAGACGATGTCCCGGGCGTAGCGATAGAGGCCGCGCACGTAGTTGGCGGGCACTATCTCCTTGACGATGGAGTGGTTGTTGCGCCCGACCGAGGCGTAATCCTGGTAATAGAGGGCGGCAACCCCGACCAGGAATAGCAGGGGGAGGGCGATGCCGCCGAGGCGCATGCCCAGCCCCTTGTACCAGGGCGTCGGGTATTCGATCTTGATCCACAGCAGGCAGATCACCGGCAGCACGGCGGTCAGCAGGAACCAGAGCATGACGGATGCATTGAGGTAGGAGGTCGCCTCGCCGCTGTTGGTCTCGATGATGTTCTGCACCATGCCGACATCGAAGATCACCCCGTACTTGAGCATGGCGTAGCTGGCGATGGAGCCGGTCATGATCAGCAGTATGAAGAAGGGTTTGAGCAGATACCTGAAGGTAAACGGCAGGAAGACGGCGTTAAGCGCGGCCATCAGCACAAAGGGGATCGAGAGGGCGAAGCCCGCCTTGACATGCTCAAGGGCGGTGAGAATGCGGTAAAAGTGCAGAAAAATGGGCCAGTTGAAGACCAGTGCAAACAGCAGCACCAGCAACAGGTTGACCTTCATCACTCCCAGGGTGAGACGCATAACGATACTCCGACAAGCCAGTAGATCGGGAGGCCCTGCATGGGGGCTCCGTTTTGAACATCCAGATCACCCGTCTCTCTTCCCGAGCAGACAACAGGGTGATGGGCACAGCGGCCCGGATGCAGGAGAGAGTAAGCAGGCAAACTTAAGCGGGAATTAAGGCTGGAGCAGATTGGATAAAATAAACTCAAACGGGGCCATTTAGACATAAAAAACGGCAGCCCAGGGCTGCCGTTTCGTGCTCTCGTCGGAGGTGACACCGTGGTGATGCCCCTCCCGGGTTTTCTACCCGGCGATAACGCTACCTGACGATCAGAGCAGTTCTGCCACTTCGTCGGAGATGGAGCCGTTGTGGTACACCTCCTGCACGTCGTCCAGATCTTCGAGCATGTCGATCAGACGCATCAGCTTGGGTGCGGTCTCGGCATCCAGCTCGGCCTCGGTGGAGGGGATCATGGTCACTTCGGCGCTCTCGGGCTTGAAGCCAGCCGCTTCCAGGCCATCCAGCACGGTGCCGAAGTCGTTCGGGGTGGTGTACACCTCGATGGAGCCATCCTCCTCGGTCACCACATCATCGGCACCGGCTTCCAGCGCCGCATCCATCAGGGCATCTTCGTCCACGCCGACGAAGGTGATAAGGCCTTTCTTGCTGAACAGGTAGGCCACCGAGCCGTCGGTGCCCAGGTTGCCACCGCACTTGTTGAAGGCGTGACGCACCTCGGCGACGGTGCGGTTACGGTTGTCGGTCAGGCACTCCACCATCACCGCGGAGCCGGCCGGGCCGTAACCTTCATAGATAATGGTCTCGAGCTGTTCGCCATCGCCACCACCGGCGCCGCGCTGGATGGCGCGGTTGATGGTGTCACGGGTCATGTTGCCGGTCAGGGCCGCCGCCACCGCCGCGCGCAGACGCGGGTTGTTGGCCGGATCCGCGTCACCGATCCGGGCTGAGGTGGTGATTTCACGGATCAACTTGGTGAAGATCTTGCCACGCTTGGCGTCTTGCGCCGCCTTGCGGTGTTTGATGTTGGCCCATTTGCTGTGACCTGCCATAAAAACTCTCCGTTATAATTTTAAATCAATGGGATACGGGCCGCGCAGCGACCCGGTCTTAAGCATGTTCTCAGGCTTTCGCCTCAACCTCGGCCTTGGCAACGGTGGCGATGGCCAGCTCGGTCAGCTGAGCCTGGTTGGCGAAGCTGGGGGCGTCCGTCATCAGACAGGCGGCGGCCGTGGTTTTCGGGAAGGCGATCACGTCCCGGATGTTGTCGGTACCGGTCAGCAGCATGCTCAGACGATCCAGGCCGAAGGCCAGACCGGCGTGCGGCGGGGTCCCGTACTTCAGGGCATCCAGCAGGAAGCCGAACTTGAGGCGTTGCTCGTCCGGGGTGATCCCCAGGATGTCGAACACGGTGGACTGCATCTCGCTGTTGTGGATACGGACAGAACCGCCGCCCACTTCGTAGCCGTTGATCACCATGTCGTAGGCATTGGCATAGGCTTCCAGCGGATTGGCCTTCAGCTCGGTCGGACCCAGGTTGCTCGGCGCGGTGAACGGGTGGTGCATGGCGGCCAGACCACCTTCACTGTCTTCTTCAAACATCGGGAAATCGATGACCCACAGCGGCTTCCAGCTGTTCTCCACCAGACCCAGATCGCGGCCCACTTTCAGACGCAGGGCGCCCATGGCATCGCACACTACTTTCTTGCTGTCAGCGCCAAAGAAGATGATGTCGCCATCAGCAGCACCGGTACGGGCCAGGATCTCGCGCACGATGGCGTCGGAGAGGAACTTGGCAACCGGAGACTGCACACCTTCGAGGCCATTAGCGGCTTCGTTGACCTTCATCCAGGCCAGGCCCTTGGCACCGTAGATGCCGACAAACTTGGTGTACTCGTCGATCTGCTTGCGGGACAGCTCGGCGCCGCCCGGTACCTTCAGGGCCGCCACGCGGCCTTTCGGATCCTTGGCCGGACCGGCAAACACCGCGAACTCGACGTCGGTCAGCAGATCGGCCACGTCGACCAGCTCCATCGGCAGGCGCAGGTCAGGCTTGTCGGAGCCGAAGCGGCGCATGGCCTCGTCGAAGGTCATCACCGGGAAGTCGCCGAGATCCACGGCCAGCACGTGTTGCCACAGCTGGCGGATCATCTCTTCCATCAGCTCGCGCACCTGGGGTGCGGTCATGAAGGAGGTCTCCACGTCGATCTGGGTAAATTCAGGCTGACGGTCGGCCCGCAGGTCTTCATCGCGGAAGCACTTGACGATCTGGTAGTAACGATCGAAGCCGGACATCATCAGCAACTGCTTGAACAGCTGCGGGGACTGCGGCAGGGCGTAGAACTTGCCCTTGTGGACGCGGCTCGGCACCAGGTAGTCACGGGCCCCTTCCGGAGTGGCCTTGGTCAGCATGGGGGTCTCGATGTCGAGGAAGCCCTGCTCGTCCATGAAGCGGCGCACGAAGGCGCTGGCCTTGGCACGGGTCTTCAGGTACTTGGCCATCTCGGGGCGACGCAGATCCAGATAGCGGTACTTGAGGCTGATCTCTTCGCTGTTAGTCTGGTTGAAGTCGAGCGGCAAGGGCTCTGAGCGGTTGATGATGGTCAACTCGTGGCCAAACACCTCGATGGCACCGGTGGCCATGTCGCTGTTGCGCTGGGAGTCGGGGCGGCTACGCACCACGCCGGTCACCTGGATGCAGAACTCACCGCGCAGTTCGGAGGCCAGGGCGAAGGCGTCCGGTTTGTCCGGATCGAAGAATACCTGCACGATCCCTTCCCGGTCGCGCATATCGATAAAGATCAGACCGCCGAGGTCACGACGACGATGGACCCAACCGCACAATGTAATGGTCTGCCCGGCATGGGCCTCATTGACCTGTCCGCAATAGATAGAGCGCATGGACTTCTTCCTTCGAAATTGTAGAGAGACGGTTAACCTTGGGCCGCCGGGCACGACTGGCAAGCACCGTCTGTCTCACAGCTGGCCAGATTCTTGTTCTTACCCGGTTTGAAATCAGTCTCGTACCATCCGGCTCCCCAGAACCGGACCGTTGCCAGCGATGTCGGCGCGACCGGAGGCAACCCGTAGGGGGCCGAAAAGTCGGTGCGAGGGCATCGGCAAGCGTCGTTGTTTGGCAAGTGTATGGTCGCCGCCATCGCCACCTTAGGCGCATGACCCCGTGGGTCACAACAAATTGGCAAACAAAAGGGCTGGCATTATAGAGGAAAACCCCCATTTGGGTAAAATGGCCCGCAGCCTCCTTTGCCCTGTTTTTATCATTCAGGATCAAAAATGAGTGCAAAAAGAGCGAAACCAGCACACAGGATCCGTCATGAGCCTCTATTTGGGTCTGCCGCAGTGGTCACACCCGGCCTGGCCCGGTCAGTTACTGGGCATGGGTGCCAAGCCCGCCGACCACCTCGCCCACTATGCCCAAGTCTTCAACACGGTGGAAGGCAATACCACCTTCTACGCCTCGCCGACCCCGGACACGGTGCGCCGCTGGAGCGAGGCGGTACCTGACAGCTTCCGTTTCAGCTTCAAGTTTCCGCAGACCATCAGCCACCAGAGCGATCTGGTCAGCGTCGACAAGCAAGTGAGCGACTTCATCGCCCTGCTCGGCCCGCTGCACGACAAGCTGGGGCTGCTCAAGCTGCAACTGCCCGCCCGCTTCGGCCCCGCCGGCCTGCCGCGCCTTGCCGCCTTCTTCCAGCGCTTGCCGCAAGACTTTCGCTATGCGCTGGAGGTGCGTCACCCCGACTTCTTCGCCAAGGGTGAGGCGGAGCGGGCCCTGAACCGGTTGCTGATGGAGCAGGGCGTCAACCGCATCATGCTCGACAGCCGGCCGCTGTTCTCGGTGCCGGCCAGCACCCCGGCGATGATCGACGCCCAGGGCAAGAAGCCCAGGCTGCCGGTGCACCTGCTCGCCACCGCCGATGCCCCTGTGGTGCGCCTCATCGGCTTGCCGGATCCGGCCGCCAACCACCCCTTCCTGCCGCCCTGGCTGCCCCGCTGGCAACAGTGGCTGGCGGAGGGAAAGGATCTCTATCTCTTTATTCATACCGCCGACAATGCCAGAGCCCCCGAACTGGCGCGCCAGATAAGCCAGTTGCTCGGCCACCCAATGGCACCCTGGCCGGGGGAAAACGATCGCGCGCGGCAAGGCTCACTGGACTTTTAAGCCGGGCCAAAAAGAGCTGCTGTGTTTTTAGTAGTCAGCCCTTTTCGTTGTCCTCCGCCGGGCGCAAAAAAAGCCGCTTTTTTGTGGTACGGCCGGGCCGCACGTCAAGACAAACGCCGGTCAATCCACTACACTAGCGCCCCATACGAGGGCTCTGGTATTCGTCCGTTGCAATCCGTTGCAACTTGATAACACGGCTCAGGATATGGGCCCGGCTGCCAGTCCGTTGTGACTGATGGCCCGACTCAGAATAAGGGCCAGGACGATGGCCCGTTGCGAACGGAACTGGCCCAAGGGATTTCAAGGCCTGCTACCCGTTCGTCAACCGGTGACGACGCCATCTCGATGCCCGTCTACCCAAGATTCAATTGAACAAAAACAGTCGATTTGTACACCGGCTGTCAGGTTGCGCAGACATGCATACCAAAGATCAGATTTTTGCTGCCCCCATCGCCCGCCTGGGGGATTTTTGTTTTGACGAACAGGTCGTTGACGTGTTCCCCGACATGATCCAGCGATCCGTGCCGGGTTACAGCAACATCATCTCCGCCATCGGCATGATGGCCGCCCGTTACGCCCAGCCAGACAGCCGCCTCTATGACCTCGGCTGCTCCCTCGGCGCCGCCACCCTGGCCATGCGTCGCCACGTGGCGCAACCGGGCTGTAGCATCACCGCGGTCGACCTCTCCCACCCCATGATCGAACGCGCTCGCGCCCACCTCTCCGGCTTCAAGTCCGAGGTGCCGGTGGAGCTGATCGAGGCGGACATCTGCGACATCGAGATCGAGAACGCCTCCGTGGTGGTGCTCAACTTCACCCTGCAGTTCGTCGAGCCCGAGAAGCGGGCCGCCCTCATCAAACGCATCCACGACGGCCTGCGCCCGGGCGGCATCCTGATCCTGAGCGAGAAGTTCCGCTTCGAGGATGCCCAGGTCAACGAGCTGCTCATCGATCTGCATCTGGATTTCAAGCGGGCCAACGGCTACAGCGAACTGGAGATAAGCCAGAAGCGCAACGCCCTGGAGAACGTGATGCGCACCGACACGCTGGCGGTGCATCGGGCTCGCCTGCGCGCGGCCGGTTTCGTCCATCAGGATCTCTGGTTCCAGTGCTTCAACTTCGGATCCATGATTGCCATCAAAGCCAGCGACGCCAACTAAGCCATGATCGACTTTGCCAACTTCTATCAACTGATCGCCAAGAACCGGCTGAGCCATTGGCTGCATAGCCTGCCCGCCCAGCTGCACGCCTGGCAGCACGACAACCTGCACGGGGATCTGCCGCGCTGGAACCGGGCGCTCAACAAGCTGCCCACCGTCGCCCCCGGCCATATCGAACTGCACAGCCGGGTCGAGATCGGCAGCGATGACAGCCTCAGCGAGGGCGAACGCAAGAAGACCGAGAGCCTGCTGCGCCAGTTCATGCCCTGGCGCAAGGGACCTTTCCATGTCCACGGCATCCACATCGACACCGAGTGGCGCTCCGACTGGAAGTGGGATCGGGTGCTGCCCCATATCAGCCCCCTGGCCGGCCGCTACGTGCTGGACGTGGGCTGCGGCAGCGGCTACCACCTCTGGCGCATGGTCGGGGAAGGGGCCAAGCTCGCGGTCGGCATCGATCCCAGCCCGCTGTTCCTCTGCCAGTTCGAGGCCATTCGCCACTTCGCCGGCAACGATCAACGGGCCCACCTGTTGCCGCTCGGCATTCAGGAGCTGCCCGAACTGCGCGCCTTCGACACCGTCTTCTCCATGGGGGTGCTCTATCACCGCAAGTCCCCCATCGAACATATCGAGCAGCTGCGCAACCAGCTCAAAGACGATGGCGAGCTGGTGCTGGAGACGCTGGTGGTGGATGGCGGGGTCAACGAGGTACTGGTGCCCACCGACCGCTACGGCAAGATGCGCAACGTCTGGTTCATTCCCTCCAGCGCGGCCCTCAAACTCTGGGTCGAGCGCTGTGGATTCACCGATGTGCGGATAGTGGACGAGAATATGACCAGCACCGACGAACAGCGTCGTACCGACTGGATGATTAATGAATCCCTGAGTGATTACCTGGATCCCGCCGATCCGGCACTCACGGTCGAAGGATACCCGGCACCCAAACGTGCCGTGCTGATCGCCAGGAAGGCCAAAGACTAGCCGATGGCAGCTCAGGAAGTTACACTGACCCAATTCCAGGAAGCACAGTTAAATGAATGACATGAAAAGCAAATTAAAAGGAATGACCCTGCTCTCCCTGCTCAGTCTCGGCGGGTGTGTCAGTATGGAGAAAGCACCCCCTGTCCCGACCCTGACGCTGGCCGAGATTCGCAACGAGATCACCCTGAGCGAACAACGCCTGCAAACATCCATGGAACAGCAACAGAAGCAGTATGTGCAGCAACAGCACCTGCTGGTTCAGCTCAACACCGATGTCACCAACATGAAAGAGTCCGTGAAGAAAGTCGACAGCAAGCTGGCTACCCTGCCACCAGAGCCCCCCAAGCCCATGGCCATTCCGACCGAGAAGTGCCAGGCCCCGAGCCAGGGTCACACCGTCGACGGCAAGCTGCTGGTGGGTGAAGCGGAGTGGATCTGGGTCGATGCCGCCAACGACGCCTTCCAGGCGCGGGTCGATACCGGTGCCACCACCTCCTCCATCAGCGCCCAGGAGATCACCATCTTCGAGCGCAACGGCAAGAACTGGGTGCGCTTCTTCCTGAGCCATCAGGAGATGGACGACAAGATCCAGATCGAGGCCCCGCTGGTACGCCACGTGCGCGTGCGTCAGGCCTCCGCTGACGATCTCGACCGCCGTCCGGTGGTGCGCCTCACGGTGCGCATCGGCGACATGACCGAGAAAGCCGAGTTTACCCTCAAGGATCGCAGCGACATGACCTTCCCTGTGCTGCTGGGCCGTGAATTCCTCAAAGACATCGCCGTGGTCGATGTGGCCCGCGAATATATCCAACCAAAACCCAAGCTCAAGGATGTAAAATAATCCATGGTTTCCCGTAAGCCGTTCTATCTGCTGGTCGCCCTGCTGTACATTGTCGGCCTGGGAATGACGTTTTATCACCATGTCGCGCTGGACGTGCCTTTGACGCCAGGCGAGAAACGTCAGATCTGGTCTATCGAAGCCAAGCTGGAATTCGAGGCCACCGGTGAGCCGGTCATCGCCTCCCTCGCCATTCCGGGCACCCAGCCCGGTTTCACCCTGATGAACGAGAACGCCGCCAGCCCCGGCTACGGCCTCTCCTTCGTCGAGAAAAACGGTGATGCCCGCGCCGAGTGGTCCATCCGCACCGCCTCCGGCCGCCAGGAGCTCTACTACCGGGTCGACATGATGGCCGATGCCCATGCCAAACCGGCCGCCAATCCCCAGCCCCCCGCCATCGAGAAGCAGATCGAGAGTGAGCCTTACGCCACCGCGATGAAGCAGATCCTCGAGCGCGCCCAGGAGCGCTCCGCCGACGGCTACACCCTGACCCGCGAGATCATCAAGGAGATCGAGAAGCAGGAGCAGAACGCCGAGCTGCTGAAGTCGCACAAGAGCCGCGCCAATCTGATCGCCGAGCTGCTCAACAACGCCAACGTACCGGCCCGGGTGGTACACGCCCTCAGCCTGGAAGATGGCCGTCGTCGCCAGGAGCTGGTGGACTATCTGCAGGTGTTCAACAACCCGACCGACTACAAGCTGTTCAACCCGCAAGATGGCAGCCAGGGCCAGCCGGCCAACCTGCTGCTGTGGGAGTACAACTCGGGCGCCCTGCTGGACGTGACCGGCGGCCACAACTCCCGCGTGACCTTCTCGATGATCGAGCAGGAGCAACCGGTGAACGTGGCGCTGGCGCAGAAATTCGAGAAGTCCGAGATGATGAACTTCTCCATCCACAGCCTGCCGCTGGAAGAGCAGGCCCTGTTCAAGGGGCTGCTGCTGATCCCCATCGGCGTGCTGATGGTGGTGTTCCTGCGGGTCCTGGTGGGGATCAAGACCTCCGGCACCTTCATGCCGGTGCTGATCGCGGTCGCCTTCATCCAGACCTCGCTCATCACAGGTCTGGTGGGCTTCCTGCTGATCGTCGGTACCGGCCTCATCATCCGTTCCTACCTGTCGCGGCTCAACTTGCTGCTGGTGGCCCGAATATCGGCGATCATCATCATGGTGATCTCGATGATCGGCATCTTCTCGGCCTTCGCCTTCAAGCTGGGGCTGACCGACGGCATGAAGATCACCTTCTTCCCGATGATCATCCTCTCCTGGACCATAGAGCGGATGTCCATCCTGTGGGAGGAAGAGGGTCCGAAGGAAGTGGTTCGCCAGGGCGGCGGCTCCCTGCTGGTGGCGGTCATCGCCTACCTGGCCATGGACAACGAGCTGATCCGTCACCTGACCTTCAACTTCCTCGGCCTGCAGCTGGTGCTGATGGCGACCGTGCTGCTGATGGGTAACTACACCGGCTACAAGCTGAGCGAGCTCAAGCGCTTCAAGCCGCTGGTGAACGAGATGAAGTCTGGTCGCACCCCGGGTAAGGACAAGTAACAGATGTGGTTCTGGGAAAAATACACCAGTCCGTGGAGCCTGTCCCAGGCAGGCATCCTCGGCATGAACAAGCGCAACCACTCCTACATCAGCCGTTACAACCCGCGCAGCCTCTATCCGCTGGTGGATGACAAGTTGCAGACCAAACGCATCGCGCTGGACGCGGGCGTGACGGTGCCCGAGCTTATCGGCACCATCCGCGAGCAGCACGATGTGGGCCGGATCACCACCCTGGTCAAGGAGTGGCCTGGCTTCTGCATCAAGCCGGCCCGCGGCTCCGGCGGCAAGGGGATCCTGGTGATCCTGCGCCAGGAAGATGGCCTGTTCTACAAGCCGAACGGCAGTGCCTGCAACGGTCAGGATCTGGAGCGTCATGTCTCCAACATCCTGGCGGGGCTCTACTCGCTGGGTGGCAAGCCCGACGTGGCGCTGGTGGAAGGCCTCATCAACTTCGATGATGTGTTCGACGGCTACTCGTTCGAAGGGGTGCCCGATGCGCGGGTGATCATCTTCAAGGGCTTCCCGGTGATGGCCATGATGCGGCTCTCCACCTCGGCCTCCGATGGCAAGGCGAACCTGCACCAGGGCGCCGTCGGCGTCGGCCTGTGCATCCGCACCGGCCGCGCGCTGCGGGCGGTCCAGTTTGGCAATCCGCTGCGCCACCACCCGGATACCGGCCTCGATCTGTACGATCTCAAGGTGCCCCACTGGGACACCCTGCTGACCCTGGCGGCCTCCTGCTACGAGATGTCGGGGCTTGGCTACATCGGCACCGACATGGTGCTCGACAAGTTCCGCGGCCCCATGCTGCTGGAGCTCAACGCCCGTCCCGGTCTCGCCATCCAGATCGCCAACGGCCGCGGCCTGGTGCCCAACCTCAAGACCATCGAGAAGCTGGGTCAGGTCAAGATGAACGTGGAGCAGCGCGTCAACTTCGCCAAGGATCACTTCGGCATCTTCGATGAGTAGAGCTAGGTAGCCCAGCTGCCTGACTCGTAAAAAACGCGCCCCTGGCGCGTTTTTTTATGGACGGCGCCCGGGTTCACCCGCGGCCAGTACGTGGCGCCCCGGGAAGGCCGATCGCCATCACATCCCATGGCCGCGCCGCTTCAACGGGGGGCGGGAAGGCGATAAGCTCCGGGGCAGTGACGCTTAAGGTCGCCATTGCGCCTTGCCTCTTGGCCCTAGCGCTGAGTGACGCAAGCCTCTGCCAGGGGACAGGATGGCGCCTAATGTCGGCGACAAACCGCCCTCCCGATGGTAGATTAATTAAATCAAATAGATAGCAACGATCGGATTCCCCCTATGCAACGTTGGCCCAGCCTGAAACAGCTGCAATATCTGGTCGCTCTCGACGAGCACAAGAACTTCAATCGCGCCGCCAAGGCCTGCCATGTCAGCCAGTCGACCCTGAGCACCGGGATCCAGACCCTGGAGGACATGATGAACCTGCAACTGGTGGAGCGTGACCACAAGAGCTTCATCATGACGCCGGTCGGCATGGAGATAGTCGCACGGGCGCGCAACCTGCTCTCCGATGCCCGCGATCTGATGGAGCTCGGCCAGCAGCAGGGCGGCGTCATGCACGGCACGGTCCGGCTCGGCTGCATCCCCACCATAGCCCCCTTCCTGCTCAGCAAGCTGCTGCAGGTGTGCGGCAAGGAGTATCCAGATCTGGAGCTGCTGCTGCGGGAGGACACCACCACCAATCTGCTCAAGCAGCTGGAGCAGGGTCAGCTCGACCTGCTCATCCTGGCACTGCCGGTGGAGATCGGCGGCTTTCACAGCAAGACGGTGGGGCTGGATCCCTTCCACATGGTGATGCCATCCAACATGGCGGCGGGCCTGCACATGCCGTTCGATTACAAGGAGCTGCCCAACCAGAGCATCTTCCTGCTGGAGCGGGAGCACTGCCTGACCGAGCATGCGGTGAGCGCCTGCCGGCTGCGGGACAAGAGCAAGATCAACCCGTTCGCCGCCACCAGCCTGCACACCCTGGTGCAGATGGTCGGCGCCGGCCTGGGCACCACCTTCCTGCCGCAGATGGCCATCGACGCCGGCATCCTCGAGAACTCGGATCTGGTGGCCATTCCCCTGCCGGGGGAGAAGCCCTATCGCGAGATCGGCCTGGTGTGGCGCCCCAGCACCACCCGGGTGCAGACCTTCTACAAGATCGCCGAGCTGCTCTCGCCTCTGATCGAGCCCAAGCCGGTGAGCTGAACCACCGCTGGCCGGTTGCGCATTTTGTGCACCGGCCGGGCCATTTTGTTATCGGCGTTCAGGTTCCAGGCAGAAACACTGGCTATCATGAGTCGCGTGCCCTACCGAAGGAGTCCCGATGTTTCGCACGTTGCTGCTGCCCCTGCTGGTCCTGTTGCTGGCCGCCTGCTCCAGTACGCCCGAGCCAGCCCCCCCTGCCCGCCAGAGCGGGGCCTTCGACGGCTTCTACCAGCAGTGGCGCGGCGTCCCCTATCGCATGGGCGGCACCAATCGCGCCGGCCTCGACTGCTCCGCCTTCACCCAGCTCGCCTACAGCCAGGTGCTGGGCTTCGAGCTGCCCAGAACCACGGAGTCCCAGGCCAATCTGGGGCGGCCGGTGGATCGCTACCGCCTGCAATATGGCGATCTGGTGTTCTTCAAGACCGGCTGGCAGCAGTATCACGTCGGCGTTTACACAGGCGCGGGGGAGTTCATTCACGCCTCCACCAGCAAGGGGGTGATCCGCTCCCGGCTCGACAACGTCTACTGGAACAGTCGCTACTGGCAGGCGCGCCGGCTGACCCAATAGCCAAGCGTCCATAACGAAGAAGGCCCTGATGGGCCTTCTTCGTTTTCGCGTTCAACGACTCAATGCTTGCGGTGCCAGCGCGGCGAGACCGCGCGCTCCCCCCAGGGGGTGACGCAGGGCAGCAGGGCGCCCTCGATCACCCTGTCGCTGCCGGCCAGCGCCTCGGCAATCTTCTGATGCAGCACCTGCAGCAGGCGGCCCTCCTGCTCCGCCAGGGAGTGACCCGCGGCGAAAAACTCGCGCTGATGTTGCAGTGCCAGCTTCTGGGCAAACTCATAGGTGTTGAAACAGTCAGGCATACGCTCGATCACATCGTCCAGCCGGGTCAACAGGCTGTGCAGTTCCCTTGTCATGTGCGGCTCTCTCTCTGAATGGATAACAAAAACTATCCCTTATTGGATAGCCAGCCAACCTCGGCCCCCTGAAACTGTGGCGCTGAACACAGTTCTGGCCACCTCATCCTCTCCCCCTCAACGCAATCCTGGCCCCCTGTTTACAAAGCTGTAACCAGGCAGTACATTTGGACCGACTAATCAGTCGGCCAAATCTTGAGCGGAGCCTCCATGGAAGCGAGACAGTTGCAATCCCCCCCTACCGACAAGTTTGCCCTGGCCGAGCGGCTCATTCGTCTCAAGCAGGCGTACCAGGCTCACCCCATGCCGAGCCACGGCGAGCGCAGCGCCCGGCTGCTGCAACTCAAGCGCAGCCTGCTCGCCCACAAGCAGGGGCTGTGCGACGCCCTGGCCCGGGATTATGGCCGGCGCAGCGACTACGACTCCCTGATCGCCGACATCCTGCCCTGCGTCATGCAGATCAACTACAGCCAGAAGCGGCTCAAGCGCTGGATGAAGCCTCAGCGCCGCCACGCCGGCTTGCTGCTGGCCCCCGCCAGGGTCGAGGTTCACTACCAGCCGCTCGGCGTGGTCGGCATCATGGTGCCCTGGAACTTTCCGGTGATGCTGAGCCTGGGCCCCCTCATCAGCGCCATCGCAGCTGGCAACAGCGCCATGCTCAAGCTCTCCGAGTTCACCCCCCACACCAATGCCGTGCTGCGCACCCTGCTGGCGGAGGTGTTCGATGAGCAGCAGCTGACCGTCGTCGAGGGGGATGCCCAGCTGGCGGCCGCCTTCAGCGCCCTGCCCTTCGATCATCTGCTGTTCACCGGCTCGACCGCAGTGGGGCGACAGGTGATGGCGGCGGCAGCCCCCCAGCTCACCCCGCTCACCCTGGAGCTCGGCGGCAAGAGTCCCTGCCTCATCGCCCCCGACATGCCGATGGCCCTGGCGGTGGAGCGGATGATCTTCGGCAAGAGCCTCAACGCCGGCCAGATCTGCGTGGCCCCCGATTATGTGCTGCTGCCGCAGGGGCAGGAACAGTCCTTCATTGAGGCCTACCAGCGCCACTTCAGCCGACTCTATCCCAAGGGACTCG
Organism: Aeromonas sp. sif2433; assembly: GCF_019218705.1. Lineage (NCBI taxonomy): Bacteria > Pseudomonadati > Pseudomonadota > Gammaproteobacteria > Aeromonadales > Aeromonadaceae > Aeromonas > Aeromonas sp. sif2433. The sequence goes on from NZ_JAHUXD010000004.1 coordinate 14,734, forward strand.
GCAGCCCGGATTACGGCGCCATCATCAATGCCCGCCAGTATGAGCGCCTCACCACCTGGCTGGCGGAGGCGGAGCAGGCGGGTGCCCAGCTCCATGCCTGCGCCTCCCCCGCCCGGGATGACGCCACCCGGCGGCTGGTGCCCCACCTGCTGACCGAGGTGCCCGGCCATTGCCAGCTGATGCAGCAGGAGATCTTCGGCCCCCTGCTGCCGCTGGTGCCCTACGACAGCCTCGACGAGGCGCTCGCCTACATAGCGGCGCGGCCCCGCCCCCTCGCGCTCTACCTGATGAGCCTGGACCCGGCGCTGCAGACGCGGCTCATCCGGGAGACCCACGCCGGCGGCATGGCCATCAACGAGAGCCTGTTCCAGGTGGCGGCGGACGATGCCCCCTTCGGCGGCATCGGCGCCTCCGGCATGGGGCACTACCACGGCCACGAGGGCTTTCTCACCTTCTCCAAGGCCAAGACGGTGTTGCGCCGTGGCCGGTTCAGCACCGGCGCCCTGATCCACCCCCCTTATCGGCGCTGGTACCAGCGGCTGATGATGGCCCTGTTCCTGCGCTAGGAGAGCCCCATGACCGACAAGCGCCGCCAGATCCTGGATGCCGCCCTCGCCCTGTGCGCCGAAGATGGCCTGCAAGGTGCCGCTACCGCCCGCATCGCCAAGGCGGCCGGGGTGGCCAACGGCACTCTGTTTCACCACTTCCCCAGCAAGGAGCTGCTGATCCAGCAGCTCTATCAGGACATCAAGCAGCGCCTCGGCGCCGCCATCCGCGAGGCGGACCCGGCCCTGCCGCTCGAGGAGCAGGCCAGGCATTACTGGCACCAGGCGATGGACTGGATGCAGGCCCACCCCCACGAGCTCAAGTTCGTGCTGGGGTTCTTCCACTCCCCCCTGCTGGCGCGGCCGCTGCGCAGCCAGATCCTGCGCGACACCCTGGGTTTCCTGCCACAGCTGTTGAGCCAGGGGCTGGCCAGTGGCGAGCTGAGGCAAGCCCCCCCGGCCCTGATGCTGGAGGTCTGCCAGAGCCAGTTCCTGGCCTGTGCCTCGCTGTTTGTCGACGAGCCCGAGCTGGGACGGGACCCCGACTGGCAGGCCAGCGCCTTCGCCCTGTTCTGGTCCGCCATCGCCAGAGGGCGCCATGGCGCCTGATGCCCTGCTCGCCGCCGGTCGCCGCGGCTGGATCATCGCCCTGCTCTGGATCATTGGCCGCACCCTGTGCCGTGCCGCCCGGGTCGACGAGGCGGTGCGCCGCGAGCTGGCCCCCCTGCCCGAGGGGCTCTGCATCCGGCTGGAGGTACATGGACTGCGCCATGGGCTGACCCTCCATAAAGTGGCCGGACGCTGGCGCTGCGGGGCCCCCGCCACGCCGGCACCCCACTCGCTGCGAGTCTGCTTCAAGCACCCCGCCATCGCCTTTCGGGTGTTCAGCTTTCGCCTCGGCATCAACCAGGCCTTCTGCGAGAACCGGCTGCTGGTGGAGGGGGATATCACGGCCGCCATGCACCTGGTGCGCGGGTTGGAGCAGTTGCAGTCCCTGATCCTGCCCGCCTTCATGGTGCGGCCACTGCTGCGCCACTATCCGGATCCCGCCGACAAGCTGAGCCGCGCCGGCCGCATCTACCTGGGGTTGCTGACCGGCTGAGCACCGGCCACCACAGGCTGGGGCCATTGCCTTGCAGGACCCTTTGAATTGACCGAGTACCAGGAGTGACGAGATGAGCCGATATTATGATTTCTTCTGCCCGGTCAAGCTGATGGCGGGGGAGCAGGCGCTGGAGCAGCTGGCCGGCGAGCTGATGGCGCTGGGAGCCACCCGCCCGCTGCTGCTCACCGACAAGGGGGTCAGCGGCAGCGGGCTCGCCACCCTGCTGAGCCAGGTGCTGGCCGAGGGCGGGCTGCCGGTGGCCGCCTGCTGGGACGAGATCCCGGCCGACTCCTCCACCGCCGTGGTGGAGCGCATCGCCGCCCGTTACCGGGAGCTGGGGTGTGACAGCCTGGTGGCGCTCGGCGGCGGCTCCGTCATAGATACCGCCAAGGCGGTCAATATCCTCGCCAGCCTGGGGGGAGAGCGGCTGCTGGATCACGCCGGGGCCGGCTGCCTGACCCGGCCATTGAAGCCGCTGGCGGCGGTACCCACCACCGCCGGCACCGGCTCCGAGGTCACCCAGGTGGCGGTGATCCGGGACGAAGGGAGCGGGCGCAAGCTGCCCTTCACCTCCCCCTTCCTGCTGCCCCAGCTGGCGGTACTGGACCCGCGCCTCAGCCAGGGGCTGCCGCTGTCCATCACCGCCGCCACCGCCATGGATGCCATGACCCACGCCATCGAGGCCTTCATCGGCAATGCCAAGAACCCGGTCAGCGACGCCCTGGCCCTGATGGCGGTGGAGAAGATCGCCGACGCCCTGCCGCAGGTGCTGGTGCGCCCGCAGGATCCGGCGTTGCGGCTGCAACTGGCGGAGGGCTCCACCCTGGCGGGCATGGCGTTTTCCAACTCCATGGTGGGGCTGGTACACGCCCTCGGCCACAGCCTGGGGGCCCGCTGCCATCTGCCCCACGGCCTGTGCATGAACCTGTTCCTGCCCGCCGTGCTCGACTACAACAGGCCCGGCATCGATGAGGAGCTGGCCCGCCTGCTGCTGCCCCTGGTGGGGGCGGAGCGCTTCGCGGCCACCCCCGCCGCCATGCGAGCCCAGGCCAGCCTGGATGCCTTGTGTATTCTGCGCGACAGCCTGTGGCAGGCGGTGCGGCTGCCACGCACCCTGGCGGAGGCGGGGGTGACCGACAAAGCCGTGCTCGCCAAAATCCGGGATCTCGCCATCAACGACGGCGCCCTGCTCTATAACCGCAAGGATGCAGATCGGGAGCAACTGCTGGCGCTGCTGGAGCAGGTGTGGGAATAGAGGAGGATCGGCGGGCCGAGGCGAGAGCACTGCCGATGCCGGTATGCTGCCTGGCATCGGCTCACAGCTGATGACATGAGGAGTCAGGCCGGCGGCGTGAACACCCCGGTGGAGAGGTAGCGATCCCCCCGATCGCAGATGATGGCCACCACCACCCCCTGGCTCAGCTCGGCCGCCACCCGCAGGGCCCCCGCCACGGCGCCACCCGAGCTGACCCCGCAGCAGATCCCCTCCTCCCGCGCCAGCCGGCGCATCATGGTGAGCGCCTCGTCCTGGGTCACATCCAGCACCCGATCGACCCGCTCTGGTTCGAAGATGGCGGGCATATAGGCGGCGGGCCAGCGGCGGATACCCGGGATCTGGCTCCCCTCGGCCGGTTGCAGACCGATTACCTGCACCGCCGGGTTCTGCTCCTTGAGGTAGCGGGAGACCCCCATGATGGTGCCCGTGGTGCCCATGGCCGAGACGAAGTGAGTGATTGCCCCCTCGCTCTGGCGCCAGATCTCGGGGCCGGTCGACTGATAGTGGGCATCCGGGTTGGCCGGGTTGTTGAACTGATCCAGCACCAGCCCCTCGCCGCGCGCCTGCATACTGAGCGCCAGATCCCGCGCCCCCTCCATGCCATCCGCCACCAGCACCAGCTCGGCGCCGTAGGCCTGCATGGCGTCCCGCCGCTCCTGGCTCATGTTGCTCGGCATGACAAGCCGCATCTTGTACCCCCTGGCCGCCGCGACCATGGCCAGCGCTATGCCGGTGTTGCCGGAGGTGGCCTCGATGAGCCGCGCCCCTGGCAGCAAGCGGCCACTCGCCTCCGCCGCCTTGATGAGGTGCAGGGCCGGCCTGTCCTTGACCGAGCCGGCGGGGTTGTTGCCCTCCAGCTTCACCAGCAGCGTCACCCTTGAATGGGGATTGATGCGCTGCAGACGCAGCAACGGGGTATTGCCGATCAGGCTGTCCAGGGTGGCGAAGGCCATAAGGGGATCCATCCTCTGCTAACTGTTCTATACCTTGCCTAGCGAGCCGCTCGCCGGCTGGCCAGTGTAAGCGAGCATCATCGGCCGGCAAAGAGCGCGGTTGGCAAAGTCCGGCCAGCATGCTCTGATAACCCTTCCCCACCCTTTGAGGAGCCCCCATGAGCGACATTCTTCATCAGGCCGACCAGCAGCAGTTCATCTGCGTGGTGGACGGCAAGACTTCGCGGCTCAGCTACCGCTGGCTGGATGCGAACACTGTCGATGCGCACAGCACCCAGGTGCCCTCCGAGCTGAGGGGACAGGGGATCGCCGATCGGCTGGCGCGCAGCTTCCATGACTGGTGCCAGGCTCAGGGGCTGACCATAGTGGCCAGCTGCAGCTATGTCGACGTCTGGTTGCGCCGTCATGGCGGGAAGGGCTGATGCACGCCACCGCCACAGCCACCTCGGCCATGACTGAACAGAGGCACCTCCAGACACGCACTGAAGATCTGCTGCGCGCCGATCCCATGCGCATGGCCTGCCTGCGGGCGGCGCGGGAGCTGTCCCTGCCCGACTGGGCGCTGGGTGCCGGCTTCGTGCGCAATCTGATCTGGGATCACCTGCATCAGAAAACGGTGCCGACTCCGCTCAACGACATCGACCTCATCTACCTGGACCAGGGGGATCCCGACGGGCTGGCCGAGGCGGCGCACGAGGCCTGGCTGGCGGCGAGGCTGCCAGGGCAGCGCTGGGAGGCGCGCAATCAGGCGCGCATGCATCACCGCCAGCAGGTGCCCCCCTTTGCCAGCTCGCTGGAAGCGCTCAGTCACTGGGTGGAGATCCCCACCTGCATCGGGGTCAGGCTGCTGGCCAACGATGAGTTTGAATGGCTGGCGCCCCATGGCTTTGGCCACAACTGGTCGCTGCGAGTGAGCGCTAACCCGAAATGCCGCCAGGACAGCCAGGTATTCGTGCAACGCGTGCTGGCCAAGGCTTGGCAATCCATCTGGCCGGACCTTGAGGTCGAGTGGCCATAACGCCGTTGCAATGCCCCGCCATGCATAGGCAAACTAAGAAAAAGATCTATATGACTCAATGGGTTAATTAATGCGCGACTTCTTCTCTCTCGAACGCTGGCTGCCGGGCCTCGCCGCCCTGCTGCAATATCAGCGGGCCTGGCTGATGCCGGACCTTCGCGCCGGCCTGTCGGTGGCCGCCGTGGCCCTGCCCGTGGCCATCGCCTATGCGGAGCTGGCCGGGGTGGGTGCCATCGTCGGCCTCTACTCCTGCATACTGCCCATGCTGGTCTATGCGCTGTTTGGCACCTCCCGCCAGCTCATCGTCGGCCCGGATGCCGCCACCTGCGCCGTCATCGCCGCCGTGGTGACCCCCCTCGCCGCCGGCAACGCCACCCTGCAATGGCAGCTGGTGATGACCATGACCGCCATGACCGGCTTCTGGTGCCTCATCGCCAGCCGCTTCAAGCTGGGGGTGCTGGCGGACTTCCTCTCCCGCCCCATTCTGATGGGGCTGCTCAACGGGGTGGCCATCACCATCATGGTGGGCCAGCTCTCCAAGATCTTCGGCTTCACCTTCAGCGAGCGTTACCTGATAGAGCGCATCCTCAACGGTGCCAGCTACATCACCCAGACCCACCTGCCGACCCTGGCCATGAGCCTGACGGCCCTGCTGACCCTGGTGCTGACCAAGCGCTACAGGCCCGCCTGGCCCTCCTCCATGGTGGCCATGATAGTGACGGCAGCCCTGGTGTGGGCCCTGGATCTCGGCCGCTTCGGCATCGCCACCCTGGGCACCATCGGCTCAGGCCTGCCGGAGTTTCAGGTGCCTGAGTTCCCCCCCGGCCTGATGCGTGAGCTGGTGCTGCCGGCCCTCAACCTGGCCATGGTGAGCTTCGTCTCCATGATGCTGACCGCCCGCAGCTTCGCCGCCAAGAATGGCTACGAGATAGATGCGGACAAGGAGTTCCGGGCGCTGGGGATGGCGAACCTGGCCTCGGCCCTCTCCCAGGGCTTCGCCATCAGCGGCGCCGACTCGCGCACCGCGGTCAACGATGCCAACGGCGGCAAGAGCCAGTTGGTCTCCATCATCGCCGCCCTCATCATCGCCCTGGTCACCTTCTACCTGACGGCGCCGCTGCAGTACATCCCCACCGCCGCCCTCGGCGTGGTGCTGGTGATGGCCTCGCTGTCGCTGACCGACTTTCGCGGCCTCTGGGGGCTGCGCGACTCCGACCGCGCCGCCTTCTGGCTCGCCCTCATCACCTTCGTCAGCGTGCTGGCCATGGGGGTCATCCCGGGGATCACCCTCGCCGTCCTGCTCGGCCTGTTCCAGTTCCTGCGCAACGTGATGCGACCAACGGATCAGCTGCTCGGCATGGATGACGAGGGGGTGGTGCGCACCCTGGGGGACAACGAGCAGGCCAAGGCCATTCCCGGCATCCTGGTCTATCGCTTCAACTCGCCGCTCACCTACTTCAACGCCCCCTACTTCAAGCGGCGGGTGCTGGCGCTGCTGGTGCAGGATCCCCAGAATCCCAAGTGCCTGGTGATCGACGCCGTCGCCTGCTTCACCCACCAGGACATCAGCGTGATGAGCATGGTGGGTGAGCTGCACAAGGAGCTGAAGCGCCGCGGCATCCACATGGTGATGGCCGGTCGCCACGGCCAGATGACCCACTGGCTGCAGCAGGCGGGGATCCGGGTCGGCGACGAGGGGATCACCCTCTATCCCGACATGTACCAGGCGCTGCGCATGACCCGCAGCTACCGCGAGCCGGTGTTCAAGGACGATGAGGTGGTGGAGAGCACCACCGACAGCCAGCTCGCTCGCTGGCCCCGGGATGAGGCGCTGCCGGACTCGGCGCGACTGACCCTGCCCTGCGAGCAGGAGGCAGGCTCGGCCCCGGCCTGAGCCGGATCGGCGGCCCCACCCTCCCCACCGGATGACGGAGTCAGCCATTGCACAGCTCAGACTCTTGGTGTTAAATGCCCGTCCAGATGGCGCTGACGAGGGCCATCATTGCTATTTGGATATGCCATGCAGACTCAATCCCACGCGGGCCCGGGCACCCTCTTCGCCCTGACCTGGCCACTGTTCATCGATCTCGCCCTGCACTTCCTGACCGGGGCCCTCAACACCTTCATGGTGGGCCATGTCTCCTATCAGGGGGTGGCGGCGCTGGCGGTCGGCAACCAGGTGTTCGATCTGGCCATCACCTTGTTCAGCTTCGTCAGCATTGGCACCAGCGTGGTGATCACCCAGTATCTGGGGGCAGGCGATCGGGAGAAGGCGCGGGTGGTGATCCACACCGCCATCGGCTTCAACCTGCTGGTGGGGCTGGTGGCCGCGGTGGGGGTCATGGCCGGTGCCAGCACCATGCTGGCGCTGATGAACCTGCCGGCCCACCTGATGGGCGACGCCACCCTCTACCTGCAGATCATCGGCCTCTGTCTGCTGCCGGAGGCGGCGGCGCTCTGCCTGGCCGCCACCCTGCGTGCCCACGGCCACACCCGGCAGGCCATGTACGTGACCCTGACCGTCAACCTCATCACCTTCGTCGGCAACCTGCTGCTGCTCTACGGCTGGTTCGGCCTGCCCCAGCTCGGGGTAGCCGGGGTCGCCATCAGCACTGTGGTGGGTCGCATCGTCGGCGTGGTGCTGCTGGTATGGCTGGTGGGACGCAAGACCGGCATCCGCCTGCGCCTGCCGGAGATCCTGCGCCCCAGCAAGGTCATGCTGGACAAGGTGCTGCACATTGGCCTGCCCGCGGCAGGGGAGAACCTCTCCTGGATGCTGCAGTTCATGGTGGTGACCGCCTTCGTCGGCCTGCTCGGCGACAAGGCGCTGGCGACCCAGTCCTACTTCTTCCAGATCTGCCTGTTCATCCTGCTGTTCGGCCTCTCCATCGGCCTTGGCAACGAGATCATCATCGGCCATCTGGCGGGGGCCCGCCGCTTCGAGCAGGCCTATAAGCAGCTGATGAAGAGCCTGAAGCTCGGCCTCATCGTCACCACCCTGATCGCCATCGCCGCGGCCCTGAACGGGCGCGCCATCATCAGCCTGTTCACCGACGACCCCGACATCATCACCCAGGTGGCGCAGCTGTTCCTCATCAGCCTCATCCTCGAACCCGGCCGCACCTTCAACCTGGTGGTGATCAACGCCCTGCGCGCCACCGGGGATGCCCGTTTCCCGCTCTACATGGCGCTCGTCTCCATGTGGGGCATTGCCGTTCCGCTCGCCTATTTCCTTGGTATCATGCAAGGCTATGGGCTGGTCGGCATCTGGTTGGCGCTCGCCTGCGATGAGTGGGTGCGCGGTCTGGCCATGTTCTGGCGCTGGCGCAGTCGCCGCTGGCAAAACAAAATCCTCGTGGAATCATAAGCGGAATCATGATGAAGAAAATCGGACTCTTGTTGGCGGCCATCCTGCTCAGCCCCCTGGCCATGGCGCAGACCGCCCCCAAAACCCCCAAGGCACCCGCCCCCCAGACCTGGTATGTGGCCCCCATCGCCATCGATGAGAGCAGCGAGGCCCAGAAGGCGCTGACCAAGGATTTCATGGCCCAGATGATCAAGACCATCAAGATCAACGAGTACCAGACCGGCAAGGCGCTGGGCAAGCACAAGGATCCCAAGTGGCTGATCCGCACCAGGCTGCTGCCCGCCAGCACCGCCCCCCTGGTCGGCAAGAAACATCCCCAGGCCCTCACCTACGGCAAGGGCATCCCGACCCAGGAGATCGTCGGCGAGCTCATCATGGACGGCACCCTGGTCGCCCATGTGGGCCAGGGCTGGCGTGAGCCCATAGTCCCCGGCACCCCGGTGGCCGAGAAGATCACCATAGCCAACTACCAGTACGCCATCGGCAACGAGGCCAAGGCCCCGGATCTGGAAGAGCTGGCGGCCCAGATCGGCTTCGAGGTGGGCAAGGTGATCGCCCGTGACGGCAAGCCGCTGCCCGAGAAGAAAAAGAAAAAGGAGTAATCTCCTCTGCATCGCAACAAGGGGCCCTGTGCCCCTTTTTGCTGCCCGCGGCAGTCATGCCAGCGTAAAGTTGTGATGAGTGTCGCAATTTTACGCGCGAATGCTTACTCATAAATCCCTTATCAGGTTGCGATTCAAGCAGTTAAACGCGAGCTCCCCGGCACGATAAATCATTGCTCCCGAATTTGAGTTGGATCACATTTCTTCGTCCGGGTTAGGGGTACTTTGAAGGTCAAGGCACAATCAAACGACAACAAGGAGGCTTCATTACATGTTCCCTGAGTACAGAGATCTCATCTCGAAACTGAAGAGCAGTGATGTCCATTTCCAGCAGAAGTTTGACTTGCACAACGACCTGGATGCGGAGATTAGAAAACTGGAAAAGCATCATGCCAGCGATTACAGCTCCGAGGTGAAGGATCTGAAAAAACAGAAACTTAAACTGAAAGAGGAGATATACGACATCCTCAAACAACATCCACACTGACGCCTCGACGAATACCCGGATAAGCAACTTATCCCCCAGCCCGGCTTGTATGCCGGGCTTTTTATTGCCCGCCATACCGCCATCAGGTTCCCTGGAAATACTGCTCTCTCAGGGCTTGGTTGGTGCCGCCAAGCCGGGTAACATCTCCCTTCTCTGCACTCCCCGACCCGCGCCGGCCTCGTCGCCCGAGCATGCCGGGCGGGAGTCGCCCCGTCGCCCTCTCGCCACGTTACAAGGACCCGGACATGCCAAGGCTCGACAGCATTCATCTCTATCCCATCAAATCGACGGCAGGCATGCCACTGACCCGCGCCCTGGTGACCGAAGAGGGTCTGCTGGGGGATCGCCGCTACATGGTGGTCAAGCCGGACGGCAGCTTCATCACCGCCCGCACCCATCCCCAGCTGCAGCTGGTGGTGGCCACCCCCATCGAGGGCGGCCTGCTGCTGCGCTACCCGGGCCAGGATCCCCTCAGCCTGCTGGAGCAGGCATTCAGCCGGGCCCCGCAGGCCACCGGCGTCTGGAGCGACAGCTTCAGCGCCCTGCACACCACGGCCCAGGCCGATGCGTGGCTGAGCCGGGTCGCCGGCGAGCCGGTCCGGCTGCTCTGGCTGGGGGAGAAATCCGATCGCTTCAGAACCAAGACCGGCACCAGGGTCAGCTTCGCCGACGGCTACCCCCTGCTGCTGATCGGCCAGGGATCCCTCGACGACCTCAACCTGAGATCCGATGCCCTGCACCAGATGAGTCAGTTTCGCACCAACCTGGTGGCGAGCGGCACCCGCCCGTTCGAGGAAGATGGATGGACGCGGATCCGCATCGGCGAGGTGGAATTTCGGGTCGCCAAGCCCTGCAGTCGCTGCATCATGACCACGGTGGAGCCGGGCAGCGACAGGTTCAACGCCCTCAAAGAGCCGCTCGCCACCCTCACCCGCTATCGCCGCGGCGAGGATGGGGAGGTCTACTTCGGCCAGAATCTGGTGGCGCTGAACGAAGGCTGGATCGAGGCCGGCAGCGAGATCGAGGTGCTGGAACGCACCCGCCCGCCGGTTTACCCCAATGCGGCGCCGCAGAAGCGGGCGCTGGTCTGCGTCGCCCGCGAGCCGCTGGCACGGGATCTGGAGACCTTCTGGTTCGAGGCGGCCGATGGCGAGCCCCTACCCGACTACCTGCCCGGTCAGCACCTGCCCATCAGCCTCGACATCAAGGGTGAGCGGCTGCAGCGGCGCTACACCCTGAGCTCCAGCCCGGATCAGCCGGATCGCTACAGCATTAGCGTCAAGCGACTCGGCGATGGCCGCCTCTCCCCCTGGCTGCACCATCAGCTGCGTGTGGGGGACAGCCTGCTGGCCGCCCCTCCCGCCGGTGACTTCCATCTGGGCACCGAGCGCAAGCTGCTGCTGCTCTCGGCCGGCTCCGGCGTCACCCCCATGCTGGCCATCGCCCGCACCCTGCATCTGAGACACGAACTCGGGGAGGTGCACTTTATGCACCTGTGCCGCAGCGAGGCCGACATCCCGGCCGCCGCCGAGCTGCACGCCCTACGCCTTGCCGGCATGCAACTCTCCTTGATCCTGAGCCAGCCCGATGGTCACTGGCAGGGCATGAGCGGTCGCCTTGGCAAGGGGCACCTCGAGCAGGTCAGGGATCTGCTGGCACGGGAGATCTTCCTGTGCGGCCCCCACGGCTTTATGAGCGAGGCGGTCAAGCTGCTGCAGGAGCAGGGGGTCACCGCCGAGCGCATCCGGCAGGAGAGCTTCGGCGGCGCCATCCTCTCGGTGGCCCGTCCCCATCAGGTGGTGCAGCTGCGGATCGGCGAGAAGAGCTTCGCCGGCAACAACCAGGGCACAGTGCTGGATCAGGCCCACAAGCAGGGAGTGGAGCTGCCCTGGAGCTGCCGCGCCGGCATCTGCGGCAGCTGCAAGCAGACCCTGCTCGAAGGCGAGGTGGATCACCCGGAGGCGCCGGCCATCACCGCGGCCGAGCGGGCCGAGGGCAAGATCCTCACCTGCTGCGCCGTGCCGCTGACCGATCTGGTGATCAAATAATCTGATGATCGTGCCGCGATAAGCCAGGGGTCGGGAGCCCGGCCCGAACCACCAGACCACAGAAACGAAAACGGCTGCCCTGAGGCAGCCGTTTTCTTATCGCGTTTGGCTATCAGCCACGCAGGGCGGCGATGCGCTGCTCGATGGGCGGGTGGCTCATGAACAGCTCGCTCACGGAGCGCTTGCCGTTGATGCCAAAGGCCATCATGGCCCCTTCCATCTGCGGCTCGGCACCACGGGAGAGGCGCTGCAGCGCGGCAATCATCTTGTCGCGACCGGCCAGCTTGGCGGCACCGGCGTCGGCGCGGAACTCACGCTGACGGCTGAACCACATGACGATCATGGAGGCCAGCACGCCGAACAGCATCTCCAGCACGAACACGGTGATCATGTAGGCGAAGCCACCGGAGCTGCTGCTCTCTTCGCTGTTGTTGGAGCTGAAGAAGTTGCTGATGACGCCGGCCACGATGCGGGCGAAGAACATCACGAAGGTGTTCACCACCCCCTGGATCAGGGTCAGGGTGACCATGTCACCGTTGGCCACGTGGCTCACCTCGTGGGCCAGCACGGCCTCCGCCTCGTCACGGCTCATGCTGTAGAGCAGGCCGGAGGAGACGGCCACCAGCGAATCGTCGCGGCGGGCACCGGTGGCGAAGGCGTTCATCTCGGGGGAGTCGTAGATCCCCACTTCCGGCATCTTGATGCCGGCCTCGCGGGCCTGACGGGCCACGGTGCTCACCAGCCAGTGTTCTGTCTCGTTACGGGGTTGCTCGATGACCTGGACACCATAGCTGCGCTTGGCCATCCACTTGGACATCAGCAAGGAGATAAAGGAACCCCCAAAACCGAACACGGCGCAGAACACCAACAGACCGGAAATACTGGACTTGTTGATCCCCAGAACCGAGAACAGGATATTGAGTACCACCCCCAGCACCAGCATGACGGCCAGGTTGGTCACCAGGAATAGCATAATTCGCTTCATATTGACTCCTTGTGAGATATAGACGCACGGTCCGGGCCGATCCATTGTCGGCCCAATACCACACCAGCTCCAGATAATAGATAGATCCGATGAATGTTTGCTGAATGTCAGCCTCAGAGCAGGGGTGAAATATCCAGGCACCCTCGCAGATCCGCCTCGAGTGGATTGTTTACAAAGGGTATTTCACCCAAAAACGGCGCCGGCAGCAAGCCCCTCAGGGTCTCCAGATTCTCCTGATAATGACTCATGCCGTCGCTCAGCCGGTTGATCACCCAGCCGGCGATCGGCAGGTCCATGTGGCGAATGGCGGCGAAGGTGAGCAGCGCGTGGTTGAGGCAACCGAGCTTGGCCCCCACCACCACTATCACCGGCAGGTTCTCCTGCTTGACCCAGTCCGACAGCAGGTGGTTTCTGTCCAGAGGCAGGAACCAGCCCCCCGCCCCCTCGACGATCACCAGCTCGGCCCCGGCCTGCTCTATCTCTCGCAGGCCCGCCGACAGGCCGCTCAGGCTGATGGTCTCGCCCACTTCCCGCGCGGCTATATGGGGCGCGATTGGGGGTTCGAAGGCGAAGGGGTTGACCCGCTCATAGGGCAGCGCCAGGCTGGCGGCCTGCTGCAGCAATAGAGCATCCTGGTTGCGCAGCCCCTCGGCGGTGCGGGCGCAACCCGCCGAGACGGGCTTGTAACCGGCGCAGCGAATCCCCTGAGCGGCGAACTCCCGCAACAGGGTGCGGGCGACCAGCGTCTTGCCCACGTCGGTGTCGGTGCCGGTGATGAAAAATGATTTGACCATGATGACTCCTCAACGCACATCGGGTGACGCCAGACTGGCGCCCCCGCGTAGCCATGCTCTCAACAGGGGTGGCAGGTCCTGGCCTGTCCACCCACGCGTTATTTATTCGGGCGCAGGCGGTACGCCTGCGGCTCTGTCCCCGGCGAGATCCGTGGGACGGGTGGCTTAGCTGCGGATCACGCGCCCGAGGCAGACCTGGTAGCTGGCGGCCAGCAGGCCGTCCGGCTGACGGTGGCGCTCATAGGCCTGGCTCAGGCGCTGCAGGCGCTGGCGGTTGCCGAGCCCGGGTCGACGCCCGTCGTTGATCTGGCTGGCGCCTATCCCCTTGAGATCCCGCAGCAGGCCGTTGAGCTCCGGGTAGGCGAGCGACCAGGTCAGGCACTCCAGCGCGGGGGCGCCGAAGCCCCCGGCGGCGATGGCGTGCTGCAATTGTGACAAGCTGAGGAAGCGATTGACATGGGCAGCGCCGTCAACCGTGCGCCAGGCCTCACGCAATTGCCAGAGCGAATCCGCGAGCAGGGTGGAGAACAGCAGTTGGCCACCGGGCTTGAGCACCCGGTGCAGCTCGGCGAACGCCTGGGCCGGTCGCTCGCACCACTGCAGGGCCAGGCTGGAGAAGACCCAGTCCAGGCTCTGATCGGCGAAGGGTAGCCGCTCCGCATCGCCACACAGCAGCTGGGCCCCGCTGCCGCGCAGGGCCGCCTGTTGCAGCATGCCGGGGGCGAGATCCAGCCCGTGCAGCCGCCGGCAACGGCCGGCCAGCTGGGGCAGGAAGAAGCCGGTGCCGCAGCCGAGATCCAGCCCAGCTTCGGGCAGCGCCGAGCCGTCCGGCATCCTGGCCAGCAAGGCCTGCCCCACCTCCTGCTGGAACTGGGCATGGGCGTCGTATCGGTGGGCCGCGGCGCCGAAACGGCGCGCCAGCTGCACCTTGTCGACCCGCTGGAAGGCGTCATGCATGCTTGGCCTCCCCTTGCTCTTGCATTGGTTCAATCCCGGCCTGACCCAGGCCGTCCAGCAGGCGATCGATCTCCTGCTCGCTATGGGCGGCACTCAGGGTGATGCGCAGCCGCGCCGTGCCCGCCGGCACAGTCGGTGGCCGGATGGCACCGACCCAGAGGCCAGCCCCGCGCAGCCGCTCGGCCAGTTGCAGGGCCGCCCGGCTCTCTCCCACCAGCAGTGGCTGGATCGGGGTCTCGCTCGCCCCGAGCGTCCAGCCGAGCTGATCGGCGCCCTGTCGGAAGCGCCGGATCAGCTGTTGCAGATGGGCGCGCGCCTCATCGGCGCCCCGCACCAGCGCTATGCTCTTGGCTACGGCACAAGCCTGGGCGGCGGGCATGTGGGTGCTGTAGACATAGGGACGGGCGAAGTTGACCAGGTACTCCACCAACTCGCGGCTGCCGCCGACGAAGGCCCCTGCCACCCCGAGCGCCTTGCCGAAGGTGCCCATCTGGATGTGTACGGCGGCAGGCGCCACCCCCTGGGCCGCCAGGGTACCGCGCCCCTCTGGCCCCAGCACGCCGAGGCCGTGGGCGTCGTCGATCATCAGCCAGTTGCGGCTCCGGGCGGCCAGCTCGCTCAGCTCGCGCCAGGGCCCCTGATCCCCGTCCATGCTGAACACCCCTTCCGAGACGATCAAGCCCCGGTTTGGTTCGAGTTGACGCTCGAGAGCGGCCATATCGTTGTGGCCGAAGCGCTTCATCCTGCAGGGCAGCTGGCTGCCCATCTCCTGCAAGGAGGCGTGGTTGAGCCTGTCCTGCCACAGCAGGTGATCCTTGCCGAGCAGCGCCTTGAGCACCGCCTGGTTGGCCGAGAAGCCACAGTTGAACAGCAACACCGCCTCCAGCCCCAGCCAGTCGGCGATCTGCTCCTCCAGCGCCTGATGGGCCCGGCTGTAGCCGGTCACCAGCGGCGAGGCGCCGGCGCCGGCCCCATGGCGATCGATCCCCTCCTTGAACGCCTGCTTGATGGCGGCATTAGCCCCCAGCCCCAAATAGTCGTTGGCCGAGAAGTTGAGATAGTCCTGACCGCCGACCCGCAGCCGGGCGCCGCTGCCGCCCTCGGTCGGGGTACGGCACCGGCGCAGGGCCTCGCGCTCGCGGGCGGCCAGCGCCTCACCCAGCGCGAAGGGGCCCCGCGCCGCAGAGGTGAGCACGGCACTCATGAGGATTCGGCGGCAGATTGTGTTGCGCGGGACGGCGCCGTGCGGGTGGCGTCATAGAACAGATCGTCGACCCCGGGGGCGCGCCTCGCCTGGGCCAGCAACTCGGCCTCCAGCTCCTCGGTCTGCACCGCATCCGGCTTCTGGGGGCGCTGGGCGGGACGAATGCCGAGCCGCTTGAACAGCTGCATGTCGCTGTTTTCATCCGGGTTCGGCGTGGTCAGCAGCTTACAGCCATAAAAAATCGAATTCGCCCCCGCCATAAAGCAGAGGGCCTGCATCTGCTCGTTCATCTTCTCCCGTCCCGCCGAGAGGCGCACGTGGGAGCTCGGCATCATGATCCGCGCCACGGCGATGGTGCGGATAAATTCGAACGAATCGAGGTTTTCCTCGTTCTCCAGCGGGGTGCCCTTCACCTTGACCAGCATGTTGATGGGCACGCTCTCCGGGTGGCGCGGCAGGTTGGCGAGCGCGATCAGCAAGCCCGCTCTATCCCGCGCCTGCTCCCCCATGCCGACGATGCCGCCGGAGCACACCTTCATGCCGGCGCCACGCACGTGCTCCAGGGTGTCGAGCCTGTCCTGATAGGTGCGGGTGGTGATGATGTCACCGTAGAACTCGGGGGAAGTGTCGAGGTTGTGGTTGTAGTAGTCGAGCCCGGCGGCGCCGAGGCGGGAGGCCTGCTCCGCGGTCAGCATCCCTAGCGTCATGCAGGTCTCCATGCCGAGGCCGCGCACCCCCTCGATCATCTGCAGTATGTAGGGCATGTCCCGCTCCCTGGGGTTGCGCCAGGCGGCCCCCATGCAGAAGCGGGACGAGCCGTTGGCCCTGGCCTCGCGGGCCCGCTCCAGCACCTTTTCCACTTCCATCAGCCGCTCGGCCTCGAGTCCGGTATGATAGCGGGCGCTCTGGGGGCAATACTTGCAATCCTCCGGGCAGGCGCCGGTCTTGATGGAGAGCAGGGTGCTCACCTGCACCTCGTTGGGATCGAAATGGGCGCGATGAATGGTCTGGGCCTGGAACAGCAGATCGTTGAACGGCAGGGCAAACAGCGCCTGGACCTCGTCGTGAGTCCAGTCGTGACGCAGGGCTGAGGCGCCCGTCGAGAGAGCATGCATGGGGATGGCTTCCTGTGATGAAGGGGATCCGCCGGTCCGCATCCTTGCCGGGCAGACCGCCAAACCCGCCACCGGCCGCCCTCGTCAATGCAACGGGAGGGCCAAGCCAAGTGGCTGAAATTGTTGGCTAGTGTAGAGAGCGCGCGTAGACTGTCAACACCGACCAGATCAAATTAATTGACAATAGAACACAAAATGACCAATCAAGAATTCGACCTGCACCACATCTGGCACCCCTATACCTCCCTCACCCAGCCCCTGCCCTGCTACGAGGTGGCCAGCGCCAAGGGCGTGACCCTCACCCTGAGCGACGGCCGCGAGCTGGTGGATGGCATGAGCTCCTGGTGGGCCTGCGTGCACGGCTATCAGGTGCCGGAACTGGATGCGGCGGCCCATGCCCAGCTCGGCAAGATGGCCCACGTCATGTTCGGCGGCCTGACCCATGCACCCGCCGTCGAGCTGTGTCGCAAGCTGGTGGAGATCACCCCGGCTGGGCTGGATCGGGTCTTCCTGGCCGACTCCGGCTCGGTGGCGGTGGAGGTGGCGCTCAAGATGGCCCAGCAGTACTGGCACGCGAAGGATCAGCCGCGCACCAAGTTTGTCTCCCTGCGCGGCGGCTATCACGGCGACACCTTCGGCGCCATGAGCGTCACCGATCCCGATGGCGGCATGCACGAGCTCTACTGGGGCTTCCTGCCGGAGCAGCTGTTCGCCCCAGCGCCCGATTGCCGCTTCCACGCCCAGTGGGACGAAAACTGCGTGGTGGAGCTCGCCAGCCTGGTGGCGGATCGCCACGAGGAGATCGCCGCCATCGTGCTCGAGCCCATAGTGCAGGGGGCGGGCGGCATGCGCTTCTATCACCCCCGCTACCTGCAGTGGGTGCGCGCCCTGTGCGACGAGTTCGGCATCCTGCTCATCGCCGACGAGATCGCCACCGGTTTCGGCCGCACCGGCCAGCTGTTTGCCTGTGACTGGGCGGGCATCAGCCCCGACATAATGTGCCTGGGCAAGGCGCTCACCGGCGGCTACATGACGCTCTCCGCCACCCTCACCACGGAGCGGGTGGCCCACACCATCTGCGATGGCAAGGCCGGCGTCTTCATGCACGGCCCCACCTTCATGGCCAATCCGCTGGCCTGTGCGGTCGCCAATGCCTCCATCGAGCTGCTGCTGGCTTCCCCCTGGCAGGAGCGGGTGCAGGCCATCGAGCATCAACTCAGGACCGAGCTGGTACAGCTCACCCTCAACCCAGCAGTGGCCGATGTGCGGGTGCTCGGCGCCATCGGGGTGGTGGAGATGAAGGAGCGGGTGGACGTGGCGCGCATCCAGCGCAAGTTTGTCGAGCTGGGGGCCTGGATCCGGCCCTTTGGCAAGCTCATCTACCTGATGCCTCCCTTCGTCATCAGCCCGGCGCAGCTGAGCGTGCTGACCAGGGCCATCGGGCAGGCCATCCACGACGGCGAGTTCTGATCCGTCACAACAGGCCCCGCTCGATCGGACGGGGTCTTTTGAATCTTTTTCATCAGAATGTGAGCAACTCATCAAAAACCTGCGCACGAGAAGGGTAGACTGCGCGGGTTTTACCCAACAGATGTACCGTTCCCATGCGCCTCTCCATCGCTGCCAAAATCAATTTCTTCCTGCTGTTCATCTTCTCCATGGTGCTGGTGTTCTCCGCCGCCTATCAGGCGGTGCGCGAGCGTGACCTCATCCTCTCCCTCATCAAGGAGCAGAGCCACGAGCAGACCGAGGCCTATTTTGACAGCCTCAACATGCTGATGCTGACCGGCAAGATGGACGCCCGCGATACCCTGCGCCACAAGTTCATGGAGCACGCCCACGTGGAGGATGCCCGCATAGTGCGCGGGGCGCCGGTCAACAAGCAGTACGGGCCGGGCCGCGAGAGCGAGGCACCCAAGGACAGGTTCGATGCGCTGGCGCTGGCGGGCAAGGGCAGCCTGGAGGTGGTGCATAACGACATGCACAGCCGGCTGGTGGTGACCCGCCCGCTGTTGGCGAAGAAAGATTTTCGCGGCACCGACTGCACCAGCTGCCATCAGGTGCCGGAGAACACCGTGCTGGGGGCGGTGCGCTTCGACTACTCCCTCGACAGCCTGTTCACCCGGGTCGAGCAGAACATCCTCACCTCGGCGCTCAGCCTCACCGTCATCTTCGGGCTGGGCCTGCTGCTGACCCTCTGGGCCATCCGCACCTGGATAGTGCGCCCGCTCAACCAGCTGACCCGCTCCATGGAGGAGGCCACCGATCTGCATGAGTTCGGTCATCGGCTGGAAGGGGATGAGGGGGACGAGATAGGCCGCGTCGCGCTGGCCTACAACCAGATGCTCGACAGCGTGGAGCGCCAGCTCGGCAAGCGCCCGGCGCCCCATCCGGAGCAGGACGAGCAGAAGCGCGGCTGATCCGCGCACCGGCCAGGCAGCTTGGCTATCTATAAGGAGCGGCACCATGAGGCCGCCCCGGCAGAGGATCCGCCAGCCCTCAACCCCCAGTCATCTCATCTGCACCCTGTTTCGCGCCTGCACTCTCCACCCCCAACCAGATGGCCCCATCCGGCCTTCACCCTGCCGAAAAGCCCGCAAACGCCCGCAAACGCCCGCAAACGCCCGACATTTTTGCTTGTTTATCAAACCCGCGCGGGTAAGATTGACGGCTTAGTCTGCCAGGGTGGGCCATTCATGCCCGGGCCAGACCCCTAGTGTTGCAAATAGCGCTGCAAGAACAAGCTGGAGACAATATTTCGATGACGCACGCATCCGTAGTAGATGTGCTGACCGGTAAGTATGCGGTTGGCACCACCCAGACAGTCAAAGGGTGGATCCGGACCCGCCGCGATTCCAAGGCGGGGATCTCATTTTTGGCCATATCCGATGGTTCCGGTTTCCATCCGGTACAGGCCGTCGTTCCCAATACCCTGGCCAATTACGAGGATGAAGTGCTGCGTCTGACCACCGCCTGCTCCGTGGAAGTGACCGGTGTGGTAGTGGCTTCCCAGGGCAGCGGCCAGGCCTTCGAGCTGCAAGCCTCCGAGGTCAAGGTAGTGGGCTGGGTCGAAGATCCGGACACCTACCCCATGTCCGCCAAGCGTCACAGCATCGAGTTCCTGCGTGAGCAGGCTCACCTGCGCGCCCGTACCAACGTGGTCGGCGCCGTGACCCGGGTACGCAACTGCCTGGCCCAGGCCATTCACCGCTTCTTCCACGAAGAAGGCTACCTGTGGATCGCCGCCCCGCTCATCACCGCCTCCGACACCGAAGGCGCTGGCGAGATGTTCCGCGTCTCCACCCTGGATCTGGAAAACCTGCCGCGCACCCCGGCCGGCAAGGTCGACTACGACAAGGACTTCTTCGGCAAGGAGACCTTCCTGACCGTCTCCGGTCAGCTCAACGTCGAGACCTATGCCTGCGCCCTGTCCAAGGTCTACACCTTCGGCCCGACCTTCCGCGCCGAAAACTCCAACACCAGCCGCCACCTGGCCGAGTTCTGGATGGTAGAGCCGGAAGTAGCCTTCGCCGATCTGGAAGATAACGCCGCCCTGGCCGAAGCCATGCTGAAGTACGTCTTCAACGCCGTCCTGGCCGAACGCCGCGACGATCTGGAGTTCTTCGCCCAGCACGTCGACAAGGATGCCATCGGCCGTCTCGAGCGCTTCGTCGCCTCCGATTTCGCCCAGATCGACTACACCGACGCCATCGAAGTGCTGAAAAACTGCGGCAAGACCTTCGAGTTCCCGGTCTCCTGGGGCATCGATCTCTCCTCCGAGCACGAGCGCTACCTGGCCGAGGAGCACTTCAAGTCCCCTGTGGTGGTGAAGAACTACCCGAAAGACATCAAGGCCTTCTACATGCGCCTCAACGACGACGGCAAGACCGTCGCCGCCATGGACGTGCTGGCCCCGGGGATCGGCGAGATCATCGGTGGTGCCCAGCGTGAGGAACGCCTCGAGGTGCTCGATCAGCGCATGGCCGAGATGGGCCTGAACAAGGAAGACTACTGGTGGTATCGCGACCTGCGTCGCTACGGCACAGTGCCCCACTCCGGTTTCGGCCTCGGCTTCGAGCGCCTGGTGGTCTATGTGACCGGCATGGGCAACGTCCGCGACGTCATCCCCTTCCCGCGCACCCCTCGCACCGCCGAGTTCTAATCGCGGACAGCACACGAATCGCAAAAAGCCGACCCTTGGGTCGGCTTTTTTGTTCTTTGCTGTCGCCCTGCGTCTGTCACGCCAGGCTGACCACCACCTTGCCCTTTGCGCGACCGGTCGCCAGATAGGCGAGCGCCTCGTCAATCTGTTCAAACGGAAAGACCTTGTCGATCACGGGCCTGAGCTTGCCCCCGTCGAGCAGCGCGGCAATCCGGGTCAGCTGGGCACCATCCGGGCGCACGAACATCATGCCGTAGGTGACACCCCGTCGCCGGGCAAGACGGTGGATCTTCCAGCTCATCAGGCCAAACAGGGCGGTCATGATGACATTCATGTTTCTCGCCCGCGCAAAGGCCGCATCCGGCGGGCCGACCAGCGACAGGAGCCGCCCCCCCGGCCGGAGGATCGACAGTGACCGCTCGATCGCGTCTCCCCGCAAGGTCCCCAGCACCAGATCGTACCCCTGCAATAGCGCATCGAACTCCTGCCGTCTGTAGTCGACCACCACCTCGGCCCCCAACCGCCCTACCCACTCGACGTTCGCCGTGCTGGTGGTGGTCGCGATGAAGGCCCCCAGGTGCCTGGCAAGCTGGATGGCAAAGGAGCCTATGCCGCCGGAACCCGCGGGAATGAACACTCTCTGACCAGGCGCGAGTGAGGCCTGCTCGGTGAAGGCCTGCCAGGCCGTCAGCGCCACCATGGGAATGGACGCCGCCTGAACGAAGTCGAGGCTGGCCGGTTTGAGGGCCGCCGCGTGTTCGGGCACCACAACCCATTGCGCCAGGGCGCCGCGCCCCAGATCGAAGAGGCTGGCATAGACGGCATCCCCCGGCCTAAACCGCGTCACCCGGCTGCCGACCTCCACCACCACACCGGCCAGATCGCTGCCGAGCACGGCGGGCAGCTCAAACTTGAGCAGGGGTTTGAAAGTGCCTCGCGGGATCATGTTGTCGATGGGATTGAGGCCGACGGCATGCACCTTGACCAGGATCTCGTCCGGCCCCATGGTCGGGTGCGGCAGTTCCGCGAACCTGGGTCGTGCCGAGCGACCATAGTGTTTGAACACAAAGGCTTTCATCATCTTGTTACCAGAAAGCATGAGGTGACCGAACCAGGCAAACCGCCCTGTCCCACACAGGGCAGCGGCACAGGTCAGGCACGCCTCATCGCGAGGATAAAAGAGGCGGTCTGGAGAGAGAATTGCGGGTTGGGCGTGGCGCCGTCCCCAGCAGACCACCGGTCTTGTTGCCGGGATCAGCGGCCCTGAGGCGCAACCTGATAACGTTCGGCGGCATGGGCCTGCCGAAGGTCGGAGAGCAGCGCCTTGCGCGCGCCATCGAGCTCATCCCAGCGACTGGCCTCATGCAGCGGCGGTATGGTGACCACTTCCCGGCGATCGAAACCGACCAGGGCCGCGTCCACCAGCTCCTCCACCGCCATCAACTCCGGCAAGCTGTCGGGATCGATGCCGGAGCGTGCCCAGATCTCGGTGCGCGTGCCAGCGGGCAGCACCGCCTGCACATAGACCCCGGCAGGAGCGAGCTCCAGGCTCATCCCCTGGGAGAGGAACAGCACGAAGGCCTTGGTCGCGCCATAGAGCGTCATGCCAAATTCGGGCGCGAGCCCGACCACGGAGCCGATGTTCACGATGCTCCCCTCCCCGGCTTGCACCAGCCGTGGGGCTATGGCGGCCGCCAGGCGAGCCAGTGCCGTGGTGTTCAGGGTCACCAGTTGCTCGACGCTGCCGGCGGTCTGGGCGAGGAAGTGGCCCACCTGACCCGCCCCTGCGTTGTTGATCAGGATACCGATGCTGGCATCATCCCGTAGCCGGGCCTCCACGGCGGCCAGCTCCCGGGATTGGGTGAGGTCGGCGGGCAGGATGTCGACGGCGACGCCGTACGCCTGGCGCAGGCGGCCGGCCAGCGCCGTCAGCCGCGCCTCGTCGCGGGCGACGAGCACCAGATCGTGGCCGCGCCGGGCGAAGCGGTCGGCATAGGTGGCGCCAATGCCACTGGAGGCGCCGGTGATAAGCACTCTGGGTTTAATGGTCATGATGTCGTTCTCTCTGTGATCGTTTTGAACTGGGCTGGATACAGTGCC
Source organism: Aeromonas sp. sif2433 (assembly GCF_019218705.1). Lineage (NCBI taxonomy): Bacteria > Pseudomonadati > Pseudomonadota > Gammaproteobacteria > Aeromonadales > Aeromonadaceae > Aeromonas > Aeromonas sp. sif2433. The sequence continues at coordinate 37,452 of NZ_JAHUXD010000004.1, forward strand.
AGGCACTCAACGGCCGATGGCGCTGTGTCGACAGGGGGACCTGCTATGACGCCCCCTGCCGATGTACGTTTACTCGCCGGCACCCGCCAGGGCCGGGTAATCGATGTAGCCCTCGGCGCCGCCGCCATAGAGGGTCTCGGGTTTCAATGTGGCGAGCGGGGCGCCCTGCTGCAGGCGCTCGACCAGATCCGGATTGCTGATAAAGGGGCGGCCGAAGGCAAACAGGTCCGCCTTGCCCTGGGCCAGAGCACTGCTGGCCAGCGTCAGGTCATAGCCGTTATTGGCCAGATAGCTCTGCTTGAAGCGCCGACGCAGGGAGGCGAAGTCGAAAGGGGCGACATCCCGGGGGCCACCTGTGGCGCCCTCTATCACGTGCAGGTAGACGACCCCCAGCGCGCTGAGCCGCTCGACAAGATAGTCGTACTGCGGCTGGGGATTGCTGCAGGAGATGCCATTGGCCGGAGAGACGGGGGAGATCCGGACCCCGGTGCGATCGGCCCCTATCTCCTCGGCCACGGCGGCGGTGACCTCGAGCAGCAGCCGCGCGCGGTTCTCGATGGAGCCGCCATAGCCGTCGGTACGCAGGTTGGCCCCATCCTTGAGGAACTGCTCCAGCAGATAGCCGTTGGCACCGTGGATCTCGACCCCGTCGAAGCCAGCCGCCATGGCGTTGGCAGCCGCCTGACGAAAATCGTCGATGATGCCGGGGAGCTCCTCCAGCGCCAATGCCCGGGGCATAGACACCTCGACGAAGTCATTGTTGACGAAGGTCTTGGTCTGGGCCCGAAGGGCCGAGGGGGCCACCGGCGCCACCCCATCGGGTTGCAGCGCGACGTGGGAGACGCGGCCGACGTGCCACAGCTGCACGAAGATCCGGCCTCCCCTGGCATGCACCGCATCGGTCACCTTGCGCCACCCCGCAATCTGCGCCGCCGTGTAGAGGCCGGGAGTGTCCTGGTAGCCTTGCGCCTGGGCCGAGACCTGGGTCGCCTCGGCGATCAGCAGACCCGCCGTGGCCCGCTGGCTGTAATAGGTGGCGGCATGCTCGCTCGGGACCAGGCCGGGGCCGGCACGGTTGCGGGTGAGTGGCGCCATCACGATGCGGTTGGCGAGGGTGATGGGGCCAAGGGTATAGGCCTCGAAGAGTCTCTTGTCTGTCATGGCGTGCCTCTGTCATGTGGAACATGGGTCTGGGGAGGAAGGTAGTCCGTATCCCGACATAGCGCCGCCATGATCAGGGGCTGCAAGCGTCAATCGAGTGTCACGGCGCTCAACCCCTTCCCGGGGTCTGCGCATTAAAGATGACGATCATAATCTTTTCAGTCAAGGATTTTGATGATGACCAACATCAATGTATAGTGATCACCACTTCCATGATTCAGAGGACGACCGGGTATGAGGGTCACCAAGGCACAGGCTCAGGCAAACCGGGCACACATAGTCGCCACCGCAGCCAAGCTGTTTCGCGAGCGGGGTTACGATGGCGTGGGGGTGGCGGATCTGATGGCGGCGGCCGGCTTCACTCACGGCGGTTTCTACAAGCACTTCCCCGCCAAGGCGGATCTGATGGCAGAGGCCGCGACCTGCGGGTTTGAACAGAGCCTGGAGAAAACCAGTCCCCTCGATGCCCCCGAGTTTGTCAGGCACTACCTGTCCAGAGAGCACCGCGATGCCCCTGGGGATGGCTGCATCATGGCCGCACTGTGCGCCGATGCGGCGCGGCAGCCGGCCCAGGTCAAAACCGCCTTCGAGGCCGGTATCGAAGAGATGCTGGCCCGCACCTGTGGCCTGAGCGACACGCCGGATGCGCAGGACACCCGGGCCCGTCGCGCCAAGGGGATAGCGCTGATGGCACAGATGATAGGGGCCATCATGCTGTCACGGGCCTGTCCGGATGAGTCGCCACTGGCCGATGAGATCCTGGATGCCTGCAGCGCAGCCCTCTTGTCCCGGCTCTCCTCATCCGAAGAGGCGGCCACCGCCGAGTCAAACCAGGACACTTGAGCCGACCAGCCGGACTCATTGCCAGGCTCGCAGGCCAGCCCCGGCCTGTGACGCCCCTTCATCGTCCCCTGCCGACTCCTGACAGGGGCGACCCCTGCATCTCATCCTGATCCTCGAATAAATCCCCCCCTCTTCCCCTGCCTGCCACGCTCCCGAACGCCCCTGTTCAAGGGCATATCCATAGTTTTTATGCACTTAAATCGGAAAAGGGTCTGTTATTGAACCACCTCAATTTTTTACCTCTTTAGGGAGGGCAGAATACCCACTAACCCCTTAGGGCTAAATAACAACGCGAATGGCGGACCCAGGGTCCGACGCAGAGATGGATTAATCACACGAGGTAATGGAATGATCTTGATGGAGTTTTTTGTGGTACTCGGCTGCTTGCTGCTGGGTACCCGCTTTGGGGGCATGGGACTGGGTCTCATCAGCGGCATAGGTCTGTTCCTGCTGACCTTCGTGTTCGGGCTGACCCCGGGTGAGCCACCGGTGCAGGTGATGCTGACCATACTGGCGGTGATCGGCTGCGCCGCCACCCTGCAGACCGCGGGCGGCCTCAACCTGATGATGCAGATTGCCGAGCGCCTGCTGCGCCGTCACCCGCAATACATCACCATTCTGGCGCCGCTCACCACCTGGACCCTCACCTTCCTGTGCGGTACCGGTCACGTGGTCTACACCATGTTCCCCATCATCGCCGACATAGCGCTGCAGAAGAACATCCGTCCCGAGCGGCCGATGGCGGTCGCCTCCGTCGCCTCCCAGATGGCCATCTGCGCCTCCCCGGTCTCGGTGGCCGTGGTCTCCATGGTCTCCATCCTGGCGGCCGGTCACGGCATAGGTCAGGCCTACGGCCTGCTGGACATCCTGATGATCGCCATCCCCTCCTCCCTGACCGGCGTGATCATGGCGGCCCTGTGGAGCCTGCGTCGCGGCAAGGATCTGGACCAGGACCAGGAGTTCCAGGCCAAGATCAAGGATCCTGAGCAACGCGCCTTCATCTATGGCGGCGGCGAGACCCTGCTCAACACCAAGTTCCCGAAAGAAGCCTACTGGTCGACCTGGATCTTCTTCGCCGCCATCGCCGCCGTGGTGGTGCTGGGGGCCAACGAAGGGCTGAGACCCGTGTTCGAGATCAAGGGCAAGGCTGGCCCGCTCTCCATGAACCTGGTGATCCAGATGATGATGCTGATCGCCGGCGCCATCATACTGATGCGCTGCAAGGTCAAGCCGGGTGACATCTCCAACGGTGCGGTGTTCAAGGCCGGCATGGTCGCCATCTTCTCCGTGTTCGGGGTCGCCTGGATGAGTGAGACCTTCTTCCAGGCTCACATGCCGCTGCTCAAGGAGTCGCTGGCCCACGTGGTACAGGCCCAACCCTGGACCTACGCCCTGGTGCTGTTCCTCATCTCCAAGCTGGTGAACAGCCAGGCCGCCGCCCTGACCGCCATCGCCCCCATGGGCCTGGCGCTGGGGGTGGAGCCGAAGCTGCTGATCGCCTTCCTGCCGGCCAGCTACGGCTACTTCGTGCTGCCGACCTACCCGAGCGATCTGGCCTGTATCGGTTTCGACCGCTCCGGCACCACCCGCATCGGCAAGTTCATCATCAACCACAGCTTCATCATTCCGGGGCTGATCGGGGTCAGCAGCTCCTGCGCCCTGGGCTATGTGCTGACCACCATCTTGCTGTAATACCAACGGCGTTCGACACGCTCTTGCCTGACAGGCCCCCGCATGGGGGCCTGTTCTTTTCTCCCTCCTTCTCTCTCCCGCGGCGATTTCCCGCCGCTGCGGCTTTGCCAAGGGCTCGCCAGCTGGGTAGCATGTCCCCTCTTTCACCGTTGGAATCAAACCCATGTCTCGCGTCATCGCACTCTGGAGTGGCGGCAAAGATGCCATGCTGGCGCTCTGTCATGCCCGTGAACAGGGGCATCAGGTGGTCGCGCTGGTGACCTTTGCCCCACCCGAGCCCCGTTTTCTGGCCCATCCGCTGGCCCTGGTACGCCGTCAGGCGCAGGCTCTCGGTCTACCTCACCGGCTGGTCACCATAGAGGCGCCCTTCGAGCAGGGCTATGAGACGGCGCTGGCCCGGCTACGACAGGAGTGGGCCCTCGATGGGGTGGTGACCGGTGACATCGACAGCGTGGGGGGCGCCAGCAACTGGATCCGCGAGCGCTGCCGCCCGCTCGGGTTGACCGTGCACACCCCGCTCTGGCAGCAATCCCGCGCGGCGCTGCTGGCCGGCATGCTGGCGCGCGGCATAGTCGCCCACCTCTCCTGCGTCGATACCCGCACCCTGGCCCCAGACTGGGTGGGCCGTTCGTTGAACGCAGCCAGCCTGGCCGAGCTGAAGGCACTGGCCGACGCCCAGGGCTTCGATCTCTGCGGCGAGCAGGGGGAGTATCACAGCATGGTGACCGACGGCCCCGGCTTCGCGGCCCCCTTGCGGCTGGCAGGCTGGCGGGTGGCGCATCAGGATCATCTGGCCTATCTGACCGAAGAGGAGCCATTGCCCGCAGAGCGGCCATAAAAAACGGGAGGCACTGGCCTCCCGTTCCGTTCCGATCCCGCCCCTGAGGGCGCCTAGTTCGCCAGCCGGCTCAGCACCCGCTGCAGCAGCCGAATGCGTGGCTCTATGCTGTCGAGCAGCAGGAATTCGGCCTCGGAGTGGAAGCCGCCCCCCATGGGGCCGAAGCCATCCAGCGACGGCACCCCGGCGGCGGCGGTGAAGTTCGCGTCCGAGCCGCCCCCCGCCTCCAGCCAGTTGAAGGCAATGCCCTCCTCCTGCGCCGCCGACTCCACCAGCGCCATCAGGGCCTCGGTGTCGCCGTTGGGGCGCATTGCCGGCTTGAAGCTCTGGCGATCCACCTCGACCCGGCAACCGGCCAGGAAGGGGTTGTTGGCCATGAAGCCGAGCCTGTCGTGCACCGCGGCGGCCTCCTCGTTGCTCCAGAAGCGCAAGTCGACGATCGCCTCGGCGAAGTCCGGTACCACGTTGACGCCGGTGCCCCCCTGCACCACCCCCACGTTCATGGTGGTGCCTGTCTCCATGTTGACCTGCTCGTTGATGGCCAGCACCCAATTAGCGAGCTCTGTGATGGCGGAGACCCCCTCCGCCAGGGCGGAGCCCGCGTGGGAGGCCTTGCCGTGGAAGCGGATGCGGTACTTGGCATTGCCCTTGCGCGCGCTGATCAGATCCCCGCTCGGGCGGGCCGCCTCGGCCACCAGCACGCAGCCGCTCTGCTTGGCCTTGGCTACCAGCCAATCCCTGGACCAGGGGGAGCCAATCTCCTCGTCGCAGTTGCAGCAGACCAGCACCCGGAGCTTGGCCAGCACCGCCGGATCCAGCCCCTTCAGGGCATACCAGAGGGAGAGCAGGCCGCTCTTCATGTCGGAAACGCCGGGGCCGAAGGCCTGATTGCCCTCCACCTTCAGCGGCCGCCTGGCGGCGGTCCCCTCCGGAAACACGGTATCCATGTGGCCGATCAGCATCACGTCGTAGCGATCGGCGCCCGGCGCATTGGTTGCCTCGAGGCAGGGGCCGCACTCGGCGGCAAACTGGTGGCGCACCACCTGCCAGCCGATGGCTTCATACTTTTCGGTCATGATGTCGGCCACCGTCGCCACCCCGGCCGGGGTGCGGGTGCCGCAGTCCAGGTTGATGAGCGGGGCCAACTCGGCCAGGTAGGTCTCGAGGGAAAACGGAGTCTTCAGGTCAGTCATCATCTTCTCCATGCCAGCCTTGCCACCCTTGGTGCAGGCCGGTCAACAACAGGATGAGAGCGGGCAGCCAGGCCGCCCGCTCCGCCATCACATAAACAGCAGGTAGTTGAGCGCCAGCGCCGTCACCAGTGCCCCCGCCATGGGCACGCTGGTGCGCTTGACCACCACGAAGGGGGAGACCCTGGCGATGCCGGCACAGGCGATCAGCACGGCGGCGATGGGGGACACCGAGCGCCCTATGCTGGAGGCCAGTTGCATCGGCAGCAGCATGGTGACCGCGGGGACCCCGAACTTGGCCGCCACCGCGGGCGCCAGGGTGGAGAAGCTGAGGAAGGCCGCGTTGCCGGAGCCCATGATGACCGCCGCCACCATGATGAGCCCCACCATCACCAGGGTCATCAGCCCGCTGCCGATCCCCGCGTTGGCGGCGGAGTGCAGCAGGGTGTCGATGGCCCCTATGGCCTTGAGGGACTCGGCGAACAGCTCGGCGCAGACGATCAGCGCCACCACCGGGCCGAACACCTTGCCCATGCCGTCGAGGAAACTCGACAGCCCGGCCATGGCGGTGCGCGCCGAGCGGCTACGCAGCAGCTCGCACAGCATGCCGATGAACACCGACAGCAGCATGGCCACCTCGACGCTCATCTTGATGTCGCCCACCAGCAGCTTGGAGAAGGTCATCATCAGCACGAAGGGGATGATGGGCAGCAAGGCATACCAGGTCGGCGCCTTCAGCTCATCCGCCCCCTGCTCGTCGAGCTCGGCATGATCGCCGCGATGCAGGGCCGGATCCCAGCCATCCTGCCGATCGCAATGCCGCTGCCAGAAGAAGTGCAGCACCATGGTCACCAGCAGCATGGGGGCCACCAGCCAGATCTGGTAGTCGACGAAGTAGCTGGTCGGATCCAGGCCGGACTGACCGGCGGAGAAGATGGCGTTGGTCTGGGTCGGGCCTATCTCGAACGCCTGGGAGGTGGCGATCACCCCGCAGGCGGAGGCCGGGCTGATGCCGAGGTTGCGCATCACGGGGTACATGGTGACCATCAGCAACAGGCCGAGGCCGGTGGCCGAGGTGACGAACAGCGACACGAAGACCGCCACCAGATAGCAGATCGCCAGCATCAGGTAGCTGGAGCCGATGCCCGCCACCGGCTTGACCGCCACCCGCACCAGCGCCTGGGAGGCGCCGATGTGGGACATGTAGGTGGCAAAGCCCGCCACCGCCATGATGGTGAGGCCGAGCCCCGCCGCCCGGTAGGAGAAGATCCCCTTGAACACCTCGAACAGGTCGAACAGGGCGAACCCCGTGCTCTTGTCCGCGGGCAATATGGGATGCAGCCCCAGCCAGTACGCCAGGGTGAAGAGGGTCATCCCCGCCAGGGCCAGTACCGCCTGGGGGTTGTAATCCTTGACGATGCCGTAGACCACGGCCGCCAGCACAAGCAAGACGAATATGAGTTCCAAAATGCGCTCCTGATAGGATTATCGAAGTGCGAAATCTAGTGGCGATGTCCCGTCTTCCCCTTGATCCCCATCAATAAAGATGATTTGAACGCTCATTCACAGCACGAAACTCCATATAAATCACAAAAAGCAGCCTTTAAATCCAAATAAAAACCATTAGAATCCCATTGCAGGGCCCCCAGGCCAACAACCTCCACTTTTTTTGCTTTGGATCAACGCCCGTGGTGGTTGAACTGGCCAAGATGCCCATCGACACAGAGCGACCATTTCGCACCGGAGAGAGTTATGACAAACCTGGCCACCGCAGAGAGCAGCAACTGCGACTACAAGCTGTGGGACATCCTCATCGAGTCTGCAAGGGAGCGCACCACCATTCGTTACTCCAAGCTGGCCAAACAGGCCGGGCTGGAGAGCAGCCAGGATGAGCTGCGTACCCTGCTGCAACGCATTCGCATGTATTGCACCGAGCATCAGCTGCCGATCCTCTCCACCATAGTGGTGGACGACGTGGGCAAGTACGGCGGCCTCTCCTCCAGCCTGCCCAACGCCCCCTGGGAGCGCGCCAGGGTGTTCGATTACCAGTGGCCCCTCTCGCCATAAGTCGCCCCATCAAAGAGTTTTTGCAACGACGCGCCCAAGGGCGCGTTTTGTGTTTCTGGCGCTCGGGCCGGGGGTCGGTGCGGCCCGCCCGCAGAAAAAGCGCCCGGGCGGGGCGCCGGCGTTGCCATGAGGGGATCACAATGCCAGAATCGGGCCTTCGTTGATCCAGGGCCCTGCCCGCAGCTAAAGGACCTCCCATGGCCACCACCCTCTATGGCATCAAGAACTGCGACACCATCAAGAAGGCCCGAAAGTGGCTGGATGAGGCCGGTATCGACTACCGTTTCCACGATCACAGGGTCGACGGGCTGGACCCTGCCCAGTTGGACCTGTGGCTAGGCCAGCTCGGCTGGGAAGCCCTGCTCAACACCCGCGGCACCACCTTCCGCGCCCTGCCGGACGAGGCGAAGCAGGGGCTCGACCAGACCAGGGCCCGCGCCCTGCTGCTGGCCCAGCCCGCCATGATCAAGCGCCCGCTGCTGGATCTGGGTGGCGAGCTGCACCTGGGCTTCAAGGCCGACCACTACCAATCCCTCTTCTCTCGTTAAACTTTTCTGTTAAGGAACGCCGATGTCGGATGTCATCGCACTGGCCAAGGATCTGATCCGCCGCCCCTCAGTTACCCCCCTGGATGAGGGGTGCCAGACCCTGATGGCGGAGCGCCTCGCTCGCCTCGGCTTCGTCATCGAACCCATGGTGTTTGAAGACACCACCAACCTGTGGGCACGCCGCGGCACCCAGGGCCCGCTGTTCTGCTTCGCCGGTCACACCGACGTGGTGCCCGCCGGCCCGCTGGACAAATGGCACACCCCGCCGTTCGAGCCGACCATCAAGGATGGCATGCTCTATGGCCGCGGCGCCGCCGACATGAAGGGGTCGCTCGCCGCCATGGTGGTCGCCACCGAACGCTTCGTCGCCGCCCACCCGGATCACAGTGGCTCGATCGCCTTCCTCATCACCTCCGATGAAGAGGGTCCCTTCATCAACGGCACCGTGCGTGTCATTGAGACCCTGGAGGCGCGCAACGAGAAGATCCGCTGGTGCATCGTCGGCGAACCCTCCTCCACCAGCGAGGTGGGGGATGTGGTGAAGAACGGTCGCCGCGGCTCCATCACCGGCGATCTGCTGGTGCGCGGGGTGCAGGGTCATGTGGCCTATCCCCATCTGGCGGACAACCCCATTCACCGTGCGGCCCCGGCCCTGGCGGAGCTCGCCAGCAGGGTCTGGGATCAGGGCAACGCCTACTTCCCTCCCACCAGCTTCCAGATAGCCAACCTCCAGGCTGGCACCGGCGCCTCCAACGTGATCCCGGGTGAGCTGCAGGTCCAGTTCAACTTCCGCTTCAGCACCGAACTGACCGACGGGGAGATCCGCCGCCAGGTCGAGGCGCTGCTGGACCACCACGGTCTCGACTACGAGCTGAAGTGGACCCTCTCCGGCCAGCCGTTCCTGACCGATATCGGCGCCCTGCTGGAGGCAGCCGTCGGGGCCATCGAGAGCGTCAATGGCCAGCAGCCGGCCCTGCTCACCACGGGCGGCACCTCGGATGGCCGCTTCATCGCCCCCACCGGGGCCGAAGTCATTGAACTGGGCCCGGTCAACGCCACCATCCACAAGGTGAACGAGTGCGTGAAGGCGAGCGATCTCGATCTGCTGGCCGACATGTACCAAGGGGTACTGGCACGGTTGCTGGCATGACCTTCATCCCATGGGAAACGACCCGGAGGCTGTGATGACCCAGGATCAACTGCTGGGGCTCGACGAGAGCCACCTCATCCTGGTGGGGCGCGGCCCCCACCGCCTGACCGCCGCCACCGCGGCGGCCTTCAACGACATGCAGGTCGCCGCCGCCTATGCCGGTCACAACCTGCAGCCGGCCTCCAGCTGGCGCGGCTTCGAGCGCCAGCTCGCCATCTGGAACGGCAAGTGGCGCGGCGAACGCCCGCTGCTGGACGCGGCGGGCCAGCCGCTGGACGCGCTGCAACTGAGCGAGACCGAACGACTGCACGCCATCCTGCGCTGGAGCGCCCTGCCCGGCACCAGCCGCCATCACTGGGGCACGGATCTGGACATCTACGATCCGGACTGCCTGCCCGCCGACACCAGGCTGGCGCTGGAGCCCTGGGAATACGAGGAGGGTGGCTGGTTTAGCGACCTGAGCGACTGGCTGGGGGAGCACATGAACGACTTCGGCTTCTTCCTGCCCTACGCCAAACCGGCAGGGACCCAGGGCGGCGTCGCCTACGAGCCCTGGCACCTCAGCTTCGCGCTGGAGTCCGGGGAACAACGACTGGATCAGGCGGCGCTGGCGCTTTGCCTGCAGCAGGCGGATATTGAAGGCAAGGCGACCGTACTGGCCCATCTCGACGAGATCCTGGCCCGTTACGTCACCCCCTGTCTCGACGCGAGAAATCGCTCATCATGAAGACGGGGCATATTGAAGGCAAATTGACCATGCTGACCCGGCTCGACGAGCTCCTGGTCAGTTATGACGTCACCCCCTGCCGCGACGAAAGGAGAACATCATGAGTCTGTGGTTATGGATAGGCCTGCCGCTGCTGTTCCTGCTTGGCCTGTTTCTCAACGCCATCAAGGACATGAAGCAGCTCGAGAAACAACTGCCCAAATACAGGGACAAGATCCGGGAAGTCAAAGACGACGAGGACGACTGAATCCCGCACCGGGACCCCGCTGGTGCCCCGGTCTCTGCCTTGCCCTCCCCTCGGGGAGGGTCACAAACCGCCCCGCACGACCATCCCCGTCTCACGCCACCGACCCGCCCTCTGGAGCCAGTCGTCACACTTTATCCCCCATTCCTGGCCGGGAGGCCGGCATCCCTAGCCGCTGAAAAACAGCACTTTAAATGTAAGAAACTGCAAATCGATGCACAATTAAGCCACACAAGGCGACCCAAACTGCATATAATGTGCCTGTTTTGCATTCTGCTATAAAAGGAGTTCGCCATTGGATGCCACCACCATCAACAGTTTCTTTCTTATCGGTGCCTTGTTGGTGGGATGCAGTGTCCTGTTAAGCGCGCTCTCCTCCCGTGTCGGCATCCCCATCCTGGTCATCTTCCTCGCCGTCGGCATGCTGGCCGGTGAGGATGGCCCCGGCGGCATCCATTTCGCCGACTACTCGGTCGCCTACCTGGTGGGCAACCTGGCGCTCGCCATCATCCTGCTCGACGGCGGCATGCGCACCCGGGTCTCCTCCTTTCGGGTCGCGCTCTGGCCCGCCCTGTCGCTCGCCACCGTCGGGGTGGCCATCACCACGGGCCTGACCGGTCTCGCCGCCGCCTGGCTGTTCGATCTCAACCTGATGCAGGGCATGCTGATCGGCGCCATCGTCGGCTCCACCGATGCGGCGGCGGTGTTCTCCCTGCTCGGCGGGCGCAGCCTGAACGAGCGGGTCAGCGCCACCCTGGAGATAGAGTCAGGCAGCAACGATCCCATGGCGGTGTTTCTCACCGTCACCCTGATCGAGATCCTCGCCACCCAGCAACAGGGGCTGGACTGGGCCTTCCTGCTGCTGCAGTTGGTCAAGCAGTTCGGGCTCGGGGCCGGCATAGGCCTCGGCGGCGGCTGGCTGCTGTGGCGCCTCATCAACAGCGCCAGGCTGGCTCCCGGCCTCTATCCCCTGCTCACCGTCAGCGGTGGCCTGCTCATCTTCGCCATCACCACCGCGGTGGGGGGCAGCGGCATCCTCTCCATCTACCTCACCGGCCTGCTGCTCGGCAACCTCTCCCTGCGCAGCCGCAGCACCACACTGTCGGTGCTGGATGGCCTGACCTGGCTCAGCCAGATCGGCATGTTCCTGGTGCTGGGTCTGCTCGTCAATCCGAGCAACCTGCTGCCCATCGCCCTGCCGGCGCTGGTGCTGGCCGGCTGGATGATACTGTTCGCCCGCCCGGTGTCGGTCTGGATTGGCCTGCTGCCGTTCAAGAACTTCGCCCCCCGCGAGCGCTGGTTCATCTCCTGGGTGGGGCTGCGTGGCGCCGTGCCCATCATACTGGCGGTCTTCCCCATGATGGCGGGGCTGCCCAACGCCCAGCTCTACTTCAATGTCGCCTTCTTCGTGGTGCTGGTCTCCCTCATCCTGCAGGGCAGCTCGCTGCCGCTGGCCTCAAGGCTGGCACGGGTCGAGGTGCCGGCACCGCCCTCCCCCATCAACCGCTCCGGGCTGGAGATCGATCTTGACAGCCAGTGGGAGACCTTCATCTATCGCCTCAGCGCCGAGAAGTGGTGCATCGGCTCGCCGCTGCGCGAGCTGCGCATGCCCCAGGGGACCCGCATCTGCGCCCTGTTCCGGGGCCAGGAGCTGTTGCACCCCTCGGGCAGTACCCGCCTGCAACCGGATGATATCCTCTGCGTCATCGGTCACGAGCGGGATCTGCCCGCCCTCGGCCAGCTGTTCAGCCAGGCCCCCGAGCAGGATCTGGGCCCGCGCTTCTTCGGCGACTTCCTGCTGGAGGCGGCCGCCAGACTGGTGGATCTCGCCCCGCTCTACGGGCTGGATGTGAGCGAGGTGGCGGATCAGACACTCGGCGATTTTATCGCCGGGCAGTTGGGCGATAATCTGGTAGTAGGTGACCATTTCGCCTGGCAGGGTCTGCTCTGGACGGTGGCGGAGATGGAAGAGGGTGAGCCTCGCAAGATAGGGGTACGCTTTTTGGAAGAAGATCCGGTTTAAGACAGCGGTCTGACCATTGTTAGCAAAAAGTGCTCAGCGCGAAGGGAGTTCACTATGCCTTATCAAAGCCTGTTGTCTGGTCTCTATCCCCCCTCGCCCCGACTGGGGCTGATCGAGGGCTTCTTCGGCAAGGGCTGGAGTTGGGAAGCCCGCGCCCGCTATGCCCAGTGGCTGCCTCGCCACGGCTATGGCTTCTACATCTATGCGCCCAAAGAGGATGGCCATCTGCGCAAGCACTGGGCCCAGCCCTGGCCTGCGCACCAGCTCGAGGAGCTGCGCCGCCTGGCCCAGCAGTGCCGTGACAACGGCCTCGCCTTCGGGGTGGGCCTGAGCCCCATGGGCGCCCATCACGACTACCCGCGCAAGCGTGCGGCGCTGCTGGAGAAGGTCCGCCTGATCGACGAGGCGCTGCAGCCCGACATCTTGGCGGTGCTGTTCGATGACATGAAGGGGGATACCCAGGATCTCGCCCACTGGCAGCTCACCATAGCCCACGACATCGCGGCCCACAGCAAGGCCAGCCGCCTGCTGTTCTGCCCCAGCTACTACTCGACGGATCCGGTGCTGGAGAAGGTGTTCGGCGCCATGCCACCCCATTACCTGACCGATCTGGGCCAGGGGCTGGACAAGCGTTTTGACATCTTCTGGACCGGCCCCAAGGTCTGCTCCAGCGACTACCCGGCCCCCCACCTCAAGCAGGCCGCCGACTGGCTGCACCGCAAGCCCTTCCTGTGGGACAACTACCCGGTCAACGATGGCAGCAAGGCCAGCAGCTTCCTGCACCTGCGCGCCTTCGAGAACCGCCCGGCGGAGCTGGCCGATCTGGTGGCGGGCCACGCGGTCAATCCCATGAAGCAGGCGGCGCTCTCGGTGCTGCCGCTCGCCACCCTGCCCATGAGCTACCGACTCGGCAAGCAGTACGATCCGGACAAGGCGCTGCACGCCTCCCTCAATGCCACCTGCGGCCCGCAGATCTCCGCCATGATCCAGGCCGATCTGTCGCTGTTCCAGGACATAGGGCTGGCCCAGCTCACCCCGGCGCAGCACGACTATCTCCAGGCCCGCTACCTGCCGTTCCAGGATCAGGGCTGCGTCGACGAGATACTGCGCTGGCTGGCGGGGGAATATGTGTTCGATCCGGACTGCCTGACCGACTGAGGCGCAGCCAGACGCCCATAAAAAATGCCACCCCTCTTGGTCAGAGACGGGTGGCATTTTTCATTGCGCAACACTCAGCCCAGCGCCAGCCAGACCCCGACCCCCAGCATCAGGGAGCCCGCGATGCGGTTCATCAGGGTGACGTTACCGCTCTTGGCGAGGAAGTGGCGCAGGGTGCGGCCCCCGCTGGCATAGAGCAGCAGACAGGAGAACTCGATGATCAGGATCAGCATCACCAGGGCGCTGATCTGGGGCGCCATCGGCTTGGCCGCATTGATGAAGGGTGGCAGCAGGGAGACCATGAAGGCCCAGCCCTTGGGGTTGGCGATGGCGGTGACGAAGCCCTGCAGCGCCAGGCCAAGGGGCTTGGTCTCCTGGCCGGCCGACAAGTCCGCCGGGATGGCCATCTTGCCCTTCGCCTGCCACATCTGGATGCCGAGCCAGACCAGATAGGCCCCGCCCACGTACTTGAACGCCGAGAACAGCGCCGGGTAGTTGAGCATGACAGCGGCCACCCCGATCACCGACAGCACTGAGACCAGCCCGACCCCGATGAGCTCCCCCCACATCATGTGCAGGGTGCGGCGCACCCCCAGGCTCATGCCGAGGGTCATCGCCAGGGTCATGCACATGCCGGGGGTCACAGAGACAAAGAAGAACGTGGGAATAAACAGCGCCAGAATAGCGGGATCAATCCAGTGGGACACACTACACCTCCATGGTAACAAGGCTTCAATCTTGCCTACCGCCCCCCTTGCACACAAGCAAAAACCCGTCGGCCGGCCGATTTCGGCCCTGCGCCGCCCCGGGTTGCAGGTCGAGGCGGCCATCATCCCCGCCCACTCACTACCAAGGGGGTAGCACGGCGACCGGCACCAGGCGGTTGGCCAGATGCTGTCACATGACTCAGCGCAAAGAGGCCCGCGTCGATGCCGCCGCCGACCCTCGATGGGCTGAGCCCGCGCCCACCGGGCCCGCGGGGCGCCTCCTCGGGGGGCCTGGAAGCTGCCAGTTTTAAACGACATTTTGAATGAATGGGGTCATTAGGGACTGGGCTGCATCCGCAAATGTGGGTATGGTAGAGGCACGTCATTCCCCCTCACGTAGAGAATCCCATGAGCCTGAAGTTCAAGAAACCCGCTTTTATCGCGCTGGGCCTCGTCGCCCTGCTCTCCGCTCTCTGGCTCGACTTCTATCTGCCGGAACACACCATCGCCACCATCACCGGGGTTGAGGTGAAGCGCACCGACAAGGATGGCCCCATCAGCCAGAAAAACCCGGCCGATGGCCCCACCGTGGATGTCTACTACATCTATACCGAGCGCCCCGGTGAGAAGATCCGGGTGTTTCGCAACGAGGATACCCTCTGGGGCTGGCCCTTCTACTTCAAGTTCGATGCCGCCGACGTGCAGGCCAAGGCCAAATCCATGGAGTTCGAGAAGCGCCTGGCCATCATCACCTCCTACGGCTGGCGCGTGAACATGTTCTCCCTGTTCCCCAACGTTACCAAGATCGAGAGCACCCAGCCTGACGCCTCCACCTGGAGCTTCTTCCGCTGGTTCTGGTTCGGCGTCTGGGCGCTGGTGATGGGCAAGGCCGCCATCGCCACCTGGCGTTACTTCGACCGTCTCGAGGACGAGATATGATCGACTCAGGCAAAAACGGTGCCAGCGGCCTGCAGCGATGGCATATGGCGGCTTGTCCGGTCAGCCAGACAAATCTCGGGGAGAGACAATGACAGAGCCGAGCAAGACCCGGACCAGCTTCTATCGACGGCTCTACGTTGCCCACCTGATAAGCCAAGGCACCGACAGCATTCCCGCCATCATGGCGGCCACCGGCATGCCGCGACGCACCGCCCAGGATACCCTGGCGGCCCTGGCGGAGCTGGACATCCACTGCGCCTTCGAGCAGACCGAGGGGGCACGCCACCTGCAGGGCCACTATCGGATCGGCGACTGGGGCCCCATCAACCCGGCCTGGATAGCGGCGCAGCTCGATACCATCAAGCAGACCCTGGGCTACCCCTGATGGTGGCTGTCAGCACCAGCAACGCATAACAAGAGAGGGGAGCCATGGCTCCCCTCTCTGCTGTGGTGTCCTCATCGGCATCATGCCGCCTGTCCCTATTCCGGGAAAGGCTCCTCCGGCAGCGGCTCCTCCGACTCCCCCTGGGTGCAGTCGATGATGGAGCGCTTGGGATTGTTCGGATCCCGCAGCAGCAGGGGAGCCTCCCCCAGATCGTGCTTGCGCTCATCGGCAAACTCGCTGCCATAGGCGTTATGGGTCAGCCGCCTGGCGTTGGCGATGGGGGTGTCAACAAACAGGGCGTGCACCTCGAAGCTCGAGGTCGGGATGAGGAAGCCGTGGATCGGCAGGCCATGAAGCTCCTGGTGGGTCTTGTACCAGGCGAAGCCATCGGTCGTCTTGTAGGGCTTGAAGGCATTGAGCTGTGGCGAAGATCCCTCCCCCCGCTCGGCGTCGAAAGAGAGGTTGTCCAGATCGCAGGTCGCCAGCCCGTGCCACATCGTCTCAAATGGCGTGGCACAGGCCGTCAGTTGTGCACCGACCAGCAGTGCCAGCGTCGTCTTCCACATCCCCTGCCCCTTATCCATTCGCCCTGATCTCAATGAAATGCCTGCAGACGCTGCACCAGCAGGTCGATGAAGCCGACCCGATCCAGCCCCAGCAAGACATGGGTGTTGGCGGCATGGCCGGTCAGGCCATGGCGATCCACCACCGTCATTCCCACAGTATGCACTCCCTGAGTCTCGATGCCGACCCAGCAATCTATCCCATGGAACAGCTCGGGCGCCAGCAACCAGGCGATGGTACAGGGATCATGCAGCGGTGCCCCGCGAAATCCCCACTTGGGATCCCGATGATAGATCATGAAGAAATCGAGCAGCTCCGCCACACAGCGGGCCACCGGGTTGGGGATGGCGCGCACCCGCTCTATGTCCGCGTCCATCACCTGCGCCTCGTGGGTCACGTCCAGCCCGCACAGGGTGAGGGGGATCCCGGACTTGAACACCATGTCGGCCGCCTCGGGATCCACATAGATGTTGAACTCCGCCGCCGGGGTCCAGTTGCCCGCCCCGGCCGAGCCCCCCATCAGCACGATGCGGCCTATCTTGTGGTGCAGCTCTGGGTGCGCCGCCAGCAGCAGGGCGATGTTGGTGAGCGGGCCGGTCGGCACCAGGGTGACCGGCTCCGGGCTGTGGCGCAGCGTCTGCGCCATCAGCTCAAGCGCCGTCATGGGCTGGGGGTCAAAGCCCGGCTCCGGCAGTTTGGGGCCGTCGAGACCCGACTCCCCGTGCACGTTGTCGGCGATGATGAGCTCCCGAGCCAAGGGCCGCGACGCCCCCGCCGCCACCGGAATGTCGTGGCGACCGAGCAGGGTGAGGATGCGCAGGGCATTGTTGAGGGTCTTGTCCGGCGTCTGGTTGCCCGCGCTGGTGGTCACCGCCAGCACCCTCAGCTCGGGGCTGGCCAGCGCCAGGATGAGGGCGATGGCATCATCGTGGCCGGGATCGCAATCGAGAATGATGGGCAGTGACATGACGGACTCCTACGACAAAAAAAGATCCACACCTTAGCAAGCCACCACCAGATTAACTCTGGAGGGAGTCACAAAACGGCCTATGCCCACGTTATCAAGTACTTGCCACCGAACTTCGCGAGATGGACGCCGCCGGCACACGGGGATTCGCCGCCCACCGCCGGTTCGGGTATGATCGCTCCCCGTTTCCAGCCTGCCGTGCCCCTATGTCTGCCATCGTCGATACCTTTATCGCCCCGCCCTGTGCGGCCGAGATCAACATCCTCCATCAGGATGCCCATCTGCTGCTGATCGACAAGCCGAGCGGCCTGCTCAGCCTCTCCGGCAAGAATCCACAGAACCTCGACTCGGTGCACTATCGGCTGGTGCAGGATTTCCCCGGTTGCACCCTGGTGCATCGCCTCGACTTTGGCACCTCGGGGCTGATGGTGGTGGCCAGGGACAAGGCCATCAACGCCGCGATCGCCCATCAGTTCAGCCAGCGCGCCGTGACCAAGAGCTACGGCGCCCTGCTGTGCGGCCACCTGGCCGATGACGAGGGGCTGATCGACGCCCCCATCGCCAAGGATCCGGCCCTGTTCCCGCGGATGAAGATCTGCGCCGTTCAGGGCAAGCCGGCCCGCTCCCGCTACCGGGTGGTGGAGCGCCTGGTTCGCCAGAACGAAGATGGCGTTTCCCTGCCGCTGACCCGGGTCGTGCTGACCCCCGAGACCGGCCGCACCCATCAGCTGCGTATCCACTGTCAGCTGCTGGGCCACCCCATCCTGGGTTGCGATCTCTACGGCGGTCTGCTGTTGGCGGGCACGGAGAACACGCCGCGGCTGATGCTGCATGCGAGTGCGCTGGACTTCGTGCATCCGGTGAGCGGTGAGCCGATGGCGGCGAGCTGTGCCAGCCCGTTCTGATGGCGGCGTGAGGGAAAAGAGAAGCAGGAAGGAAAGGCTGCGCCAATGGGCGAACGACGGATAAAGATAGGGGCCGCGCTTTCGCAACGGCCCCCACCCCCCACTCGTGGTGGTGCTATCAGATCAGCTTGCGGGCGGCGCCCAGCACGATCTTGATGGCATCAGATTCGGTTCTTGCCATGGTTTCGGCGTTCGGGATTTCCTGCTGGGTACGGTTCACGATGACACCGGCCACCATGCCGGCGCGCAGGCCCTGGCTGGAGCACATGGTCAGCAGGGTAGCGGACTCCATCTCGTAGTTCAGCACGCCCATGGCTTGCCACTCTTTCATGGAACCCTGGAAGCGGCTCACTACGCGACCGGATACGGTATCGTAACGCTCCTGACCCGGGTAGAAGGTATCGGAAGAGGCGGTCACCCCGATGTGCAGCGTGGAGCCCAGCTCCTTGGCGGTGTTGACCAGCGCCGTGGTGCAGTCGAAGTCGGCCACGGCCGGGAATTCCATGGGTGCGAAGTGCAGGCTGGCACCGTCGAGGCGCACTGAACCGGTGGTGACGATCACGTCGCCCACGTTCAGGTGCGGCTGGATGGCGCCAGTGGTGCCGATGCGCAGGAAGGTGCGGATACCCAGCTGGGCAAGCTCTTCCACCGCGATGGAGGTGGACGGGCCACCGATCCCGGTGGAGCAGATGATCACGGCCTTGCCGTCCATCTCGCCGCGCCAGGTGGTGAATTCACGATGGCTGGCCAGGTGCACCGGGTTGTCCAACAGTTCTGCGATGCGCTTGACGCGCTCGGGGTCACCAGGAACGATCGCCAGGGTGGCGCCTTGCAGATCAGCTTTCTTCAAACCCAAGTGGAAAACATCAGACATAGTGGACTCCTGGTTGCGCCCCACCAGCGGGTGGCAGAGTGCAGTTAAGATGATTCTTTAATGGTACTTTCGAGCCGGTTTCCCTCCATTGGGGAAGGCGCCAACTATGGTCGAAAGCGCTTTCCAATTCCTTGAAGCAACTCACACTTCCATGCATTGACAGTGACAAAATCAGCGCAAAACGTTTGCTAACTTGATGAATTTCCTGAAAAACGTTTTTCTGCTTTCCTCCCGCTCCCGCCCCTTGTCAAGCCCTCGCCGCCACGATTCGACCAGAGCGCGAGCGAGTCCACAAAGTTATAAAACAGATACCATTGACCCCTTTTCATCTCCCTCGACGCTGTTATTTTGGCACCTGAATACCACTTAATGGCTAATTATCGGAGTCCACCATGGCGACATTCAAATTCTACATTCCCGCGGTCAACCTGATGGGAGCGGGCTGCCTGCAAGAAGCGGCAGCCGATATCCAGGGCTATGGCCATCGCAAGGCGCTGATCGTCACCGATCATGTCCTCAACCAGATAGGCGTGGTCGCTCAAGTAGCTGCCCTGCTGGCAGAGCATGGCATCGAGAGCCTGGTGTTCGACGAGACCAGGCCCAACCCCACCATGGCCAACGTGGAGGCTGGCCTCGCCATGCTCAAGGCCAATGGCTGCGACTGCGTCATCTCCTTAGGGGGCGGCTCGCCCCACGACTGTGCCAAGGGCATCGCTCTGGTGGCCGCCAACGGCGGCAGCATTCGGGACTATGAAGGAGTGGATCGCTCCGCCAAGCCGCAGCTGCCGCTTATCGCCATCAACACCACCGCCGGCACCGCCTCCGAGATGACGCGTTTTTGCATCATCACCGACGAGAGCCGCCACGTGAAGATGGCCATCGTCGACAAGCACGTCACCCCGCTGATGTCGGTCAACGATCCCGAGCTGATGCTGGCCAAGCCCGCCGGGCTCACCGCCGCCACCGGCATGGATGCGCTGACCCACGCCATCGAGGCCTATGTCTCCACCGCCGCCACCCCGGTCACCGATGCCAGCGCCATCATGGCGATCCAGCTCATCGCCCGCCACCTGCGCACCGCCGTCAATCAGGGTGACGATCTGCCAGCCCGCGAGCAGATGGCCTATGCCCAGTTCCTGGCCGGCATGGCGTTCAACAACGCCAGCCTCGGCTACGTGCACGCCATGGCGCACCAGCTCGGCGGCTTCTATGACCTGCCCCACGGCGTCTGCAATGCCGTGCTGCTGCCCCACGTGCAGCGCTATAACGCCCAGGTGAGTGCCGCTCGCCTCAAGGACGTCGCCCGCCACATGGGGGTGGATGTGAGCGCCATGAACGACGAGCAGGGCGCCGCCGCCGCGATCAACGCCATCCAGCAGCTGGCCCGCGACGTGAAGATCCCGGCCGGCCTGGAGCAGCTCGGGGTGAAGGCCGACGACTTCGACCTGCTGGCCAGCAACGCCCTGAAGGATGCCTGCGGCTTCACCAACCCGCAGCAGGCGAGCCACGACGAGATAGTCGCCATCTTCCGCGCCGCCATGTAAACCCGCGCCATCTCTGCCAAGGGCCGCCATGCGGCCCTTTTTATTGGCTGATGGATCAATGGCTTTTTACTTCCGTGGAGGGAGTGGGTATGATTTGCCAAGCTAAAAAGACTGTATGGATGATCTGAACCCGATATGCGGATGAAACACCTGATTGCCGCGGCCCTGACCGCCCTCACCCTGTCCGGTTGCAGCCTGGTCTATCGCATCGATATTCCCCAGGGCAACTACGTGGAACAAAAACAGGTCGATAAACTGCGCCAGGGCATGACCCGCGAGCAGGTCGAGTTCGTGCTGGGTTCTCCCATGCTGCGCGACGGCTTTGACCCCAACACCTGGTATTATCTCTATGAGTTCCAACCGGGGCGTGGTGACAAGGAACGCAAGGAGCTGACCCTGAACTTCGTGGGGGACAGGCTGGCAACCGCCACGGGAGACTTCCCGCTGCCCGCAGCCTTCACCACCCCGCTCTGATATCCCACAAAACCGGCCAAGGCCGGTTTTGTTCTATCTGCGTCATGAGGAGGCAAGCATGAGCCAGATCCTGATCGCGGGGGCAACCGGCCTGATTGGGCAGGCGTTGGTCCGCCAGCTCGGCCCAGAGCATCAGCTGACCCTGCTCTGTCGCAAGGCGGGAGAAGCGGCCCCCGGCAGCCACTGGCTGCCGGTGGACTTCGAGCGGCTGGACAGGCTCGAGCTGCCCACCCCCATCGATCTCGCCTTCTGCTGCCTCGGTACCACCCGCAAGGAGGCCGGCTCCGACGAGGCGTTTCGCCGGGTCGATCACGACTATGTGCTGGCCTTCGCCGCCCTCGCCCGTCGCCACGGTTGCCGCCGCCTGCTGGTCGTCTCCAGCCTGGGGGCCAATGCCCGCTCCCCCGCCCTCTATCCCCGCACCAAGGGGCAGATGGAGCAGGCCTTGCTGGCGCAAGAGTGGCAACGGCTCGTGCTGGTGCGCCCCGCCATGTTGCTTGGCCATCGCCAACCGCCGCGCAAGTCCGAGCAAGTCATTCAGGCCATCTATCCGCTGCTCAGGCCGCTGCTGCGGGGACCCCTCAAGCGCTGGCGGGCCATAGAGGCGAGTCAGGTGGCCCACGCCATGACGGTGCTGGCCTATCAGGCGCAGGGGGTAGAGATAGTGCAGAACGAGCGGCTGCTAACCCTGTAAGGCCCAGGCCAGTGCAGCCCCTGTGGTAAAACATCCAATAGCAAAGAGGCGCCATGGCGCCTCTTTTCATTGCTCGGTCTTCCCCGCATCAGGTCGATTCGCCATCGTCCCGCTTGCGGTGGACGTCGGGCCGTCCGCCGGTGACCACATCGGCACGCCCCTCTTCCTTGGCCTTCTCGGCCCGCTTCTTGCGCATCTCTTTCGGATCGGCGATGAGCGGGCGGTAGATCTCGACGCGATCGCCATCCTGCACCGGCTCGAAGCCCTTGACCGGACGGCTGTAGATGCCGAACTTGTTGACCGCGAGATCGATCTCCGGGTGCTTCTGCACTATGCCGGACTGCTCGATGGCGGCCAGCACGCTGGTGCCGGGGGCGACCCGGATGCGCAGCACGGTTTGCCGCTCGGGCAGGGCGTAGGCGACTTCGATATTGAGCAGATCAGACACCGTAGACCACCTTGGCGCGGTTGGAGAAGGCGAGCACCATGGAGCCCACCAGATCGCGGAAGATCTGGCCAAAGGCCAGCTCGATCAGCTTGGAGGTGAATTCGAAGTCGAGATCGAACTCCACCTTGCAAGCATCCACATCCAGCGGGGTGAAGGTCCACCAGCCCGCCAGCGTCTTGAAGGGGCCTTCCACCAGCTCCATCTTGATGGCGCGGTTGGTATCGAGCAGATTGCGGGTGGTAAAGGTCTTGGCAATACCCGCCTTGGCCACATCGACCGAGGCCGTCATGTAGTCCTCGCCGGTCTCGTGGACGCGGCTGCCGACACAACCGGGCAGGAACTCGGGGTAAGCGTGAACATCGTTGACCAGCCGGAACATTTGTTCGGCACTGAACATCACCAGGGCACTGCGAGTAATACGGGGCATGGGCTTTCCTCATCCAATCGGACCGATTTTATCACCTTGTCAGCCAAAATCACCGCCGAAACCGTTCACAAAGCCGTCACTCGCGCAATTTGTGTGTTGTGCAACCGCTCCCCCCACCTTCAGATCACCCCGCCAGCCCACATTATTTCGAAGCGGCTCAGGGCGCCATCACCTGAGCCAGGGTGCGCTTTGCAGCCACGGTCACCCTGGTTCCCATCACCCTGCCAGCCAAAATCGTTCCATAACTGCTCACAAAGCCACCACTCGAGCGGTTGCGCGTTTTACAGCCGCCGCCACCCACGTATAATGCGCCTTCATCAACATTGCCGAAGGCCCCCGTCATGAGCAAAAAAAACAGTAAAAACAAAGCCGGGTCCAGCACCATTGCACTCAACAGAGGCGCCCGCCACGAGTACTTCATCGAAGAGCGCGTGGAAGCCGGTCTGTCCCTGCAAGGGTGGGAAGTCAAGTCCCTGCGGGCGGGCAAGGCCAACATCAGCGAAGCCTATGTCATCTTCCTGCAGGGCGAGGCCTTCCTGTTCGGCTCCACCTTCCTGCCGCTGAATGCCGCCTCCAGCCACGTGGTGTGTGACCCGACCCGCACCCGCAAACTGCTGCTGAGCCGTCGTGAACTCGACAAGCTGGAGAGCCTGACCGCCCGCCAGGGCTACACCATAGTGCCGCTGGCGCTGTACTGGAAAGAGTGCTGGGTCAAGGTCGAGATCGGCCTGGTGAAGGGCAAGAAAGAACACGACAAGCGGGAAGACACCAAGGCCCGCGAATGGGATAGAGAAAAAGCCCGCATCATGAAGAACAAGAACCGCGGCTGATGGCGAGTCGCGGGTGCCCGCGCGGCGCCCAATAAACCAGCAATCGACCGGCCTTGGCCGGTCGATTGCCATCAACGCCTTGCCATGACAGGATTTTTGCGTACAATCGCTTTTGACAACTTGGGGCTGATTCTGGATTCGACAAGATTCACGAAACCCAAGGTGCATGCCGAGGTGCGGTAGGCCTCGTTAACAAACCGCAAAAAAATAGTCGCAAACGACGAAAACTACGCACTCGCAGCTTAATAACCTGCGCTGAGCCCTTCTACCCTAGCTTGCCTGTGTCCTAGGGAATCGGAAGGTCATCCTTCACAGGATCGTGTGGAAGTCCTGCTCGGGGCGGAAGCATTAAAACCAATCGAGCTAGTCAATGCGTGGCGTGTCTCTCCGCAGCGTGTTGGCGAATGTAAAGAGTGACTAAGCATGTAGTACCGAGGATGTAGTAATTTTGGACGGGGGTTCAAATCCCCCCAGCTCCACCAAACAATGTTCCGGCCGGGAACGAAGAAGTACAGAAACCCGCACAGCGTAAGGCTTTGCGGGTTTTTTGTTGTCCGAAAAAGTCCGAGGGAGTCGCCAGGAGCCAGCTTGTTTAGTACCATTATGAGTACCACAAGGGCTGAAGTACTAAATTCAGTGGTACTAAGAGATAAGATGAACAAGAAGACGCGCGAGACGTGTAGCCCGCCGCGAAAAATGAAAAACCATTCCGGGTAAAACGACAAACAGAGCTCAGGCCACATTTATCAAACTTGGCGGATTCAGAATCACCGAGTTTGAAAGACGTTTAACAGGGGGTTAAACCTCGATTTCATAGGTGGGTAGGCCCGATGCAGAGCCCACTATCGTACCCGCTTGGTAAAATGCCTTCTGGCCAATGGCCACCCCTCCCCTCGCTACCACCACGCCACCACCCAACGCCTCCAACGTGGTGCTAGTACCGGACGTCGCCGTGACGGTACCGACCAGCAGTGGGTCGGCGCTGGGCACCAGCTCCATGAATCGCTTAAACAGGTTCATACAAAACGCTCCACGCTCAGTTGCTGGCGCACCGTCATGGCCCTGTTCTGCAGCGCAGCAGAGACCCTGACGCCCCGGTTGTAGCCCTTCCTGCCATCCACCGCGAGCAGCGCCCCCGGCAGGATGAGACCCGTATCTGCCGACAGTGGCAGCTCGATGGTCTGGGTGCGCCTCGGCAGGGTCTTGGCCAGGGCTACTACGCCCTGGGCTCGGGCCGCCAACACATCGCACACCAGCGGGTGGGTGATGGTCGGCGCCTGCCGCTCGCCCGCCGTACCCTGCCGCAGCACCCGCGCACTGATGCCCTGATGGCCACCGCTGACCCATATCCCGTTGGCTGCCTGCCCCGGTTGGAAGTCACTGCCTAGCGTCGTGATGATGGCGCGGGGGATGGCCACATCGGCCAGGGCAGTATCGAGCAGCCAAGGCACGGTCGGATACCGTGATCCGCTCGGTCATATCAACGACCAGAGCGCGAATGCTGCCCTTAAGCGACTGGGCTACGGCGAGCGACTTGTGGCCCACGGCTTGCGCTCGCTAGGCAGTATCCTTCTGACTTTTCAAATAGTCCAATTCTTGGGGTATGTTCACCTGTTCTTGTGGGCTTGTGGAGGCAAGGAACTTTACAAACCATTGGTTACCCACCTTGGGATCCAGATCCCCCTTGCTGCTGACTCGCTGATGATGGCTATTCAGAACAACATCGTGGCCGCTCACCTGGAAAACGCCGGGGCGCAGCAGGGGCAGGCCTATGCCTTGCTGATGCTGCGGCACATGGTGGTGAACGGTGATGATCACTCCCTGGCCCATGAGCTGCGAGGCCACCATGAGCGCCGGCACCACATCGATACTCAATCACCTAAACGGCGAAATGGGTACTCCGCCTGTGAGTACCCTTGGTAGGACAGCCAAGAGTCATGACGAAACCAGCGAATCCCAAGCACCAGCCAGCAGACACCAAGAGGCACCCAGTGCGGCACCCTTTTATCTGATTCCCCCATACGTAGGACTTTTTGAAAAGTCTCTCTACCTTGCCTACCTAAGGCTCTCAAAGCCTTGCTGTATAAGGGATATAGAGAGGTAGACAGTAATTATTTACTCTCTACCCACTGTCTACCCTCTCTACCTCTTTTCATTCTTTCATCTTTGTTTGACGCTTGTTCCATCAATGCTTGCTCTACTCCAGTCGATGTGAGCCGCTTGGTGTAACTCGGTCAGCAAGGCTTCATGAAGGCGTCGCCAGCATGTCATGCCGCCTATGTTGGGGTTGGCATCATTCGAATCAACTCGGTTTTGTTAGCGGCTCTAAACAACCTGACAATGCCGGACGACGGTGGCAACTGAGTGTGCAATCCGGATATGGCACAGGGCGGGGCAGCCCATACCGGAGGTTGCTACACTGGCTGGAGAGATTCGTATGGACACACAGACAAGGATATGGACGATGAGAGAGACTCCCAGCGCCCTTGCGGCACGGCTGCCCCCCAAAAAACCCAGCCCGGGGCATCTGCACGCCGATTTGGATACCTGGCGGCAGCAGTTTTTTCGGGCGCTGCCCGACGCGCGGTGCCTCGAGACCCTGTTCGATCGGGCCCCGGACATTGTCTTCTCCATCAAGGACAGGGCTGGCCGCTATGTGAGCATCAGCGAGTCCTGTACTGAGCGCTGTGGCCTGGCGAGCCGGCATGACGCCATCGGCAAGACGGCCCACGAGATCTTCCCGCCCCACATGGCCGTGCGCTACCAGGCCCAGGACCTGCGTCTGTTCGACACCGGTGAGCCCGTAGTGGACAATCTCGATCTGACCCTGTTTAACGACCGCAGCCCCGGCTGGTGCCTGACCAACAAGGAGCCGCTGCGCGACTCCGGTGGCGCCATCATAGGCCTGGTATGCATGTCACGCGATCTGCACGAGCCGAGCCGGGCCGGATTCATCGACGCTCGCTTCGTCGAGGCGGTCGATCACATCCTGACCCATTATCCCGCCCCCTTGCGCATTGAATCGCTGGCACGACGGGCCGGAGTATCGGTCGCCCAGTTTGAGCGGCGCATGAAGCGAATCTTCCAGCTCTCCGCCGGCCAGTTCATCACCAAGACTCGCATCGACATCGCGATCAACTGGCTAAAGGGCAGCGATATAGCCATCGCTGACATCGCATTGCGGTGCGGTTTTTGCGATCAGAGCGCCCTGTCGCGGCAGTTTCGTGCCCTGACAGGCCTGTCTCCACGCCAGTACCGGCAGTTGCTGCGCCGGGGGAATTGACGCGCCGCCGGTGCGGCGCGTCGTACCCACCTATTGAGCCAACCCCACACTGAGGCTCAGATCCCGGTAGGGTGCAGCGGCGTCCACCGCTATGTGGTAGTAGGCGCCGCCCTCGGGTGCCTGGATGGTGACTGTCTCGTCGTTGCCGCCATTGGCCGAGCCCTGATCGTAGCTGTCCCGGTTCGGCCAGCCCCGGTGCATGACATAGAGGTTGGCATCGCCACTGCCACCTCGGGTCTGCACCGTCAGCAGTGTCGTCCCCTGGGGCACGAAGACGTAGAAGTAGCGGATGTCGTCCGAAGCGATACCGGTGCGGGCACAGGTCGCGTCGATGAGCTGATCGTCGGGAGAGCCGCAGTCCGGCTCGGGCGGCTGGCCGGCCGTGGTGGCCGTCTGCACCCAGGTGGCGAAGTCATCGTCATGGGTCAGACCCTGCATGGTCGACCAGTAGCCCTCATAGTCGTCGGCGCGAAATCTGGTCACGGTATCGTCCACCCTGTCCCTGTGGTGTTCGAACATGTAGCGCACCGCCATATAGCCCCAGCGGTAGGCGCGGGTCCCATAGTCGTTCATGTCATAGGTGTTGCCGAAGATGGTCGACAGGGGATAGGTGCCGGCCTGGGCCGCCTCGATCGCCTTGGCGTTGTCGTTGCCAAGGGACAGATACTCGGCCAGACCTTCTATCCACCAGACGGTGGGCTGGCTGATGGCACGGGCGAAGTCGCCGGCCATGTTGAAACGGCCATCCAGATAGTGCACATATTCGTGCTCCAGATTCCACACCGAGAACAGGGGGCGCAGCCAGGAGGCCTCGTGGGCGATGAAACGTGCCTGGTTGCCGGGTTGGTCGGGATCACCTTCCAGATACATGCCGCCGTTGTCGGTGGCGATGCCGTAGATGAGGCCAGCGTAGCGGCTGTAGTTGGCGTAGTCGTCGAACACCACCACCTCCAGCGCGTCGTTGACGTCGCCCGGCAGTGGCCGGTTCTGGGTCTTCAGCATGCGGTGGAAGTATTGCTCCTCGTTGGCCAAGGCTGTGCAGCTCTCGGTCAGTTGCTGCTCTGTCATATCCTGGGCTCGGATGCGCAGTGTCGACCCGCACTCGTGGCGGATCGGCAGCACGACGTCGGCCAGCCGCTGCTCGAAGTCACAGGTGCCGTACTCGGCGCAATGGGCATTGTCATAGTATTTCACGGCACTGGCGGCCGCTAACCAGAGATCGGCGCCGGGACCATCCAGACTGCTCTTTACCAGGATCTGCTCGATCCTGGCCCGCGATGCGGCGAAGTGGGCCGGATACTGCATGTAGCGCAGGGCCTCGTTCAGGCTGTCGGTGAGCTGGTAGGCGTAGCTGGTGCCGAGCAGGGCGGCCTGGTTGCCCTGCACGAAGGCGAACAGGGCCTCGGCGTAGCTGCCGTCTCGCTCGGCCAGGGCGCGCCCCTCAGCGCGGTAGTGGGACATGAACAGGACGGTCAGCAGGCCGGTGTAACCCGACCCCACCTCCCAGTGCTTGAGGGCATCGGCGGCATCCGGCTGTCCGTCTCGATTGGTGACACTGGCGATGAGGGGTTTGAGACGCGGCAGGTAATAGGCCTCATCATGGAGATTGGTCATCAGGGTGAAGCTCTCCCCGATAGTGCTGCCCGCGTCCGGATTGGGGATGAATAGGGCCGGGTTGTCCAGCAGTCGATCGAGGCCGACCCGGATCGCGTCGCGCACCGTGAGCGGTGGCTCCGGGTAGAGATCGCGGGCGATGGCGTTGTAATAGCCGGCG
This sequence comes from Aeromonas sp. sif2433, assembly GCF_019218705.1. Lineage (NCBI taxonomy): Bacteria > Pseudomonadati > Pseudomonadota > Gammaproteobacteria > Aeromonadales > Aeromonadaceae > Aeromonas > Aeromonas sp. sif2433. The sequence continues at coordinate 65,908 of NZ_JAHUXD010000004.1, forward strand.
CGCAGATAGAGCACCAGATTGGCGAGGCCACGGCCGCTGCCCTGATAGTCGGCGGCGCGCGCCTGCAACCGTCCGGCCACCGCCAGCAGGTTGGCGGTGTCATAGATGCGGGCGCCGTCGTCCGCCGTCAGAGAGAAGAGGCCATAGGTACACGACACCCCGGGCAGACCCTCCAGGTAGTCGGCCAGCGCAGCACCGGATTTGTCGAGGAAGCCGGCCGGATCGCGACAATCGCCCCCCTCGGCCATCAGGCTCTGGGCCTGGACCTGGGCCTGGGCCTGGGCCTGGGCCTGGGCCTGGGCGCGCCAGTCGGGCTCTCGATCGCGCCGGACGTGGGGATCTTGCGCCAGCTCGAGGGCGGCGGGCGGCGGCAGCAGGCGGTGCAGCCGCGGCGCCGGCAGGGTAGTGAGGGACTGGCCGTGCTCGGCGCCGGCCAGATCTGCCGGCACCATGGCGGGCGAGGGCAGGGAGACGGGGGCCTCGGTGGCGGCCAGGGCGGTGGCCCAGCCAGCCAACAACAGACACGCCAGGGGTTTTAGTGCAAGCATAGGACTCTCCATGGTTGGGGTAGATGCCCGTGCCGGTGTAGTCACGCCGCTGGCGCCTCCCTGCGCCGGTCCGGGACACCTAATGTGGCAGAGAGTCCCCACGCCCGTATTGGCATATCCCTGCGCCTTGACGGCGCTATTTGCCAAAAACGCGGCATTGTCAGGTTGTTTAGCCCAGGTCGAGTGATGGAGAGGAATGGAAAATCAAGCAACGAGGTCACTCGCATAATTCCCCCACAGGCTGAAAGCATCAGCTCTGGCGTGGCGGTATGAAACGGCCGAGAGTATGTGGCGATGAGGGCGGAAAAGGGGGGGGGGGGGTTAACCTTTCTAGGTAAAGCGACAAACAGAGCTCAGGCCACATTTATCAAATGTGGCGGATCAAGAACCACCGAGTTTGGTAGACATTTAACTGAGTGTTAAACCTCGATTTCATAAGTGGTTGCGGCGCCATTCCCTGGCCATCGATGGTGTTTATCAGGTGGCCATTACCTACGCCGGCCAGTGTCATAGTTCCCCCGACACTGTCCACGAGGCGATGACATTTCGGCCACGATTTTAGAAGCGACTCGTAGACAACTCCCAGCGTGGATGGTGCTCCCCAGACCAAACTCTGGCCGTATCGATAGCTGTCACTCCTCGCCCATTCCAAAGCCCATTCCCCCCATTGAACTCTCATGCTGGTTGCATACGCTGCACTCAACTTCGCGAGTTGATCCGATGGCAACGGTGACCTCTGTTTCCTTGATGAAGCGCTTGCCTCCTCTCGTCATTTCACTGTCGATCTGCCTCACCATGCTATCGTTAACATGGTGAATTGAAATGGAATTTCATGATGAGCAATGGAGCACGGCAAGGCCGAATGGCCACGACGTTGGCAGCGTTGGGCGTGGTTTACGGTGACATAGGTACCAGTCCGCTCTACGCCTTGAAGCAGAGTTTTGCCGGGCATATGGGGTTGCAGCCAGGTAAGGAGGAGATCTACTCGATAGTGTCTCTCTTCTTCTGGACCATCATGATTGTCGTTTCGCTCAAATACGTGCTGCTGGTACTGCGGGCCGACAACAAGGGCGAGGGAGGCATACTGACCCTGGCCTCCCTCGCCGCCCGTCGCCTCTCTTCACGCACACGTGCGGTGGTGATGTTGTTGGGACTGGCCGGGGTGGGGTTGTTCGTCGGGGATGCGGTGATCACCCCGGCTATTTCCGTGCTCTCCGCCGTGGAGGGGTTACAGATAGTGGCCCCGAACCTGGCTCCCTTTGTCTTCCCTATCGTGCTGGTGGTGCTGATCGTGCTGTTTGGTGTCCAGCACTATGGAACGGCCGGGATTGGCCGTTGGTTTGGCCCCATCATGCTGATCTGGTTCGCTACCCTGGCGCTGCTCGGCCTGCTCGAAATAGCGCAGACCCCCGCCATCCTGAGGGCCATCAACCCGCTCTATGCGGTTGACTTCCTGCTCACGAATCCGGGAACTGCGTTTGTTGTGCTGGGTGCGGTCGTGTTGTGCGTGACGGGCGCCGAGGCACTTTATGCAGACATGGGGCACTTTGGGCGCGGGGCGATCCAGCTGGCGTGGGGCAGCCTGGTGATGCCGGCCCTGTTGCTCAACTATTTCGGTCAAGGCGCGTTATTGCTGCGTCACCCCGAGGCCATCGAGAACCCTTTCTATCTGCTGGCTCCTTCCTGGATGACCTTGCCACTGATTGTACTGGCCACCATGGCGACCGTTATCGCCTCTCAGGCGGTCATCTCCGGTCTCTATTCCGTGGTACGGCAGGCTATCTTGCTCGGATTTCTGCCACGCCAGGAGATCCGCTACACCTCTGCGCACGAGAAGGGCCAGATCTATCTACCCTTGGTCAACTGGCTGCTGTTGGGGGGGATAGTGCTGGTGATCTTCTGGTTCAAGAGTTCAAGCAATCTGGCTGCCGCTTATGGCATCGCCGTGACCGGCACCATGGTCATCACCACGCTGTTGCTGATGGTTGTGGCGCTCCATCGCTGGAAACAACCCCTCTGGCTGATCGGTTTGGTGGGCACCCCGCTACTGCTGCTGGATCTGGCCTTTTTCGCAGCCAACACCACCAAGTTTTTCTCTGGCGGCTGGTTGCCCGTGTTGTTTGCCTTGCTGACCATAGTGGTGATGACCACCTGGAAGCGTGGGCGCGAACTGGTGCTCGACAAGCTCGAGAACAAGTCGCTGGCACTGCAGCCTTTCGTCGATGATATGCAGCTTCACCCTCCCCTGCGGGTACCGGGTACCGCGGTATTTCTTTCCAAGTCGATCAAGGTTGCCCCCCATGCCATTTTGCATAACCTCAAACACAACAAGGTGTTGCATGAACGGGTGATCTTCCTGACCGTAAGGGTAAAGGATGAGCCCTGGTTGCCCATGGAGGAGCGACTGGAGTTGACCCAGATAGGAGCAGGGTTCTGGCAGGTGGTGGCCAACTTTGGTTACCAGGAGACCCCGTCAATGGCGGAAATATTCCAGGCTTGCGCCGAGCATAAACTGATAGTGAAGCTCAACAACACCTCCTTCTTTCTCTCCTACGAGTACCTCATCAGCACCGATTTACCGGGTATGGTGCGCTGGCGTGAAGGGCTGTTTATCTGGATGAATCGCAACTCCTCCCGGGCAACCGATTTCTTCCAGATCCCGACCAACAGGGTAGTGGAACTTGGCATGCAGCTTGAGCTGTAGATGCGTGTTCAGCAGCATTCGCCCATGCAAGAGGGGCATGACCTCATGCCGCCTCGACCCATACCACAGGCCTGCTCGGCTAGCGCCTTGAACCACTTGGCAGTGAGCTCGGAGACAGGGTTCAGGTCGAGCCAGCCCCAGAGATTCATAGTCATCAGCGAAGAGAGCCTGATTGTGCTCCATGGCTCCCTTATCAAACACGAAAAATGGGGCGCCGATTAGAGCGCAGGCTATTTAATGCACGCATTTTTGTGCACATAATGATTCCTTGGATATCGGATAGTGGGGAGCGCATGGAACGATACCTCCCCGTTAATCCCATCACCACAACCTCTCAAGGAGGGGATAATGGGTCGAGGTTACTATCGGCGCAGACGCGGTTCACTGGTCGGCGATACCGCCAGCGCCATGCTGCGTATCAGTTGGCAAGGGGCGCTGCTGATCGGGATTGCAGGGTCTATTATCTTCTCCCTGTTACTCCCTTGGTTCTTGCAGAGCATCCTGGCATCGCAACAATCCCAGGCCGGCCCCACTGGGGCATTTGATCTCGCCACTGTGCTGGAGCAGGTGATTGAGCATCGTCAGCACTGGGCTGAACGTCTTGGGGAGGTTTTCCTCTGGCTGGGCATTCTGGTGGCCGGTCTGAAATTGCTGGCCGGTAATCTGGAGAGCTGTCGTCACCAGCCTGGCCTGCCGGGCTTTCTGGCGCGTTTACTGGCACGATGGAGTGACTAGGATTCAGCTAGTACCGTTTCGGCCCAACAGATCAAATCCAAACTTATCAGACGGTTGATCGGAACAAATAAGAAAGGTATTTCAGAGTTGGTCGGGGAGCGCAGCGGACAAATGACAACCCTCTGGATAAGTAGCTGTGCCCTGTACTGCAGGCGATTCACCCTGGATATCCACCCAGAATATTGACCTGTTTCCCTCTGGTTTAGCGAGACTCACGATCAGTTGCGGGATGTGACGACGGCATTATTTGCCTGACTCAAGAGAACAAAGAGAAACCCGGGATCTTGTTTGAAACTGGCGCTCTGGCCAAGGACCTCCCCAACTCTCGGGTCTGCTCGCCGATGCAAGTCCGGCCACTTTTCAGGCAAAGAGCCAGGATCTGGGGTCAGTGAGGGAGTCGGCAGAGGGCTCCGAGCGACCATCATCCCCCTGGAGCCGGGTGCCGGAGCACCGCCGAGATCCCATTTTTGCCCCGCGGCTTTGGTAAAGGCCGGCGGTTGGCGCTATCTTGTTGCCCCCATGTCATGAGCCCCGAGAACCGATGAAGATCCTCGCCGTCACCGCCTGCCCCACCGGCATAGCCCACACCTACATGGCCGCCGAGGCGCTGCAAAGAGCCGCCGACAAGCTGGGGCTGAAGATCAAGGTTGAGACCCAGGGCGCCATGGGTCTGGAGAACATACTGACCGCCCGGGACATCGCCGGCGCGGACCTGGTGCTGATCGCCTCCGATATCGAGATCGAGCAGAAGGAGCGCTTCCTCGGCTGCCCCCTGCGCCAGGTATCGCTGGAAGCCGTGCTGCTGGATGCGGCCGCCGTGCTCAAGACCCTGACGCCCGGCGCCTGAATGCTCCGCCGCGAACTCACCTTCTGCTGCCGTCAGGGCCTGACCATAGCCCAGGGCAAGCAGCTGAGTCGACTGGCCGGGCTGTTCAAGTCCCAGATCGGCTTCATCAATATCAGCCGTCGCCAGAGCGTCGGGGCGGACAACCTGCTCGCCCTGCTCACCCTGGGCACCCAGCCCGGTGATCTCTGCCAGCTGCTGATCGAAGGGCTGGATGCCGAGCTCGCCCACATGGCGTTTACCTGCTGGTGCGGCGAGCTGGGTCAGCCCCTTGGCCGTCCGGGATCGGCGGCCCTGGCCGAGCAGCGCCTCGCCGCCGCCCAGCCCGACTACTGCTTCGCGCTCAGTCAGCTCGGCCACGCCACGGCGCCCCTCGACAAGGCCCTGGCGCTGAAGGTGCTGGTGGATCTGCTACCGGCCGAGCTGGTGCGCGACAGGCCTATGCTGGAGCAGGCCATCGCCAGCCGCGAACGGCTCGCCGCGACCATCATACGGCCCGGCCTCGCCATGCCCCATGTGATCTGCCCCGCCATCCGCCAGCCCGCCCTCTCGCTGCTCCACTGCGCCGAGCCCATCGAATGGGGCTCAACCCTGGGCCCGGTGCAGACCCTGCTGCTGCTGGCGATCCCGGCCGGGTTTCCCCCCGAGCAGTTGCGCCCCCTCACCCGGCTGGCCCGCGCTATGATGGACGAGGTGGTCAGCATGGCGCTGCAGCACGCCAGCACGGCCCTCGCCCGTCAGGCCATCGTCATCGAGAGCCTGCTGAGCTGAGTTAAGGTTCCCCGCCTGCCCACCGCCGTTCATCTCCCAGTCGCCCCCCTGTGATACACTGCCGCATCCCTTGCTGTTGGTGTGCATTCGATGAAATCTGCCCGTCCCCGTCTCTCCCTCTCCGGCCGCCCGGCTGCCGCAGACCGCCCCCTCAATGCACGCTCACGCATTGGCAACCCTGCCGAGCAAAAGCCGGTGCTGGCGCCAGCCGATCGCAAGTTGCTGCTGCTGAACAAGCCCTACATGGTGCTGTGCCAGTTCACCGACGAGGCGGGACGGGAGACCCTCAAGGATTACATCAAGGAGCCCGGCATCTATGCCGCCGGCAGGCTGGACCGCGACAGCGAGGGGCTCTTGCTGCTCACCAACGACGGCAAGCTGCAGGCGCGCCTCACCCAGCCGGGGGAGAAGACCCCCAAGACCTACTGGGTGCAGGTGGAAGGCGTGCCGAGCGAGGAGGCACTGGCGGCCCTGCGCGCCGGGGTCGAGCTCAACGACGGCATGACCCTGCCCGCCGGGGCGCGGATCATGGACGAGCCCGAGCTGTGGCCACGCAATCCGCCGATCCGCGAGCGCAAGGAGATCCCCACCCGCTGGCTCGAGATCAAGATAGTGGAGGGGCGCAACCGCCAGGTGCGGCGCATGACCGCCCATATCGGCCATCCCACCCTGCGCCTCATCCGCTACGCCATCGGTGACTGGACCCTCGATGGCCTGGCCCCCGGGCAGAGCCACAGCCTGCCCGCCCCCGAGCTGGCGGCAGCTTCCCGCACCAGCAGCCGATCCCGCCAGCCCGAACGGGAGCGCGCGGGCGCGGCGACACGCCAGACCGGCGCCAAGGCGCGCTCCCCTGGGCAAACTACATCCGAACGCAGCGCCCAACCTGCCGCACAGACGGCCGAACACAATGGCGGCCAACCCCGCGGCACGAGCCGGGGCACGGCCCGCCGCCCTGCGCGAGCGCCTCAAGACAAGGAGTCATCATGATCGAACATCCCCCCATGCCGGCCAGATTGACGGTCGCCGCCCTGGTGCACTGGCAGGGCCGCTTCCTGCTGGTGGAAGAGGAGATCGCGGGCCAGCGCCGCTTCAACCAGCCCGCCGGCCATGTGGAACCGGGCGAGAACCTGATCGAGGCCGCCTGCCGCGAGCTGAAAGAGGAGACCGGGCTCTGCGCCCGTCCCAACGCCTGGCTGGGGGTCTATCTGTTCAAACCGGCGGACAGCGAGGCCACCTTTGTGCGCACCGCCCTGGTGTTCGACCTTGAAAAGGCGCCGGGTCAGCACCATCCAGAGGATCCTGACGGTGATGTGCTGGCCTGCCACTGGCTCACCCTGGACGAGATCGCCGAATGCAAGCCCGCCCTGCGCAGCCCTCTGGTGTGGCAGTGCATCCAGGATTATCTGGGGGGCACCCGCTTGCCACTGTCGGCCCTCAAGGCCTTTATTTGAGAACCTGCCCACGATCTTACTGCGAGGCCGTGATCAAGGCTCATGTGCGGCTCGGAATCCTCATGTGTATTTACACACTCCGGTTCCTGCGCTGCTCTTTACCTTGCTGACGGCCTCTCGTGACAGATCGTGAACAGGCCATCTGAGGTCGTTTGGCACCATTTTTTCATCATGGTGCCGACGAACAGAAAAACGATTTCCTGTCGACCTCCTCTTCATGGGGACGCCGGCATGGATATGTGACCGGGGGCGCGAAATTCTGGTAGAATACGCCCCGTTTAAACGAACTGGTAACTTCGACTAATGACAGACAACAGCCAAATCAAGGTGATCGTCGGCATGTCCGGCGGCGTGGATTCTTCCGTCTCGGCCTACCTGCTCCAGCAGCAGGGTTATCAGGTCGAAGGCTTGTTCATGAAGAACTGGGAAGAAGACGACACGGACGAGTATTGCTCCGCCTCCCAGGATTTGGCTGATGCCAAGGCGGTCTGCGACAAGCTGGGCATGAAGTTGCATACCATCAACTTCGCCGCCGAGTACTGGGACAATGTGTTCGAGCACTTCCTGGCGGAGTACAAGGCAGGGCGCACGCCGAACCCGGATATCCTGTGCAACAAGGAGATCAAGTTCAAGGCGTTCCTCGAATTCGCCGCCGAAGAGTTGGGTGCCACCTACATCGCCACCGGCCACTATGTGCGCCGTGACGACAGCACCGGCCGCCCGCGCCTGCTGCGCGGCCTCGATGGCAACAAGGATCAGAGCTACTTCCTCTACACCCTGAGCGAGCAACAAATCGGTCAGAGCCTGTTCCCGGTCGGGGATCTGGAGAAGCCGGAGGTGCGCCGCATCGCCGAGCAGCTGGATCTCGTCACCGCCAAGAAGAAAGACTCCACCGGCATCTGCTTCATCGGTGAGCGCAAGTTCAAGGACTTCCTTGCCAAGTTCCTGCCCGCCCAGCCCGGCCCCATCGAAACCGTGGACGGCAAGGTGATCGGCGCGCACCAGGGCCTGATGTATCACACCCTGGGCCAGCGCAAGGGGCTCGGCATCGGCGGGCGTAAAGACGCTACCGAAGAGGCCTGGTACGTGGTCGACAAAGAGGTGGAACGCAACACCCTGATCGTGGCGCAGGGCGAGCACCCGCGGCTCTACTCCGACGGCCTCATCGCCAGCCAGCTGCACTGGGTGGATCGCACCCCCATTCGCGCGCCGCGCCGCTGCACCGTCAAGACCCGCTACCGCCAGGAAGATATCCCCTGCCTGATCCAGCCCATCGACGACGAGACCATTCGTGTCATCTTCGATGAGAAACAGGCCGCCGTGACCCCGGGGCAATCCGCCGTCTTCTATGACGGGGAAGAGTGCCTGGGCGGTGGCATCATCGAACAGCGTTTCAGCCATTCGGTTTGAATCCTTAACAGAAGGCAGCAGACGTGAGCGACAAATTCCAAGACAGAACCATGGCTTTCGCCGGCATCTGCCAGGCGGCCTATCTGGTACAAAAAGTGGCCCGTGATGGCAGCTGCGATGAAGCCTCCCTGCGCGAGAGCCTGCAAAGCGTGCTGGTGACCAATCCCAAGCAGCCGCTGGAAGTGTTCGGCAGCCACCTCGCCATCCGCGATGGTTACCGCGCCCTGGTGGAGCAGCTTGGCGCCGATGGCAGCCAGAAGAACGCCGAGCTGACCCGCTACGTGGTGAGCCTGATCGCGCTGGAGCGCAAGCTGGCCAAGCGCAAGGACATCCTCAACATGCTGGGGGAGCGGATCGGCCAGATCGGCCGCCAGCAACAGCATTTCGATCTGCTCGACGAGCAGATCCTGGCCAACATGGCGAGCATCTACAGCGATCTCATCAGCCCCATAGGGCCACGCATCCAGGTGGCGGGCACTCCGCTGTTCCTGCAGCAGCCTCTGGTGCAACACAAGGTGCGCGCCCTGCTGCTGGCGGGCATCCGCGCCGCCGTGCTGTGGCGTCAGCTCGGTGGCAGCCGGACCCAGATCATCTTCGCCCGCAAGAAGATGGTGGAACTGGCCAAACGTTTTTGAGTTTCTAACCCCCACACACATCAGGAGTTCACCCCATGGAGCTGTCCGCGCTGACTGCTGTTTCCCCGATTGACGGTCGTTATGGCGACAAGGCCGATGCCCTGCGTCCCATCTTCTCCGAATTCGGTCTGCTGCGTTTTCGCGTCGAAGTCGAGGTTCGCTGGTTGCAGAAACTGGCAAGCCACGCCGGGATCCCGGAAGTCCCTGCCCTGAGCGCGGCCGCCAACGCCCTGCTCGACGGTATCGTCAACGACTTCAACGAGGCGGACGCCGCCCGCATCAAACAGATCGAGCGCACCACCAACCATGATGTGAAAGCGGTGGAATACTTCCTGAAAGAGAAGGTGGAAGTGAACCCAGAGCTGGCCGCCGTCAGCGAGTTCATCCACTTCGCCTGCACCTCGGAAGACATCAACAACAACTCCCACGGCCTGATGCTGAAGACCGCCCGCGACCAGGTGATCAAGCCTTACTGCGAGAAGCTGATTAGCGAGCTCAAGCGCCTGGCCCATGAGTACCGCGACATGCCGCTGCTGTCACGCACCCACGGCCAGCCCGCCACCCCGAGCACCATGGGCAAGGAGATGGCCAACGTCGCCTACCGCCTTGAGCGCCAGTACAAGCAGATCATGGCGGTGGAGATCCTCGGCAAGATCAACGGCGCGGTCGGCAACTACAACGCCCACGTCAGCGCCTACCCGCTCGTTGACTGGCACCAGTTCTCCGAGCAGTTCGTGACTTCCCTCGGCCTGTCCTGGAACCCCTACACCACCCAGATCGAGCCCCACGACTACATCGCCGAGCTGTTCGATGCCATGGCCCGCTTCAACACCATACTGATCGACTTCGATCGGGACGTGTGGGGCTACATCTCCCTGGGTCACTTCAAACAGCGCACAGTGGCCGGCGAGATCGGCTCCTCCACCATGCCGCACAAGGTCAACCCCATCGACTTCGAGAACTCCGAAGGCAATCTGGGTCTGGCCAACGCCGTGTTCCAGCATCTGGCGAGCAAACTGCCCATCTCCCGCTGGCAGCGTGACCTCACCGACTCGACCGTGCTGCGCAACCTGGGGGTGGCGGTGGGCTATTCCCTGATCGCCTATCAGGCGACCCTGAAGGGGATCTCCAAGCTGGAAGCCAACGCCGGCGCCATGGCCGCCGATCTGGACGCCAACTGGGAAGTGCTGGCCGAGCCCATCCAGACAGTGATGCGCCGCTACGGCATCGAGAAGCCCTACGAGAAGCTCAAGGAGCTGACCCGTGGTCGCCGCGTCGACGCCGAAGGCATGCGTACCTTCATCGACACCCTCGAATTGCCCGAGGAGGTGAAGGTCGAGCTGAAGAAGCTGACCCCGGCCAACTATATCGGTCAGGCCCAGCGTCTGGTGGATCTGCTGAAGTAAGCCGATAGCCTGATACGACAGGGGCCCTGTGATACGCGCAGGGCCCCTGTTATTTTTGACTGCCACACCGTTTGCCAAGCTTTTTGCCATACATAAAGAGGCCTTGCCCAAGGCCGGCAGCTCCCTTGGGCAAGACCTCTCTTAACTTTGTCTGACCTTTTGACGAGAAGAACCATGTACGAACTGAATCTGGATATCGCTCACTTCCTCGAACATTACTGGCAGAAGCGCCCGCTCCTCATCAAGGGCGGCTTCACCGACTTTCAGGATCCCATCAGCCCGGACGAACTGGCGGGTCTGGCCATGGAAGAGACCATAGAATCCCGTCTGGTGACCCGCTTCGACGGCAAGTGGGAGGCGGCCCACGGCCCCTTCGAATCCTACGATCACCTGGGGGAAGAGAACTGGACGGTGCTGGTGCAGGCCTGCAACCACTGGGCCCCCGAGGTGCACGAGCTGGCGCTGCCGTTCCAGTTCATCCCGGGCTGGCGCTTTGACGATGTGATGGTGAGCTTCTCCACCCCTCACGGTGGCGTCGGCCCCCACATCGACAACTACGACGTGTTCATCACCCAGGGCCAGGGCAAGCGCCACTGGCGAGTCGGCGAGGCCAACAGCCTCAACGAGTTCGCCGCCCATGCCGCCCTGCTGCACTGCGAACCGTTCGACGCCATCATCGACGTCATCATGGAGCCGGGCGATATCCTCTACATCCCGCCTGGATTCCCCCACGAGGGCTACGCCATCGAGCCGTCCCTGAACTTCTCGGTGGGCTTCCGCGCGCCGGATGCCAAGGCGCTGATCTCCTCCTTCGCCGATCACCTGATCGACAACGAGGTGCGCACAGAGCGCTACGGCGATGGGGATCTCAAGCCCCGCGCCCATCACGGCGAGATCCAGCCCCACGAGCTGCACCGTCTGCGCGAGCTGATGCAACAGGCGCTGGACGACGAGACCCTGTTCAAGGAGTGGTTTGGCACCATGATCTCCGAGGCCAAGCACGATCTGGACGTCAATCCGGTGGAGCCTGACTACAGCGCCGAGGAAGTGGCCGATCTGCTGACCCAGGGCGAGCCCGCCATCAAGGTGCCGGGCCTGCGCTCGGTCTGGTTCAGCGGCGACAGCCAGCAGTGCTACATCGATGGCGAAGCCTGGACCCTGCCAAGCGAGGACGCCGCCGCCATCTCGCTGCTGTGTGACAAAGACATCATCACCCAGGCCGACATGGTGGAGCTCGCCGATCAGGCTGGCTTCCTGCAACTGCTGACCCGCCTGGTCAACCGTGGTTACTGGTTCTTCGCCTGATTTCGCGACACATGAAAAGCGCCGCAGGTGACAGCGGCGCTTTTTTTTGCCTGATGATGCTTCCTTTGATGGCGAGACTCGGCCTTTTGCCCCGCGCTATCCGCCATCTTCCAAGGCGTACGGTCCGCTATCTCCACCATCGGCTCACCAGGGACCGACACCGCGGCTACACTTGAGGGCGGCTCAGCCAGGGAGCGGCGCTGCCACCCCAAGCCCAGGTACCTTCACCATCGTCCGGTAGCGGCTCCGTTGCTTGTCATTTAACAACATCCTGGACGGACGCTGATGCGTCCAACCATAGGAACCGAATGGGTTTAAATATGGGAAACCAATTATTTTAGCCCCTAAAATCAGCTGTGAGCGAAAACGTTATCTTCCAAAATGGGGCGGTTTTAGCTCAAAACGTTGTTTCTGGATCATAAAAAGTATCCAAAAACTGGTGTATATTGCACGGCGGAAACTCCTTAACCATGAAGACTGACATGAAAAAGACCAAAATCGTCTGCACCATAGGTCCCAAGACCGAATCCAAAGAAATGCTGGGCAAAATGCTCGACGCCGGCATGAACGTCATGCGCCTGAACTTCTCTCACGGTGATTACGAAGAGCACGGCACCCGTATCCGCAACCTGCGCGAAGTGATGGCCGCTACCGGCAAGCACGCCGCCATCCTGCTGGATACCAAGGGTCCGGAAATCCGTACCATGAAGCTGGAAGGTGGCAACGATGTCTCTCTGGTCGCCGGCCAGACCTTCACCTTCACCACCGACCAGACCGTTGTTGGCAACAAAGACAAAGTCGCCGTGACCTACGCCGGCTTCGCCAACGACCTGCGCGTCGGCAACCGCATCCTGGTGGATGACGGCCTGATCGGTCTGGACGTCATCGAAATCACCGAACGCGAAGTCATCTGCAAGGTGCTGAACAACGGTGATCTGGGCGAGAACAAGGGCGTCAACCTGCCGGGCGTCTCCATCAAGCTGCCGGCCCTGGCCGAGAAAGACAAGCGTGACCTGATCTTCGGTTGCGAGCAAGGCGTTGATTTCGTTGCTGCTTCCTTCATTCGCAAGAAAGAAGATGTGCTGGAAATCCGTGAGCACCTGAAGGCTCACGGTGGCGAAGCCATCCAGATCATCTCCAAGATCGAAAACCAGGAAGGCCTGGACAACTTCGATGACATCCTGGCCGTGTCCGATGGCATCATGGTTGCTCGTGGCGACATGGGTGTGGAAATTCCGGTAGAAGAAGTGATCTTCGCCCAGAAGATGATCATCACCAAGTGCAACAAGGCACGTAAAGTGGTCATCACCGCCACCCAGATGCTGGATTCCATGATCAAGAACCCGCGTCCGACCCGCGCCGAAGCCGGTGACGTGGCGAACGCCATCCTGGACGGTACCGATGCAGTCATGCTGTCCGGTGAATCCGCCAAGGGCAAGTACCCGCTGGAAGCCGTGACCATCATGGCTACCATCTGCGAGCGTACCGATGCCGTGATGCCGTCCAACCTGTCTGCTGCCAACGACAGCAACAAGCTGCGCATCACCGAAGCCGTATGTAAAGGCGCCGTCGAGACCTCCGAGAAGCTGGATGCCCCGCTGATCGTGGTTGCCACCGAAGGCGGCAAGTCTGCCAAGGCCATTCGCAAGTACTTCCCGAAAGCCTGGATCCTGGCCATCACCACCAACCAGAAAACCGCAGCCCAGCTGGTCCTGACCAAGGGTGTGGTTGCTCACGTGGTTGACAGCATCGCCTCCACCGACGATTTCTATCGCATCGGTAAAGAAGCGGCGCTGGCCAGCGGCATGGGCCTGAAAGGCGACGTCGTCGTGATGGTCTCCGGTGCTCTGGTACCGAGCGGCACCACCAACACCGCCTCCGTTCACGTACTCTAACCAGTCCTGAACCGATAAAACGGCGCCCTTTGGGCGCCGTTTTTTTTATCCCGCCCCCCTGCTTCGCCTTCCCGGCCGGTGTTAGAATCCACGCGGATTTCCCCCACGGGGGAAACCTCCCAAATTTCGCGTAATAACCCGGAAGTTTTATGCCCTCAACACAGTTCAGAAGAGTCTCGGCCACCCTGTTGCCGCTGCTCTGTTTACTCATCAGCCTCTGCGCCCCGCAAGCCATGGCGCAGGATGTGCCCCAACGCGCCACCGTACAACGGGCGCTCGATGCCCTCGGCAAATCGGATACCCTCACCGTCAGCCAACAGGCCGATCAGAAGTTTCTGACCGATACCCTCAGCCTGCTCGACAACATCGAGAAGGAGCAGGAGAAGGCCAAGGCGCAGACGCAACGGATACGCACCCTCCCCACCGAGATGAAGGAGATAGGTGCCAAGCTCGACGGCCTGACCCAGGGCAAGAGCCCGGAGCAGCTCAAGAGCGAATACGCCAGCATGAGCCTGGCGGAGCTGGACAGCCGCCAGGCCGAGATCATGGCCAACCTGCAGGCCTCTCAGGAGGCCCTCGGCACCATCGGCAGCCAGATCACCAGCCTGCAGACCCTGCCTGAGCGAGCCCAGGCCAACATGAGCCGCGCCTATCAGCGCAGCCAGGAGATCCGCTCCCGCCTGAACTCAGGTGACACTATCAGCAGCGCCGAGAAGATGAAGCTCAATACCGAGCTGGTGTTGCTGGACCTGCAGCTGGCCAACCTGCAGAAGGAGCTGGACAACCGTACCAGCATGCAGGATCTCGCGGTCAAGCAGCGCGATTACCAGAGTGCCCGCCTCGCCAGCGAGGAGCAGAAGCTGCTGGCCCTGCAGGAGCAGAGCAGCGCCAAGCGTCTGGGTGACACCGAGAAGGCCGCCGAACAGACCGGTGAGCTGGTGGCCATCGCAGACAACCCGCTGGTGCAAAAAGAGCAGGAACTCAACCACCAGCTCAGCCAGCAACTGATCAGCGCCACCTCCAATCTCAACTCGCTCGCACAGAAAAACCTGCAGGCCAAGAGCTGGCTGGAGCGTGGCACCCAGACCGAGCGCAACCTCAACGAACAGGTACAGATGCTCAAGGGCAACCTGCTGCTGTCGCGCATCCTCTACCAGCTCTACCAGCAGCTGGAGGCCGCCCCCTCCACCCTGGTGAAGAACCTGGAGGAGCAGATAGCCGATCTGCATCTGGCCCAGTTCGAGCTGAGCCAGCAACGGGATCAGCTGTTCCAGAAGACCCAGTATCTGGATAACCTGGTAGCCAGCAGCAGCGAGCCGGTCAGCGAAGAGGACAAGGCCAGCCTGGCCAAGCTGCTCGACACCCGCATCAGCCTGCTCGATCAGCTCAACCGCCAGCTCGACAGCCAGCTGACCAACGCCATCAGCCTGCAGCTGACCCAGCAGCAGCTGACCCGGGTCTATGCCTCCATCGAATTCACCCTGCAACAACACATCTTCTGGGTCAGCAGCAACAAGCCTATCGATGGCAAGTGGTTCATCAACTGGCCCGCCCAGGCCTACAAGCAAGCCTCCGACTGGGTACTCAAGCCCGACTGGAGTGGCTGGGGCGAGATGCTGTTGCCGGTCTCCCTGCTCGCCTTCCCGCTGCTGCTGGTCGGCGGTCTGCTGCTGTGGAAGCGGCCAACCTTCCTCAAGCGCCAGCAGGCAATCACCAAGGATCTCGGCCGTTTCCGCCAGGACAGCCAGTGGCACACCCCGCGCGCCCTGCTCTACACCGTGCTGCAGCGCCTGCCCGGCAGTCTGTTCATCCTGGCCGCCGGACTCTGGCTCACCTACTGTGGTCTGCTGAGCCCCAAGCTCATCTTCCAGATCACCCTGAACCTGGCACTCGGCTATCTGGTGTTCAGCGTCTACCTGTCGGTGATGCGACCCGGTGGCCTCGGCGAGACCCACTTCCGCCTGCCGAGGGCCGAGCTGCAGGCCAAACGCAACAGCATGCGTTACCTCTGGCTGCCGCTGCTGCCGCTCATCATGCTGTCGACCAAGGCGGTGGTTGAACCCTCCTCCCTGGGCAATGACGTGATAGGACAGGCGCTGACCATGCTGCTGCTCGGTCTGACCGCCTACCTGGTGCTGCCCATCTCCCGCGCCCGCATCAAGGGCGAGGCCAGCATGGTGCAGACCCTGACGGCGGTCGCCCTGGCGCTGGCCCCATTGGCACTCATGGTGCTGGCGGCGCTGGGCTACTACTACACGGCCCTGAAGCTGACCGGCCGGCTGATCGAATCCTTCTATCTCATCATCATCTGGGGCCTGGTCTACCGCACCGCCCTGCGCGGCCTAGAGCTGGCGGCCCGCCGCCTGGCCTATCGCCGCGCCGTCGCCAAGCGGGAACACAGATCCCAGGAGGATGCGGAAGGGGGCGAAGCCATCGAAGAGCAGCCCATGGATCTGGAGGATGCCAGCCAGCAATCCCTGCGCCTGACCCGCATCATGCTGCTGCTGGTGTTCGGCGTCGCCTTCTACTGGCTCTGGTCCGATCTGGTCGCGGTCTTCACCTACCTCGACAGCGTGGTGCTGTGGCACAAGAGCGAGGGCACCGGCGCCAATGCCGTGCTCTATCCCATCAGCCTGAGCGATGTGCTGACCGGCCTGTTCCTGTTCGGGGCGGCCCTGTCGCTGGCCCGCAACCTGCCCGGCCTGCTGGAGGTGCTGGTGCTCTCCAAGCTGCGCCTCGCCCAGGGGACCGCCTACGCCTTCACCACCATGCTCAACTATGTGTTGATCGGGGTAGGCTCGCTCACGGCGCTGGCCATGCTGGGGGTCCAGTGGGAGAAGCTGCAGTGGCTGGCCGCGGGTCTCTCGGTTGGTATCGGCTTTGGCATGCAGCAGATCGTCTCCAACTTCATCTCCGGCATCATCATCTTGTTCGAGCGTCCGGTCCGGATCGGCGACACCGTCACCATCGGCACCATCTCGGGGACCGTCAACAAGATCCGCATCCGCTCGACCACCCTCACCGACTTCGACCGCAAGGAGGTGATCATCCCGAACCAGCAGCTGATGATAGAGCGACTGGTCAACTGGTCCCTGTCCGACACCGTCACCCGGGTCATCGCCCGGGTCGGGGTGGCCTATGGCTCGGATCTGGAGCTGACCCGCAAGCTGCTGATGCAGGCGGCCATGGAGAACAGCCGGGTGCTCAAGGATCCGGCCCCCATCGTCTACTTCCTCACCTTCGGCCCCAGCACCCTGGATCACGAGCTGCGCTTCTTCGTGAGCGAGCTCGGCGATCGCAACCCGGCCATCGATGAGCTAAACCGCAAGATAGACCTGCTGTTCCGCGAGCACGGCATCGACATCGCGTTCAACCAGATGGACGTCTACATCAAGAACATGAAGGGGGAGGAGCAGAAGGTGGAATCCCACCGGAGCCTGCCACCGGCAAGCGACGGCAACCCCGCCTGATCCCGACCTCCTTAACATGCAAACAGGCTCCTCAACGGAGCCTGTTTTTTTACCTGGACGGCCGGGCTTGAAAGCGGGAGGGAACCCCCAATATAGAGAGGACTATGGACGGTTATCGCACGAGGATCGCAATGGACTATCTCTACGCCGTGGTGCTGTTTGCCATCTCGGCATCGGTCACCCCGGGGCCGAACAACATCATGGTGATGAGTGCCGGGGCCAACTTTGGGATCAGGCGGAGCCTGCCGCTGCTCGCCGGGATCTGCGTCGGCTTTACCCTGATGTTGTTGCTGGTCGGGCTGGGCTTCGGCCAGCTGTTCAGCCTCTTCCCCGGATTGCACCTGATCATCAAGTGGGTGGGCACCCTCTACCTGCTCTATCTGGCCTGGCTGATCGCCCGCTCGGCGGATGAGATCACGGGGCAACCCGCGGCTCGCCCCCTCGGCTTTCTCAAGGGGGCCCTGTTCCAATGGGTCAATGCCAAGGCTTGGGTGGTCGCCACCGGCGCCATCGCCGCCTTCACCAGCGTAGGTGCCGACTTCTATCAGCAGAACCTGACCATAGCCCTGACCTTCTTCGTCGTCTCCTTCCCCAGCGTCGGACTCTGGCTGCTGTTTGGCTCCCTACTCAAGCGCTGGCTGACCAGCACGCTCGCCCGCCGCCGCTTCAACCATGCCATGGCAGCCTTGCTGGCCCTGTCGGTTGCCCCCGTCATGTACGAGCTGCTGAGCCCGCCGGGCTGAGCGGCACAGGCCCTGTGGATGCGGGGCCCCATACGTGCGACCATCCCTCCAGACCCCTTTCCCCGTGACGGGTGGCCGACGCGGGCCCCCCTCACTTTCAGGAGCGAGCAATGCAGCAAGTCGTTTATGTCGCCAACCCGGTCAGCGGGTTGATCCATGTCTTTCAGCTGCAGGACAATGAGCTGGTCCCGCTGCAAGAAGTCCAGACCGGGGGTGAAGTGCAGCCGCTGGTCATCAGCCCGGACAAGCGCTGGCTCTATGCCGGTGTGCGGCCCGACTTCAGGGTGCTGAGCTACCCCATAGCGGCGGACGGTCGGCTCGGGACGCCCGCCTCGGCGCCGCTCTCAGGCAGCGCCTCCCACACCTGCACCGACGCTCGGGGCAAGCTGCTCTTCGCCGCCTCCTACGCCTTCAACCACGTCAGCGTCTCGCGCATGGATGCCGCCGGTCGGGTGCTGGCGCCCCATCAGCGCATCGATAAGCTGATGGCCGCCCACTCGGTGACCCTGCTGCACGACAAGCAAGGCCATCAGGAGCTGCTGGTCGCCTGCCTCAAGGACGACGCCATCCGCCGCTTCGCTCTGGACGACCAGGACCGGCTGAGCCCCCATCCGCAAGGCGACCTCCACACCGCCGCCGGTGCCGGGCCGCGCCATCTGGCGCTGCACCCGACCAATGGCGATCTCTACTGCCTGAACGAGCTCGACTGCACCCTCAACCGCTATCACCGGGAGCCGGATGGTCGCATCAGTGCGCGGGAAAGCCTGGACATCATGCCGGCAGGCTATGAAGGGGAGCGTTGGGGGGCGGATATCCACCTCAGCCCAGACGGGCGTTTTCTCTATACCAGCGAACGCGCCAGCAGCCTGCTGACCCTGTTCGGGATCGACGAAGGAGACGGCGCCCTGACCCTGCAGGGCCACTTCCCGACCGAATCCTGCCCCCGTGGTTTTGCCATCGACCACAGCGGCCACTACCTGATCGCCGCCGGGCAGACGTCCCACAGCCTGGCCGTGCACCGCATCGCGGCACAGACGGGCCAGCTCAGCCTCTCAACCCGCCAACCCGTGGGGGAAGGGGCCATGTGGATTAGGGTGCTGGCGCTGGAGGGCGAAGCCCGCTAAGGGCGTCTGTCGAGAGGGAATAGAGAGCCATGAATGACAAGGCGCGGTGCTCGTTGGAGCACCGCGCCTTCGTTGTATCAAGCCGAGCGGAGATTATTTGGTGCCGTTGAGCTCATCATCCGGCCAGTACTTGTAACCCTGCATGGTGGCCTGCACCGCGACCCCCTTCTCGGTGAGCTGATACATCTTCACCTTCTGGAAATCGGCGTTGGCCGCCTCGCTGACCACCACCTTGCCATCGTTGGCCGATTTGGCGGCCATGTCCGCCTGGGCGCTGGCATCGAAGCCCGTGGTGATGAAGCGATCCAGTGCGGCGGTATCGTTGAAGATGATCACGGCCTGGAATTTCTTGATCCCCATGCCGATCCCCATCCCGGCAGTCGCCATCTTCATATAGGTGTCACGACCGGTGCGGTTGTCACGCAGTACGCCATAGCCACTCCCCGCGCTGAGCACCAGCAGGTTATTGTTCACATTATTAAAGACGGCATAGCCCTTGGATCTTGCCACTTCCTGTCTGATGTTCGGATTCTGCCCATACAGCGTGGACAGCGTCTGTTGACGCATCTGCTGAATGTTGCTGCGCTGCTCGGCAGGGTTGTCTCCCTTGGCACAACCCACCAACAGCAATATGATGAAAATCGGGCTCCATAGACGCAAGTCACGCATGTCATTACTCCTTTGTATGTAACTACGGGGATGAGGCTGTCATACGTTACACAGTCCCTCTCCCGCTCCTGGACAAGTCAGAGGTAATCCCAGTGACCCACTATCGGTGCTCAGACTCCGTCGCCCATGGGCTCTCACCGGATACAAGTACCTCATTGGGTCAGTATAACCAGCTTCCACTGAACTTCTGCTGACCCGCCCGCCGGCACTCATGCGGGCGGGTGCGACAAACCGACACAGATACAAGGTGTTAGTGGCATGGCGGCCCAATCTGGCCCTGCCTGCCACCGGCCGCCCTACCCCTTGGTCACCTCGCCGAGAAACTCGGTGAAGCGCTGCCAGGATTTGGCATCGGCATCGCCGCGGTAATTCTCCGAGCCGAACACGCTGAAGGCGTGGGGGGCCCCGCCGTAGCTGATGGCCTCATGCTTGATGCCCGCGCTCTCCAGCTCGGAGATGAGCCCGGCAAACTGGCCAAGCGACACCGCCTGATCCGCGCTGCCATGCTGGATCAGCAGGCTCGCCTTGGTCTGCTTGTAGTCCTGGCCGGCCGGCGTCTCCAGCCCGCCGTGCACGCTCACCACCCCCTTGAGCTCGGCGCCGCTGCGGGCCAGCTCCAGCACAGCCGCCCCGCCGAAGCAGTAACCGAGCGCCACAGTGTTATCGAGCCGCCCGCCCAGCTTGCCCGCCTCGGCCAACGCCCCCGCCAGCAGCTTGCGCATCCTCGGCCTGTCCTGATAGAGAGCCCCGGTGAGCTTCTTCTTCTCTTCCGTGGCCGTCGGCCGCACTCCGACCCCGTACAGGTCCACCGCAAACACGCTGTAGCCGAGCGCCGCCAGCATCTCGGCCCGCTTGACCTCATAGTCCGTCAGACCGTCCCAGTCATGTACCAGCAGCACCAGCGGCGCCTTGGGGCCGGCGGCCAGGTAATAGCCCTCGAATGACTGGCCATCGATGTCGTAACGCACCGCGCCAGCCTGACTGGCCCCACTCCATATCAGCCCGAGCAGGGCCAGGATCCATGCCTTCTTCATCGCCATCTCCTCGATCGTGAACGACGCCCATGATTGTAGTCGCCAGGCTCCAGGGCCGTGTGTCGGGACTCCAGCGTTGCCCTCTTGCGGCTGACCACCGAACAGAGAGAAGCCGGATAGGATGAAACCGAGCCAAAAAAGAGAGGCCACCCTAAGGTGGCCTCTTGGCTGCTAACCCTTGGCGAGACGCCGTCGCTTAATCCTTTGCGGCGTCCATCACGCCCTCTTCGGAGTGAGCAGGCAGGATCAGGTTGAGCAGGATCGCGGCCACCGAGGCCAGACCCACGCCCGCCAGGGCGAAGTCACCTATCTTCATCTCCAGCGCGCCGACACCCACGGTCAGGGTCACGGCGACGATAGCGATGTTGCGGGCGAGGCCCAGATCCACCTTGGACTCCACCAGCGTCTTGAGGCCGATGGCGGCGATGGATCCGAACAGCAGCAGCATGATGCCGCCCATCACCGGCATGGGGATGGAGGTGAGCAGGGCGTTGAACTTGCCGAAGAACGCCAGGATCACGGCGAACACCGCGGCCCAGGTCATGGTGACCGGGTTGAAGTTGCGGGTGATCATCACGGCGCCTGTCACTTCGGCGTAGGTGGTGACGGGCGGGCCACCGATGAAGCCGGCGAAGCAGACCCCGATGCCGTCACCGGCCAGGGTGCGGTGCAGGCCCGGATTCTTGGTGTAGTCCTGCCCGGTCACACCACCGATGGCGAGCACGCCACCTATGTGTTCGATGCAGGGGGCTATGGCCACCGGCAGCATGAACAGGGCGGCGGCCCAGTTGATCTCCGGGGTCTCGAAGTGAGGCAGCGCCAGCCAGGGGGCGTTGGCCATGCCCTCGAAGCTCACCTGTCCCATCAGCACCGCGGCCACATAACCGGCGATGACGCCGGAGAGGATGGGGATGAGCTTGATCCAGCCTTTGCAGAACACGGCCGCGATCAGGGTCACCGCCAGGGAGATCCCCGCCAGGGTCAGAGCGGTGGCAGGCGCCACCACCTGCTCACCTCCGGCCCGGCCCATCGCCATGTTGCAGGCGACCTGGGCGACCGACAGACCGATCACCATGATCACCGGGCCAATCACCACGGGCGGCAGCAGCTTGTGCACGAAGCCCATGCCCCGCACGCGGATCAGCGCCGCCAGGATGAAGTACATGAAGCCGGCGGCAAACAGGCCGAACATGGTGGACGGCAGCCCCCAGGTCTGGGTGGCGTAGATGATGGGGGCGATGAAGGCGAAGCTGGAGCCGAGGAAGATCGGCACCTGACGACGGGTGCAGAGCTGGAACAGCAGGGTGCCTACACCGGCGCCAAGCAGGGCCATGGAGGGGTTCAATCCGGTGAGCAGGGGCACCAGAACCATGGCACCGAAGGCGACAAACAGAATTTGCAGCCCGGCGACACTTTGCTTGACCAAGGAAAACATGGGTGTCCTTAATTTTTTGATGACTGACAGGAATAATTGACACTTTTCAGTCATCACAACACATTTTCAAGGCGTGAAATGCGCAACAAGGCGTCATTTGTTACCTTTTACTGCTTGGGGAGGGCATGAAACTGGCTTTTTAGGCGGGATTCGTTGCTACAAGCATCGAATACGCGATTTTACGCACTTTTATGGTCGGCGCCAAACGTTTTTCCAGCTCCGCTTATTGATGAGGGCGGCAACGGGTTCAAATATTGAACGCCGACCCGAGCTTTTGCCGACAGGGCCAAGCGAGACAAAGGATGGCGGGCCCTGGCGAACCGCAGCGAAAGAGGGGATGGCCAGGCCATCCCCTCTTCTCGTCAACGCCTTACCCGATCAGACCCGGCGATAGGGCAGATAGAGCGGCTCCCACATGTGGCTCAGGATGTGCTGCTGCAGATCCTGACCGATCAGCGGGTGGGACGGATCCCGGCGCACTATGTCTTTGAGCACGGCGGTCGCCACGTGCACCGAGATGCTGCGCAGCTCGCGGATCCGTGGATAGACCGAGCCCTGCGCCAGATCGGCCTCGCTCACGCACTCCGCCAGGGCGAAGGCGGCGGTGGTGAAGATGTCGGGGCTGATCTCGCGGATCTGGCTGACGATGGCGGCCAGGCCCACGCCGGGGAAGATGAAGACGTTGTTGCCCTGGCCGATGCGGTAATCCCGCCCCTCGTGGTGCACGTCCTTGAACGGGCTGCCGGTCGCGACGATGGCGCGGCCCTGACTCCAGCGGTAGATGTCTTCCGGCAACGCCTCGCAGTTGGCGGTCGGGTTGGAGAGCGGGAACACCATGGGGCGATCGCAGTGCTCCAGCATCAGCTGGATGTGCTGCTCCTGGAAGGCCCCACCCGCCCCGCTGGTACCCAGCAGCACGGTGATGGGCACATGGCGCAGCACCTCGGTCAGGCCAGCCTTGCCCTGCAGGTCCCACTGCGCCAGCAGCAGGCCCGGCTTGGCGTAGCGGCGCTTGTATTCGTCCAGCCCCTCCCGGTTGTCACACACCAGCCCCTGGGTATCCAGGATATAGATGCGATCCCGCGCCGCCTGTGGATCCAGCCCCTCGCGGATCATGCCCGCACAGATCTGATCCGCCACCCCGACCCCGCCGGCACCGGCGCCATAGACCAGGTAGTTCTGCTGGCCCAGGCTCTCGCCCTTGGCCTTGACCGCCCCTATGATGCCCGCCAGCACCACGGCCCCGGTGCCCTGAATGTCATCGTTGAACGAAGGCAGCGCCTGCTGGTAGCGGGACAGGTTGTTGAAGGCGTTGGACTTGCTGAAGTCCTCCCACTGCAGCACGGCATTGGGGAAGTGGCGCTTGACCCCGGCCACGAACTTGTCGATGAAGTCGTCATACTCCTTGCCGCGAATGCGGCGATGGGGCTGGCCGAGATACATGGGATCGTCGAGCAGGGTCTGATTGTCGGTGCCCACGTCCAGCGCTATGGGCAGGCAGCAGGCGGGGTGGATGCCGGCCGCCAGGGTATAGAGAGAGAGCTTGCCGATGGGAATGCCCATGCCGCCCACCCCCTGATCGCCGATCCCCAGGATGCCCTGGCTGTCGGTCACCACTATGATGCGCACCGACTTGCTGTCCACGTGACGGGCCAGGGAGCCCATGTCATCGACGTTTTTCGGGGTGATGTAGAGGCCGCGCGCCTTCTGGTAGCGGTGGCTGAACTCCTGGCACGCCTTGCCCACGGTCGGGGTGTAGATGATGGGGGTCATCTCCTCCACGTGACGGGAGAGCAGGGCGTAGAACAGGGTCTCGTTGCGATCCTGCAGGGCGCGCAGGTTCTGATACTTCTCGATATCGCTGCAGGCGCTCAGGAAGCCCTGATAGACCCGATCCAGCTGGGCCTCGAAGGTCTGCACCTGGGGTGGCAGCAGGCCGTCGAGCTCGAAGTCGGCCCGCTCCTGTTCGGTAAAGGCGGTGCCCTTGTTGAGATTGCGATCGTTGAGCAGATCGGTGCCAGTCAGTGCAACGGGGCGAAAGTCCTCTCCCTGTGCGTCTTTCCACAGCAGATATTGTCCGGTAGCCATAGTCGTTCTCTTTGATACGTGGGAAGTGCCATTGCGGCGAAGAAGCGAGACACATAATGAAATCAATCATATAACTTTTGCCTTACCCATTTTGTGAAGCCGGGCATAAAGTCGCCCACCCCGGCCTTCTCCCCGACCCACAGACCTCCTCCCTGCCAATCCCCCTGCCTGTGGCTAAGCTAACCCATGGACAAGCTGCCGCCCGTTATTCGGCTTGCCGAGCCGGCCACACAACACCAGAGCACCTGACTCAAGGAAGGTCATCATGGGAAGCACTCGACTGGAAGCCTTCAGCGATGGGGTCATCGCCATCTTGATCACCATCATGGTGCTGGAGCTCAAGGTGCCCCACGACGCCAACTGGCAGGCACTCACCCCGCTGCTGCCGGTGTTCCTGAGCTATGTCCTCAGCTTCATCTACCTGGGTATCTACTGGAACAACCATCACCACATGCTGCACACCTGCCGCCAGATCACCGGCCCCATCCTCTGGGCCAATCTGCACCTGCTGTTCTGGCTCTCCCTGATCCCCTTTGCCACCGGTTGGATGGGGGAGAACCACTTCGCCAGCCTGCCGACGGCCCTCTATGGCCTGGTACTCTTGATGGCCGCCATCGCCTACTTCCTGCTGCAGGCGCTGATCATCCGCTCTCAGGGGCCCCACTCACTGCTCAAACGGGCGCTCGGCACTGACTGGAAGGGCAAGATCTCTCCCCTGCTCCATTTCAGCGCCATCCTGGCCGCCTTCTGGGCCCAGTGGTTGTCCCAGCTTATCTATGTGTTGGCCGCCCTGATCTGGCTGGTGCCGGATAGCCGCATCGAGCACATCCTGGCCGAGCATGAGGCCGACTAGCTCTCTCCTTGCTCTGGCTCCCGGCAACGAGGGGCCGTGCCGTACCAAGGCACAACGAAGGACTCAAGGTGGATCAGATTGACCTGGATCACCGCGGGATGCGCATCATCCGGCTATAAATGCCATTGCCCTGCCGGCCCCCTTGGCGCAAGATCGGCCGGAGCCGGGCCTAGAGCCCAGGGTCAGCAACCTTGGCCCCTTGCCGCTGCACAGGGCAACAGCGCCAGCAACAAGCCCGCGGCCAGAATCCATCTCACCGAACCCGACAGAGCGACATGACCCCAGATCCTGCAACCCCGAGTGACCACTTTCCCGTCTCCGCCGTGATCCTGGCCGGTGGCCGCGCCACCCGCATGGGGGGCGAAGACAAGGGCTGGGTGCCCCTGGCGGGCAGGCCCCTCATCGGACATGTGCTCGAGCGGCTGCGGCCCCAGGTGGACGAGCTGCTGATCAACGCCAACCGCAATCAGGCCCGTTATCGGCAGCTAGCCCCCGTCATCGAGGATGGTAACCATGACTTCCTCGGCCCGCTGGCGGGCATGCAGGCCGGCCTGGCCACCACCCACCACGACTGGGTGCTGTTCGTGCCCTGTGACGGCCCCGGCCTGCCGCGGGATCTGATGCGCCGCTTTCGCGCCGCGCTGACGCCGGAGGCCGGACTGCTCCCCGAGCTGGTGGTGGCCCATGACGGCCAGCATCTGCAACCCGTGGTCGCCTTGCTGCACAAGTCGCTGCTTCCCTCCCTGCAGCAGGCGCTGGCCGAGGGGGAGCGCAAGATAGCCTGCTGGTTCGGCCGCCACCGGATGGCGGTGGTGCACTTTGCCGATCAGCCGGACGCCTTCATCAATCTCAACGATCCGCGCGAGCTCTCGGCCTACGAGGCGCGTCTGCTGGCTGAAAATGCACCGCTGGCGGGGGGAGCGCGGCCATGATCTCCCGGCTGCCGCTGCTCGGCTTCGTCGCCTGGAGCGGCACCGGCAAGACCACCTTGCTGGAGCGGCTCATCCCCCTGCTCGGCCAGCGCGGCCTGCGGCTCGGGGTGCTCAAGCACACCCATCACGATTTCGACATGGATCAGCCGGGCAAGGACAGCTATCGCCTGCGCAAGGCTGGCGCCCGGCAGGTGATGGCGGCCTCGAGCCGGCGCCACGCCCGCAT
Source organism: Aeromonas sp. sif2433 (assembly GCF_019218705.1). NCBI lineage: Bacteria > Pseudomonadati > Pseudomonadota > Gammaproteobacteria > Aeromonadales > Aeromonadaceae > Aeromonas > Aeromonas sp. sif2433. The sequence goes on from NZ_JAHUXD010000004.1 coordinate 92,186, forward strand.
CGTCGAGACCCCGGACGGCGAGCCTCCCTTTTCCGCCCTGCTGGCCGGCTTCGACTGGGCTCAGCTCGATCTGCTGCTGATCGAAGGCTTCAAGCACGAGCACTTCCCCAAGATAGAGCTGCATCGCAGCGCCATCGGTCGGCCACTGCTGTTTCCGGAGGATGGCGAGGTGATGGCGCTGGTGAGCGACAGCCCCCAGGCCACCACCCTGCCCCAGTTCGATTTCGAGGCGCTGCCCGCCATCGCCGACTTTATCTGCGCCTGGCTGGGCGAGCGGCAAGGGGCCAGCGGCCAGCAAGACCGGCTTACCGACCATGACCAGCCATCGGCGCAGGCGGCCCTGCTGGCGAGCCAGGCTCTCATCCGGCAGCCACTGCGTCTCAGCGCCCTGGCCATGACGGCTATCCCCAACCCGGCGGGCGACGGCTATCTGCCCGCTCATCTCGGCCAGGATGCCAATGGCATCTTGCAGGTCAGCCCGACAAGTGCTTTTATGCCTTCTGCCCTCCCCGCAGCCAACTGTCTGATCGAACTCGATCCCTCCCGCCCGGCCATCGCCCCCGGCGAGCGGGTCTGGGTTCGTCCGCTGGCGGGGTGGATGCCGTGACGCCGGCGCGGCGACACGAGAACATCAATCTGACATGAGACGATTCCCTTGCGCCTGAACGCCCCGCTCTCCCGCTTCGATCTGCTGATCTATGGTCGCTACCGCCTGGTTCACGGCCTGCGCATCTCCCTGGCCTTCACCCTCACCTTCCTGCTGACCCGTGAGCTCAAGCTGCCGGAGAGCACCTGGCCACTCATCACCCTGGTGGTGGTGATGGGCCCCATCTCGTTCTGGGGCAACGTGCTGTCGCGTGCCCTGCAACGGGTGGTCGGCACCATCTTCGGTGCGGCCTGCGGGGTAGTGGCGCTCTATCTGGAGCTCTACTCCATGCCGCTGATGTTGATCTGGTGCAGCGGCATCATGTTCCTGTGCGGCTACCTGGCGCTCGGCAAGCGTCCCTACGTGGGGCTGCTCATCGGCATCACCCTGGCGGTGACCATGGGCGCCATGCCGGGGGACATAGAGACAGCGCTCTGGCGCAGCGGCGACGTGATCCTGGGCTCGGTGCTGGCGCTGTTGTTCTGCAGCATCTATCCCCAGCGCGCCTACAGCCACTGGCGGCTGCAGATGCACGACACCTTGCAGCAGGCACACCGCCTCTATCACACCCACCTCTCCCCCAACATCCTGGAGCGCCCCAAGCTGGCCCGCAGCCATTCCCAGCTGCTCTCCAGGATGGTCAGCCTGCGCCCCTTGCTGACTCCCGCCGTCAAGGAGACCCGCCTCAGCAGCACCCTGTTCGAGGCCATCCAGACCACAATGCGCAACACCTTCTGCACCCTGGAGATGCTGGCCAACACCTACTGGACCGATCGCCAGAGCCACTTCCTGATGCAGAGCAGCCCGCAATTGCGCGCCTGCCAGCAGGCCACCGAGGAGGTGATCACCCAGCTCGCGCTCATGCTCAAGAGCGGGGATCCCCGCGCGGCCGAGCAGGCCATCGCCCGCTTGCAGGCGGCGGCGGCCCAAGTTCAAGCCCAGGTGCGGCTCAACACCGGTGCCGAGGCCACCGTCAGCGGCTACCTCTGGCTCAACGTGCAGCTCATCGAGCAGCTCAGCCACCTGTACCGCCTGCTGGGGCTGGTGCTGCAGCCCTACAACAAGCCCTCGGTGCGGCCATGAAAAAGCCCCGCCGAGGCGGGGCTTTTCTTTTCAATTGACTGAGGGACGGCAGAACGCATTTCACGACCTGCATGGCCCTTGCGCCCTCTCTAGGTCGGCCTTGCCGGTGAATCCGCGGATGGCGTCTGAGCGCCAAACACCGCCACCGCATTCCTGCCGCCCTGCTTGGCGCGGTACATGGCCTCGTCGCCAAAGTGCAGCAGATCCCGCTCATTGTCTGCCTGGTCTGGATACATCACCACGCCTATGCTCGACGAAATATCCAGCTCAACACCGTCATCCATGACAAAGGGCATGTCGAGCACCTTGCGGATCTTTTCCGCGACAAACACGGCATCTTCCATCTTCCTGGCATCGGGCAGGAGGATGACGAACTCGTCGCCACCGATGCGCGAGGCCGTATCGGATTCACGCAACACGGCCCCCATCCGTGACGCGACCTGCTTCAACAACCAGTCTCCGGCCCCATGCCCGTGCTGGTCATTGACCGCCTTGAACCTGTCCAGATCGATGAACAGCAGCGACAGTTTGCGTTGCTCCCGCCTCCCCAGCGCGAGCAGCAGGCTGAGCCTGTCTTCCAGCATCCGGCGGTTCGGCAGACCGGTCAGCTGGTCGTAGAACGCCATCTTCCGAATGGCGTCTTCGGCGGCCTTGCGCCGGGTGATGTCCCGGGAACTGCCGACGATGTGGGTCGGTCTGGATTCACCGTCCAGCATGATGTTGGCCACGACCTCGACCGGGACCAGGCTCCCGTCCTTGTGCCAGACCTCCAGTTCGATCTCGATGTGGCGGGCCGTCAGGTCTCCCTTATCAATGCGTCTGATGTGATCCTCCACCGCCTCGCTCCACGCGCGGGCAGCCTGTGGCGGCAGCCAGTGGCGCAGAGGGTGGGTGGCAATGTCTTCCTGGGTCAGGCCACGCAGCCGTTCGACCGAGGGGCTGGTGTAGCTGTATTGCATGGAGGGATATTGCATCACCCAGATCACATCGTTGCTGTTTTCCGCTATCAGGCGATACAGGGCCTGACTCTCCTGCAGCGCCTCTGCCAGACGCGAACGCTCTATGGCCAGCTGCGCCAGTCTGGCGTAGTCCGCCAGCAGGGCGAGATCATGGGCATCCGGGACGGCGGGTTCCCGCCGATAGAGGTTGAATACGCCGATGATCCGGCCATCCCCGTTTTTGATGGGCTGGGCCCAGGCGGCGCGCAGCCCGCTCTCGACCGCCTTGTCGCGCACCGCGGCCCAACTGGGATCGGTGGCAACATCCTGTGCAATCACCCTCTCCCCACGGAGCACGGCCGCCACCGCAGAGCCGTTCCCCTCCGCGATAGGCATGCGCCCGGTGGGGCTTCGCCACTCATCAGGCAAGTCAGGGGCGGCGCAGTTGACCAGCTCGGTGCCATCGTCAGCCACCAGAAATACGGTGCCCAGCACACCGGGGTGATAGGCATTGATGATGCGCACCATGGCATCCAACACCTCGGACAAGGGGACGTTATGGCCCAGCTGCTCCAGCACCTGGTTGTTCAGATAGAGGTAGTGATTGTGCGCCGCCAGTTCCCGCTCGGCGGCTTCACGGGCGATGGTCTGGTTATGCAATTCGGTCACGTCGGTGGAGACACCGATCAGCGCCAGGGGTTGATCCGGCAGTTGCACCGGCACCTTGACCGACTCGTAGTAACGGGTCTCCCCGCTCGGCGTGGTGGCTACCTCCTTGCCGCTTTGCTTGTTGCCCGTGGCGAACACCTGGCTATCGAGGAGCCAGAAATGGTCGGCCACCTCCGGCGTCAGGATTTCGTGATCCAGGCGCCCGATGATCTGCTCGGCCGGCAGGCCAAACATCTCGGCGGTCTTGGCGTTGACGTAGACGAAGCGCCGCTCGCTGGTCTTGAAATACACATGGGCGTCCAGGGTGTTGAGGACCAGGTTCAGCAACTCGCGCTGCTGGTGATTCTGGCGCAAGAATTCCACCAGCAGCCACTGCAGGACGGAGAGACAGACCAGCGCCACCACTGAGAAGATCACCTGATTCCACCAGTGGAACAGGTACGCCGCCTTGCTCACCGCCACCACTTGCTGCCACTGCCCAAGGTGCAGCGGAGTCAACACCGCAAGCCGCTCCACGCCGTCTACCGTGGAGCGGTAGAATTTCACATCCGAACCGTGCCGGGTCTCCTGAAAAGAGGGTTTGTGGCTGGCCTGCCACCCCGCCACCCCATCGGCAGGAGCCCCTGAATTCGCATAGCGATACAGCAGCTTGCTCGTGCGCTGGTCAAACATGGCAAGAACCACGTTTTCCCCCAGGTTGAAGCCGCGCGTGTCATCGGTATTGAGCCAGGCTGACAGGCTCTGCAGGCTGAGATAGCCGATGGCACTGCCCAGCAACTGCCCGTCCGCAGACTGTATCTTTCTGAACATCACCATGCCCCCGCCCCCCTGTTCGCTGTCCTGATCACTGGACACAAAGAAGAGGGAAGAGTCGGCCCCGCTCTCATGGAAGGCCCGATAACGGGGTGAATGCAGGAAGGAGCCGGTCTTCAGCAGGGTCGGCGGCAGCATCGATGCCAGCGGTATGCTGGATGCGATGCTCAGGATGCCGCCATCGGGATCCAGGACGGCGACGGTATCCAGCCAGGGGTGCTTCACTTCCTGTTGCAACAGGAGTTGCTTGTCTTGCGGCGCCGGCCTGGTCAGAGTAGCAGTACCGATCGAGCCGAGCCGATGATCCAGGATCTCCTGCAGCCGTTCAAAGCTACGCAGATGCATCGCCGACACGTTTCTCAGATTCTGCACCACCCCGGCTTCAATCCAGTAGCGATCCAGATAGAGGTAGCCCGCCGTAACGGCGCTCTGGACCAGCAGCACCAGCAACAGCAGATCCCGTCTGGCCGCCAGACGGGAGAAGCGCGAGCTCATGAAGGCTCGCAGACGCATAGCAGAAACTCTCATATCACCATCCCGTAACATCAGGATCAGACCCCGGCCGTCCATGTCTGTTTACCGCCAGCCGGGACGCAGGAGCGGGGTAAATCAACCAAGATTAACCCCTCACCTCGATTTCAGGCCAAACCTTTTAATAATTAATGACATAAATGCCATACAGAGCACCATTTGCGCCCGCAGGAGTCGCGGCGCCGCCCCGCAACCAGCCCTGGCCGTGGCCATGAAAAAGCCCCGCCGAGGCGGGGCTTTTTCTGCTGACTGACGGCTCCTGAGGTGCCGTCCATCCTGCCGGTCGCCGGCACTCAGACGAGGGGGCGCTCCTCTGGGGTCATCTCCGCCAGCTGCCGCTGGGTCAGGGTCGAGACCAGCTTGTCGTCGAGATAGAGGTCCAGCAGTTCGCCGCGCATCTCGCCGCGCATCATGCTGCTGCGACCGTCGATGTAGTGGATCTCCATCTGGGCCGTGCGCTCGCCCGGATAGCTGACCTTCACCTCACGCACCCCTTGCGGCAGCATGGCCAGCGGCACCTTGTTGAGGGCCGGATCCAGATGCTGGTTGACCTTGATCACCGCATCGGCCTTCTGATCCACCAGCGCCGGCGACTTGCCGGTGATGGGGTTCTTGCCGGACCAGAATTCAATGGTGTTGAACACGAACAGATCCGCCGTCGCCGCCAGGCCATAGACGGGGGAGAGCAGCACGAAGACACCGGCACGGCCATAGCGGTTGTCCACCACGCTGAGGTTGCCCTTGGTCAGCATGGCGGAGAGCCCCATCTGTCCCATGCAACCGCTGAGCCCCATGCTCGCCACCATCCCCAGCAACAGGGCCGCTGCCCTGCCTTTCTGTCGTACTGCCATCGTTCTCTACCCGCTCAAAAAAAGGAGTCGGCAGCCTAAACAAGCCGGCAGGGCGGGACAATTCACAAGGCAGGGGCGGTACAGCCAGGATTCAGTTTCGCCGCTCGACCGCTCACACTTTTGGCACTCTCGCCAGATACCGTCGCAAGGGCCGGCGGGGCGAACCGCCGGGCTCAGATGGATAGACTGGAAACCGTCTCCGAGACCCGGGTCGCCTCCTGCCGGATCTCGCTCATCAGCCGATCGACGCCGGCGATCTGCTGCTTGCCGAGTTCGGCGCTGTCGGCCACCCCGGCCATGTCGCCGGTCACCCTGGCGGTCAGCTCGCGATTCTTCTGCACCACCTTGGCAATCTCACCGGTCGACAGCGAGGTGCGGGCCGCCAGCTGGCGCACCTCGTCGGCCACCACCGCGAAGCCCCGCCCCTGCGCCCCCGCCCGCGCCGCCTCGATGGCCGCGTTGAGCGCCAGCAGGTTGGTCTGACCGGCGATGGCGCTGATGGTCGAGACGATGGCCTCGATATGCCTGGACTGCTCGTTGAGCTGGCCGATGAGGGCGATGGCCTGATCCACCTGGCCGGCGATAAGGGAGGAGGTATCGACCACGGCGCGCAGCAACTCGGCTCCCTGCTCGGCGCTGTGCAGGGTCTCCTGCGCCGTGCTGTGGGCGAGCCGGGCCGCTTCCCGGGTGGCATGGCTCTGGTGGATACGCGTGGTGATGTCGCTGGCGAACTTGACCACCCTGACCACCTTGCCGCCCTCGTCCCGGATCGGGTTGTAGGTGGCCTCCAGCCAGATGACCTCGCCCCGGCTGTCATAGCGCCTGAAGAGGCCGGACTTGAACTGGCCGCGGGCCAGCTCTTCCCAGAAGTGCGGCTGCTCACGCAAGAAGGCGTCGTCGCAGAAGAGCCGGTGATGCTTGCCCTGCAACTGGCCGAGGCCGTACCCCATGCAAGCGAGGAAGTTCGCATTGGCGGTGATGATGTCGCCGCTCGGGGTGAACTCTATCATCGCCTGGGATCTGTCCAGCGCCTGGGCCAGTGCCTCCTGGCGTTGCAGGTGCTGCTGCCGGGCCGTCATGTCGGTGGCCAGCTTGATCACCCGGGTCACCCTGCCCTGCTGCTTCACCGGGAAATAGCTCGCCTCCAGCCAGCGCGTCTCGCCCTTGTGATCGATGCGCTCGAAGAGGCCGGACTGGGCCTGCCCCTGCCGAAGCCGGCTCCAGAACTGCTGATAATCCGCCGAGCGGGACGCCTCCGGACGGCAGAACAGAGCGTGATGCTGCCCCTGCAGCTCGGCCGCCCCGTACCCCATCAGGCTCAAGAACGCCTCGTTGGCCTCCAGGATCGCCCCCTCCGGGGTGAAGATGATGGTCGCTATGCCCTGCTGAATGGCCTCGACGAAGCCCTGCTGCTCGCCGAGCCGGCTCTGGCACGCCAGCAGTTGCGCCTTAAGTTTGTGATTGAACATGGTACTCCTTGAACTGACGAACCGGGCCAACACGCCCGCCCACTGCCGGACGGTATCGGCCGCGCGGGCGCCGATATGAGTGGTCTGATGACTCGAGGGGGCGCGGGGCGCGCAGTGTAGAGAAAAGCGGCGTCGCCGCCAAGACCGCCAGTACGTAGAAGAATCGCTCCTGGATCACCCGGGATCGATCAGGGGACCGGGCACCACTCCAGGCAGGCCGGGTTCGCCACGAAGCCGAGCCGCTCGTACAGCGGGCGTCCCTCCTCGCTGGCGTGCAGCCACAGCTTGCCCAGCCGCTGTTCCCGGGCATAGGCCGCCATGACATCGAGCAGGGCGCTCGCCATGCCCCGCTTGCGCCAGGCCGATTGTGTGTACATGTTGAGCAGATAGGCCTCGCGCCCCGCCAGGTTGCCCGGATAGGGCGGCCGCACGAAGAGTGCCAGGGTGCCGCATGCCACCGCCTCGCCATCGACCTCCACCAGCCAGGAGCGGGCGCTGCCATCCCTCTCTGCCGCGCTAAAATAGGCCTCGGTCGCCTGCCACAGCGCCCCATCCGCCAGCGGATCATCGAGCTCCCCCAGCTCGCAGAACAGCGCCATGCGCAGCCGCACCAGGGCGGGGATATCGGCGGCCTTGGCCTCGCGAATTATCATGTCTCTTCCTCGGGTTGCACGACCGGGGCGGCTCGCCCCCTGTCACCATGACAATAGGGGCCAGCAGGCCCCTTCATTTGACTCTCACGTTAATGGGCGCCCGCCCCCCTGGCAAGGCGCCAGTGATCCAGCGCCAGCGGGCCTGCGCCCCACACCGCCAGGGTCAGCAACATCCAGCCCCACAGCTGGTGATCGTGGAAGCCCCCCGCCCACAGGGTGGGGTAGGAGATGACCGCCATGATGTTGAACGCGAACAGCAGGGCGGCGACGGGGCGGGTGAACAGGCCGGCCAGCAGGAACAGCGGCAGCAGCAGCTCGGTCGCCGTCCCCACATAGGCCGCCCACTGCCAGGGCAGCAGGGGCACCCGATATTCGGATTCAAACAGATAGAGGGTGGAGTCCCAGGCGTTCAGCTTGAGCCAGCCCGAGCGCAGGAAGACCGAGGCCACCCACAGCCTCGCCAGCAGCAGCACGCCGCCGCTGAGCCAGGGTTGGATGCGCCCGGCCCAGAGGCAGAGCGGCTTGGAGAGCTGGTGTTCCGTCATGGCATTAGCTCCAGATCGACCAGCAGATCGAGGGTAATGAGTGGGGTCAGGTGCTCGGCCGCAGAGGGCGTCTGCGCCAGCAGCCTGGCCAGGGGTTCACCCTGCCGGCAGCCCAGCAGCAGACTCCAGGCAGCCAGATCCAGGGGGAGCGGCATCACCCTGTGATCCCGCTGCTTCTTCAGCACCAAGTGGCAAGGCGCATCCAGCTCGGTCACGGTGGCCCCCTGATGCAGGGCCATCTGCCACAGCCCCAGCACGGGGTAGGAACTCTCGAACAGCAGGAGGTCGCTGGCGGGCAGCAGCACCAGCTGCTCCCAGCGCTCGGGAGGGACTGCGGCGAGTCGCTCGGCGGGCCAGCGCCTCGGCTCGGGCGCCAGCAGGGCGGCCCTGTCCAGCGCCCATTCGAAGCGGGCAAGCTCCCCGAGCCAGGGCAGCGTGACCGTGGTCGGCAAGTGGGCGAGCCAGTCACCGAAGCCATCGCCATAGTGCATGACGCTCCCCTCCCGCAGCGGCTCGGCCAGCACGAAGCCGCGCGCCGCGGCGGCGAAGAATGCCTCCCCCACCATGGCCTTGACCGCGGGATAGCTGCCGGCCAGCACCTCGGTCAGGCTCAGGATGAAGTGGTTGCGATAGACCCGCAGCACGGACTCGGCCGGCAGGAAGCTGGAGTGGATCTGCGCCAGTATGGCGTCATCCTCGCCGAGCAGGCCGCGGGCAAAGGCTTGCTGCAACTGCGCGAGCTCAGACATGGGCGGCCTCCTGCCCTGTCCCTTGCGCCGCGCTCAGGATCTGGTGGGCGCGCTCGGCCTCCTCCAGCAGCACCGGCAAGGGGGGAATATCCAGATCCCACTCGATCAGGGTGGGGATGGCGCGCTGCCGGCAGACCTGCCGATAGAGCGCCCACACCGGCGGCGCCACCGGGGCGCTGTGGGTGTCGATATAGAGGTGGCCCTCGGGCAGGCGCTGATCGGTAAAGCCGGCGAGGTGGATCTCGCCGACGGTGTCCAGGTTGATGGCGGCCAGATAGTCGGCGCAATCGAAGCCGTGATTGACGCTGCTGACATAGAGGTTGTTGAGATCCAGCAGGATGGCGCAGCCACTGCGGCGCTGCAGCTCGGCCAGGAAGGCCCACTCGCTCATCTCGCCGGGCAGTTGCAGATAGGACGAGGGGTTCTCGATCAGCAGCTGGCAACCCAGGCTCTGCTGCACCCGCTCTATCTTGTCGCTCAGATGGCCGAGCGCGGCCCGGGTATAGGACACCGGCAGCAAGTCGTTGAAGTAACGCCCGCCTATGCTGCCCCAGCTCAGATGCTCCGAGACCCGCACCGGCTTGATGGCCGCGATCAGGGCCGCCAGCTGGCGCAGATGAAGGGGATCGAGCGGATCGGCCGAACCGAGCGACATGCCGACCCCGTGCAGGCTGATGGGGTAATGCCCGGCCAGCTCGGTCAGCACCTCGAAACCCCGGCTGTGGCGCTCGAAGTAGTTCTCGCTGTGCACCTCCAGCCAGCCGACCCCGGGCAGGGTCTGGCGGATCTCGTCCTGATGGGGGGTGCGTAAACCTATACCGATCAATGGGTTCATGGCGGGGCTCGCTGTCATAGTGGGAACCATGATGTGGCAGGGGCGCCACATCATGGCATGGCGCTTACTTGGGTTGCAGCGACCCGCCCGTCAGCTTCTCGCACAGGCCCTTTGGCATCACCAGGAACGCATCCCCCTGGGCATCCATCTTGGCGGTGCCGGCGCAGGAGTTGCTCTTGGTGGCGCAGTCGTTGTTCCCCGCCTTGGCCACGCCGTAGCACTTCTCCTTGTCGTCGGCCGCCATGGCCGGGGCGGCGATAAACTGGGCACCGAGGGCCAGCAGACCCGTCATGGCAGAGGCGATGGCAGTGCTCTTTTTCACGTTCATGTCAGTCATCCTTATCGTTGGGAATGGCGTCTCCGGTGTCTGGCATCCGGCTACCTGCAATAAAACCGGCAGACGGGGGAAATTATTCCCAACAAATTGCATTAACGCGTTACTAACAGATGCAATAACGCTAACGCTTTGTTTTAAAACCAGATCGGATGACAGGGTACCGAGCGCAGCCAAGGCGGCCGCCCGCGCAGAGGCCAGAGCGCGATGATCCCAGGCCCGCTATCTCGCGCCGCCCTCCCCGCATCACAGGCCAAAAAAAGGGCCAGCGGGCCCCCTTTAGATCTCATGACTGACCGGCAGATGCGGGTACTCAAGCCGTCTTGACGCACTTCTGGACGAAGCTGTTCTTGGCCGCCCCCGCCAGCTTCTTGTCGGCCGCCGCCTTCTCGCACTGAGCCGTCTTGTCGGTCGCCGCATCCGTCTTCACGCATTTCTGGATAAAGCTGTTCTTGGCGGCACCGGCCAGCTTCTTGTCGGCGGCCGCCTGCTCGCACTGGCTCGCCTTGGCGTTGACCGGGGCATCCTTGACGCACTTGCCCACAAAGCTGGTCTTGGCTGCCCCGGCCAGCTTTTTGGCCGCAGCCTGCGCCTCGCACTCCTGCTGCGCCCCAGAGGTAGCGCTCTGGGCCACCCCCATTCCCATGCCCATTACCGTCACACACAGACTCAACACCATCAGGATCCGCTTCATATGACCAACTCCCTTCGTTCTATCCATTGTGGTTAGCCCCCACTCACGCGGGCCAAACGAGGCACTCTCGCCTCGCTGCACTATAGTCCCCCCGCCCCGTGACAACAAAAAGCGCACCGGCTCGCCGAATACGCCATCCCACATCCCGCCCTTTCCTCCCCGTTCAGCCCCTGCGATTGTTGAGCTGGCGCAAAAAACGCAGATCTTCCTGATAGTTGCGTCACTTTCTGACTGGTTTGCATATGAGGCTTGAGGATATGCTGGTCATTCGGCGCCTACAGCACCATCCGGGCCCCGCCCGCTGGTTGTTGATGGAGCGCATAGAGGGAGTGATTGAAGCACCTTAATTTCAGAGCTTTTACTTTTGACACCTAGGTAAAAAATAAGGGATAACATGCAATATTCAGTAGATGATTTTTGGCAGTCAACCTTTTCGAATATCCAAAAGAAAATCACCATCTCAAATTACAGTGGTTGGCATTCAGATAATAATCACGATGAATCTTATGTAGAAGCTAACCTTAGCTTGCGCGAGGGCTACGATGATATTTCCAAACCAATCTGGTTAATTGCAGCACCTGGCGCAGTTGGTAAATCAACACTTGCAAAAGAGTTATGCGCTAAAACTGGCGCCATATATCTAGACCTAGCTACAGCAGCCACAGTAGGGGGCAGTTGCATTACAGGTGGTCTAGTTTACACAAATACATTGGATTTATGGCGCGCCGGCAAAACAGCACTTGTTATTGATGCTCTAGATGAAGCTAGACTACGAGTAACGCAACCGGCTTTCGAAGATTTTCTGAAAGATGTTTATCAAGTATCAAGCATGGGTCAATATCCTATTGTATTACTTGGAAGAGTGGGGATCATTGAAGAGACATGGGCAACCATATCAGAGCTACATGGTTTCGAACCACCAATATTTAATATCGAATTATTCGATATTACACAAGCAAAAATATTTATAGAAAGAAGATTAAGCAAGCTTACGACATTGATGCGCCATGATGGTGAACTTGAGTATCCTCATTTGGGTAAACTATTAGATCAACACCAGCAGGTTTACTCCGATGCAATAGATATTGTTATTGATGGTTTGAATAGTATATCTAGCAATGCCCTTGATCATTTCGTTGGTTACGCTCCTGTCTTAGATGCAATTACAAAAGTTATAGCACTAGAGTCAAACCCATCTCGCTTGGGTGAAGAGCTTAGAGGAATCCTGAATAGCGATGTATTGATTAGGCTCAGTGATGAAATTCTACATCGGGAGTCTAAGAAACTTGAAGATCAGCTAAAGCTAAGCATAGAAAACTTACCCGAGAATTTGTACTCCCCTTCAGAGCAATTACATAGGTTAGCATGCCGTTTATTCAAACTACCATCCCCCACAGCACCTGATAACATCCCTCCTCAGAACTCAACTTCTTACATGGAGGCTGTAAATAGCTTACTGCCACAACACCCATTTTTAGATGGCAGTGGAACTAATCCATCGAATGCTGTCTTTGCAGCACATATTGTTGTTGCGGCCTTGAAAAGCAAAGAACAAAAGCTGGTTAGCTGTGGTGAGTCATATTCTAATCACATGCACCATGCTCCAAACCCATTTTTATTCGATTTTTATCAACACCAAAAAGATAGTGTTGTTCCTGTATCTCATGTTGGACTTCTTTATGAATCTGTACTCGCAAAGTCTAGAATGGGAGAGGTGATAGGCCTAAATATTGATGAAAGTGAAGATGATACTCTTGATGTCGAAATATCTAAAGTTACAAGTGACTGCGAAAATCCATATATTGAAAAGTTCCATACTGACCTATCTGGGGTATTAAGCTTAGGCCGTCGAGTATCCAATGTCATGATTGATGCAGAGGATTTATATGTCACTCTAGGAGATGGGGATACGCTGGAGATAATATCTCCCACTTCAGTGAACTGCAATTATCTAGACTTGCACTGTAAAAACATAATTATAAAAGGAGAGAGCAGCGTACAACACTCCTCAATAGTTCTGGAAGCTACTGATGCCTCTACTACAGAAATAACAAGCCAGCCAACAATAAGAGGGCGAGTTAATTTCATGGTGAATTGGCCTAATTCTCACATATTTCCTTGGACACCTTATAGTCTTTCCAGTGCTATATCAGAAGATGACTCAATAGATGGTTTGACTCGTGTGTTTCGCCGCATAATCATGGCTTTCAGGTCTCACAGTAAAGGCAGACTTGCTAGATATAAAGATAAGATAGAGCACTCTCGGATGCTAAAAGGCCACCAAGGAAAGGCTTTATTATCCAAGTTACAAGAAGACAGGATAATAAAGTTGGAGAAGCACATGTATTATCTCGATGCTAATGCACTAGGTGAAATAACTGGGGCGTCATATATAGATGTCAATTTAAAACGATATTCTCAGGAAACTATAGAGTATATTAAATCTGCATTAAAATAATTTATTTGTACAGTTCTAAATATAATCTGACACCGGCCTAAAACCGGTGTCTTGTTTACTCAAAGGGAATGAAATCTGGGGCATAAATAAATTTGTAGGGAAGGAAATCTAGAAGTCCAGGACACCCACCTTTCTGAACCAGCCATTACTCGGCTGGCTCATGTTTTATCCCTATCCATCCAACCAAAACTCCCGCCCAATCCCCACTCCGGCGACAAACTCGGGATCGTGGAAAACCAGCAGCAAGGTGCCCAGGTAGTCGACTAGCACCTGTGTGAGCAACTGGCGGGAAGCCTGATCCAGATGGCTATCCAGCTCATAAAGCAACCACAACCCGGTCTGTGGGGCCATCACCATCAGCAGGATCTGCAACTTATAGGATTACATCCAGCAATGAAGTCCCATAGGAGTTATCTATGGTGCAGCGCCACTGCCCATCGGCCTCCTTGCGAAATACATAGGTGGCACGCCGGTTCTCGTCGATCCAGCTACCATGCCCGTCGGGATAACGCAGTCGGGTCTCCATGATCACCAGGGCGTTGTCGGCCCCCTCTAACACCTCCATAGCCCCCTGGGTCACCTCAAGCTGGCCGTCAAAGTAATCGGAGATGGCGGTGAAGGCGCGGCGGATGGCGGGAATGCCGTGCGCCACCATGCCGGGTTTGATAACCAGGGCGGCGTCCTCGGCATAGAAGGCCATCAGGGCGTCGAAGTCGCGCCGGGAGATGGCGGCGTCACAGGTCTCGATCAATATGCGAAGGGGATGCTGACTCATACCGTGCTCCTTTGTTTCAGGGGAATCATCCAGGGCTGGATTCCCCGCCCTATGCCGGATAAAAAAATCCCCCGCTCTTTGCAAAAAGGCGGGGGATTTTCATTTTTCATGGGTACTTAACCGAGCAGGAAGGCTTTGAGGCGGCCAAAGTCTGCGGGCAAGTTGTGGGAGAGCAGCGGCAGGGCGGCGTGCTTGGCCAGCGGGGCTGGCAATGGCACATCCAGCCCCAGGATCTCGTCCACCGACTCCTTGAACTTGGCGGGGTGGGCGGTGCAGAGGAACAGGCCCACCTCGTCCTCGGCGAGCTGCTCGTTCAGCAGATCCCAGGCGATGGCGCCGTGGGGCTCGCACAGGTAATCGAGCTGGTGCAGGCGCTGCAACGCAGCGCGAGTCTGGGCATCGTCACGCATGCCCGAGCCCAGGGTCTCCAGCGCCCAGCCTTCCCGGCGGCACAGCTCTTCCACCCGCGGCCAGTTGTTGGGGCGGCTCACGTCCATGGCATTGGACAGGGTCGCCACCGTCTGGTGCGGCTCCCAGCTGCCGGTTTTCAGGTAGCGCGGCACGGTGTCGTTGGCGTTGGTGGCGGCGATAAAACGCTTCACCGGCAGCCCCAGCGCCTTGGCGATGAGGCCTGCGGTCAGGTTGCCGAAGTTGCCGGACGGCACGCTGATGACCGCCTTGGCGCGATCGGCTTTGGGCAACTGGGCCAGGGCCTCGAAGTAGTAGCAGACCTGTGCCAGCAAGCGGCTGATGTTGATGGAGTTGGCTGAGTTGAGGCCGATGGCCTGTTTCAACTCTGCATCATCGAAGGCATCCTTCACCAACGCCTGACAGGCATCGAAGTCGCCGTCGATGGCGATGGTACGGATATTGCCCCCCAAGGTGCAGAACAGTGCCTCCTGCAGCGGGCTGATCTTGCCCTTGGGATAGAGGATCACCACCTCGATCCCCTCCAGCCCGTAGAAGGCGTGGGCCACGGCGGCGCCGGTGTCGCCCGAGGTGGCGGTGAGGATGGTGATCTTGTCGTTAGTTCTGAAGCTGGCCAGGCACTGGGCCATGAAGCGGCCACCGAAGTCCTTGAATGCCAGGGTCGGGCCGTGGAACAGCTCGAGGGCGTAGGTGCCGTCTTTGAGCTTCACCAGCGGCGCCGGGAAGGTGAAAGCGGCGTCGATCAGCTCGCTGACCTTGGCGGCGGGCACCTCGTCCCCCAGCAGGTGGCTGATGATGCGGGCGGAGCGCTCGGCGAGCGGCAGGGCCAGTAGGGCATCCACGTCAGTCAGGGGTGCAATGGTTTCGGGGAAGAAGAGTCCCTGTTGGCGACCCAGCCCCTGGCGCACCGCCTGGGCAAAGCTGACCTGTTCACTCTTGTCCTTGATATTGTAAAGATTCATAGCTCGCTTCCTGTTACCCGTGCCCCGGCCATGTCCAGTTTGCAGACCCGGGCAAATCCATCTTCGTTCTGCACGAAATGTGCATCCATCCAATCCTTCATGCGCTCGGCCTGGGCCAGATCCTTCATCACCACGAACACGCTGGGACCCGAGCCCGAGATGCCGGTGGCAAGCGCCCCGTTCTGGGCGGCCTGGGCCCGCACCTCGTTGAAGCCTTCGATCAGCGCCGCGCGATAGGGTTCGGCGATCACGTCTTTGAGCACGCTCGCCGCCAGCGGCTCCTGCTGGGTGTAGCTGGCGTGCACGAAGGCGGCCAGCCGGCGGCCATAGGTGAGGCAATCCTGGCGGCGATACTGGGCCGGCAAGATGGCGCGGGCGGCGGCGGTCGACACTACTGTGCCGGGGTAGCAGACCACCCAGTACCACTGCTCGAACACCGGAATACCCTGGCTGATGACCCCCCCCTCCTCCACCACCAGCTGCAGGCCACCGAGATAGCAAGGCGCCACGTTGTCGTAGTGGACCGAGCCGGAGATGCGTCCTTCCATCTCCCCCATCAGCAGCAGCATGGCGTGCTCGTCCAGCAGATCGCCGTGGAAGGCGTTGAGCCCCTCCAGCGCCGCCACCACGCTGCAGGCGCTGGAGCCGAGGCCCGAGCCCACCGGCAGGTTCTTCTCCAGTACCATCTCCAGCGGCAGCATCTCGCGGCCTATCTTGGCCAGCGCCTCGCCATAGGCGAGCCAGCAGTCGTAGAGGATGTTCTTCTTGGGATCATCCGGCAGCTTGTGGGCGTAGCGGCCCACGGAGGAGAGCGCGAAGGGCTCGGCGGTTGCTGACGCCGCCTTGACCTGCACCCGATCCCCCAGCAGGGAGCCATCCACGGGGGCGAGCGCCGCCCCCAACACATCGAATCCCACGCTCAGGTTGGCACTGGAGGCGGGAGCATAGGCAACCACACTGCCTTTCTTTTCCAAATAGGGGTTCATGTCTGAACTCATGCTTATAGCTCCTGCTTCCAGTTCTGGGTGCGCAGCACGTCGGCAAAGACGCCGGCGGCAGTCACTTCGGTGCCCGCGCCATAGCCGCGCAGCACCAGCGGGATCGGCTGGTAATAGGTGGAGAAGAAGGCGAGCGCGTTCTCCCCGTCCTTGACCTTGAACAGCGGCTCATCGGCACCGACCGCCTTGATGGCGACCTTGCACTTGCCCCCCTCGATGGAGCCGACGTAGCGCAGCACCTTGCCCTCGCTCTGGGCCAGGGCGAACTGATCGCGGAACCAGCCGTCGGCCTCGGGCAGGCGGGCCATGAAGGCCGCCACGTCACCGCTCACATCGAAGCCAGGTGGCAGCGCCTGCTCCACCTCCACATCAGACAATTCCAGCGCCATGCCGGACTCACGGGCCAGGATCAGCAGCTTGCGCGCCACGTCCATGCCGTTCAAATCGTCGCGGGGATCCGGCTCGGTGAAGCCGTTGCCACGGGCGATGCCGGTGGCCTCGGAGAAGGCCATGCCCTCGTCGAGCTTGCCGAAGATGAAGGAGAGGGAGCCGGACAGGACGCCGTCGAAGGCGCGCAGTTTGTCACCGGCCTTGATCAGGTTCTGCAGGTTCTCGATGACCGGCAGGCCGGCACCGACGTTGGTCTCGTACAGGAACTTGCGGCGAGTCTGGCGGGCGGTGCGACGCAGCGCCTTGTAGTAATCGAGCGACCCTGTATTGGCCTTCTTGTTCGGGGTCACCACGTGGAAACCGGCGGCCAGGAAGTCGGCGTACTGGACGGCGACGGCCTCGCTCGAGGTGCAATCGACGATCACCGGGTTGATGAGGTGGCTCTCTTCCACCAGCTTCTTCACCGCTTCCAGGCTGAAGCTGTCACGGGCTTCCACCAGCTGCTCACGCCAGTTGGCGAGGCTCAGCCCATCCTTGTTGACCGCCATCTGGCGGCTGTTGGCGATGCCGACCACCCGCAGGCCAGTGCCCTGCTCGGCGAGCACCGGCTGCTGGCGCGCAATCTGATCCACCAGGGCCGCGCCGACGCCGCCCACACCGACCACGAACAGGTCGATGAACTGCTGGCTGCCGAAGAAGTTCTGATGACACGCCTTGATGGCTTCCGCCACCTTGCGATCCCGCACCACCGCCGAGATGGAGCGCTCGCTCGACCCCTGGGCGATGGCGACGATATTGATAGAGGCCTGGGCCAGGGAGGTGAAGAAACGGGCCGCCATCCCCTTGCTGGTGCGCATACCATCCCCGATCAGGGAGATGATGGCGAGATCGGTCATGATCTCGAGCGGATCCAGCAGCTGGTTCTTGAACTCCAGCTCGAACTCGCGCTCCAGCACCTTGCGGGTCTTGTCGCTGTCGTAGCTGTGGATACAGAAGCTGACGCTGTACTCGGAGGATGACTGGGTGATCAGCACTATGCTGACCCCGGCGCGGGAGACGGCGGAGAAGATGCGACCGGCCATGCCCACCATGCCCTTCATGCCGGGGCCGGAGACGTTGAACATGCACATGCCGGAGAGATCCGAGATGGCCTTCACTTTCAGGTCATCATCCCCCTGATCGACCCCGATCAGGGTACCAGGCCCCTGAGGGTTGAAGCTGTTCTTGATGAGGCAGGGAATGTGGAACTGGGCCACGGGGGCGATGGTTTTCGGGTGCAGCACCTTGGCGCCGAAATAGGAGAGCTCCATCGCCTCCTTGTAGGAGAGGGTTTTGAGCAGATAGGCATCCGGCACCAGGCGGGGATCGCAGTTGTAGCAGCCCTCCACGTCGGTCCAGATCTCGCAGCACTCGGCATCGACACAGGCGGCCAGCACGGCGGCGGAGTAGTCGGAGCCGTTACGACCCAGCAGCACGGTCTCACCCTTGTCGCTGCCGCCGGTGAAGCCCGGCATCAGGTAGAGGCAGTCTGAGCGAAGCCCATGGGCGGCGAAGCGCAGGCGGGAGGCTTCGATGTCCACGTGAGCCTCGAGGTAGCCGCCGTCGGTGACCAGCAACTGCTCCGGCACGATCGAGCCTAGCTCGACCCCACGCACCCGCAGCAGCTCGTGCATGAAGGCGATGGAGAGGTTCTCGCCCCGGCTCAGGATGCGGGCCTGCACGTTGTCCGGGCAGAGCCCCAGCAGGCGGATGCCCTGCATCAGCCGCTCGACCTGATCCAGCTCGGCGGTGAGACGAGCCTGCAGCGCCTTGTCGTCCAACGCCGGATAGGCCGCCTTCAGCCCGGCCAGCAGGCGGGAGAAGATGCCGTTGATCTCAAACAGGGTACTGCTGGCATCCATGCCGCGACTGGTCTGCTCCACCAGGGCCACCAGGTGATTGGTCACCTTGGCCGGTGCCGACAACACCAGGGCAACCTGGGACTGACCGTGGGTATTGACCGCGATATCGGCTACCCGTAAGAAACGCTCTGCGTCGGCCAGTGACGACCCGCCAAACTTCAATACTCTCATCGCATTCTCTCCCTGTATTCCCTGCAAAGTGACCGGCAAATCGGCCTGAAAACTGTCCAACAAAAAGGCCCGTACTGGGTGGGTACGGGCCTTTTCTGATTTCTGTGCTTGTTCGTCAGCGCATCAACCGGCCCCAGTGCCACCTGTGGTGGTACCGGTAATAATGGTGGTGGTGATGACGTTGATGAATGACTGCATGACGAACACTCTTGAACGAAGCTGGCTTTTAGCAATACCGCGCCGGGCGCCGGGCTGTCAACTTAAACCTCTTTGCCGAGTCGGCGGGCGAGGTCTTTGCAGAGCAGATGCAGCATATTCAAATCCCGCTGCGGCAGCATGGGCACTCGGTCCATCACCCATTGATGCAGTTTTTCATCCTGCGAAACCCCGAGTTCATCGAGAATTTCTGCTGTTTTTGATTTGAGTACCCGAACCTGCCCGGCGCTATCAAAACTTTCTGCTACGGCCTGGGGTTCGTCCAGCAAGGGACTCATCTCGTAGGCATACAGCATGATCGCCTGGCCCAGATTCAAGGAGGGATAGCTCACCTTGAGCGGCAGGTAGCTGATGAGGTCGACCTGAGCGAGCTGCTCGTTGGAGAGGCCTGACTCCTCGCAGCCAAACACGATGGCGACCTTGTTCACCGACGGCTTGGCGCGGATCTGGTCGCGGATCTCCCCCGGCGTCAGGTAGTGCTGGTAGCGACCTCGCTGGCGAGCCGTGGTGGCAATCACCAGATCCATGTCGGCAAGGGCTTCAGGCAAGCTATCAAAGGCCTCAGCCTCGGCCAGGATCTCCTGCGCCCCGTGGGCGACCCAACTCGCCTCTTCCTCTTCGTGTACCCGGCTGGCCACCAGGCGCATGGCATCGAAGCCCATGGTTTTCATGGCGCGGGCGGCCGCCCCGACGTTGGCCGCCCGGGCTGGTGCCACCAGGACAAAATAGAGTTTCATTGGGTTTCCTCTTGGGCAGGGCCGACCTCTCTCATCAAGGGTAAAGCATCGGCAAAACAGGGGCGCAATCTACCGTTTATCCCCGAAAATTGCCACTTGAACAGACGTTTGAATGTTGCCATAGTGACCCAATAGGTGGCCAAATTGCCGTCAATGATCCACGAAGTTACCGCGATGGACCGGCGGTGTGCGGATCGGGAACGAGCCGACAGACAGGCCACCACCGCCGTGCTATCGGGCCGGCTCATCACAAGGAAGAGAGAGATGCAGCAGCCATTGGAACAGGCCGTCGCCGAGACGATCTTGCAGCGCTTCGAGTCGTTTTACAGCCGGTTTCTCGAGATCACCCAGGGCAGCAAGAGCCGCTTCGAGCACGGCGACTGGCTGGGGGTGCAGCTCGCCGGACGCGAGCGTATCCGTCTCTATGACCATCATGTCGGTGCCACCACGGCCCTGATCAAGCAGATGATGGGGGAGCAGCTGCCGAGCCAGGCGCTGCTCAAGCAGGTGAAGGGGGCCTTCAGCGATCTGCTGCCCCGCTGTGACAACTTCGAGGTGGCGGAGTCTTTCTTCAACTCCGTCTACCGCCGCATCTTCCGCCATCGCAACATCCGCGACGAGAACCTCTACATACACCCGTTTCGCAGCCGGGGGGATCACCCCGATCTGAGCGCACTGCTGCGAGTCTATCGCACCGACCTCGCCCATCTGCCGCAGACCCTGAGCCGACTGCTGGGGGATTACAGCTTCACCCTGCCCTTTGAGGACAAGCAGCGGGACATCGTCGACATCCACCGTCATCTGGCCGAGAACGGCCCGGGCATTCTGCACGATGAGCCGTTCGCCATCGAGCTGCTCAAGGAGGTGTTCTACCGTAACAAGGGCGCCTATCTGGTGGGGCTTATCCGGGTAAAGGGCGAGGTACACCCCTTCATCCTGCCGCTGCTCAGCACCGGCCAGAGCATCTATGTGGATACCGTCATCTTCGAGCCGGAGCTCGCCTCCATCGTGTTCGGCTTCGCCCGCGCCTACTTCATGGTCTATGCCCCGGTGCCGGCGCTGTTCGTGCTGTTCCTGCGCCAGATCATGCCCCGCAAGCCCGATTACGAGATCTACAACGCCATTGGCTGCCAGAAACACGGCAAGACCGAGCTCTACCGCCACTATCAGCAGCACCTGGCCCAGAGCCGGGAGCAGTTCGTCATCGCCCCCGGCATCAAGGGGATGGTGATGAGCGTGTTCACCCTCCCCTCCTACGATGTGGTGTTCAAGGTGATCAAAGACGAGTTCACCCCTCCCAAAGATGTGAGCCACGAGCAGGTGAAGGCGAAGTACCGGCTGGTGAAACAGCACGATCGGGTGGGCCGCATGGCCGATACCCAGGAGTTCACCAACTTCGAGTTTCCCCTCGAGCGGATCTCCCCCGAGCTCTTGGCCGAGCTCAAGACGGTAGCCCCCTCTGCGCTCACCCTCACCGCCGACAAGCTGGTCATCAAGCACCTCTACACAGAGCGCAAGATGATCCCGCTCAACCTCTATCTGGACAGGGCGGACGAGCAGCAGACCCGGCTTGCGCTGGAGGAGTACGGCAACGCCATCAAGCAGCTGGCGGCGGCCAACATCTTCCCCGGCGACATGCTGTTCAAGAACTTCGGCGTGACCCGCCACGGTCGGGTGGTGTTCTACGACTACGACGAGATCTGCTATATGACGGAGTGCAACTTCCGCCAGATCCCGCCGCCGCGCTATCCCGAGGACGAGTGGAGCGCCGAGCCCTGGTACTCGGTCGCCCCCAACGACATCTTCCCCGAGGAATTCGCCACCTTCCTGCTGCAAAAGCCCCAGGTGCGAACGATCATGATGCAGGTGCACAAGGAGCTGTTCGATGCCAGCTACTGGAAGATGCTGCAGGGCAACATCAAGGAGGGGGTGTTCGAGGATGTCTATCCCTACCGGCGCAAGAAACGCTTCCGGTTTCAGCGGGGGGGATGAGACGCCCCATAGCTCAGATACCCAGCAAAAAGGGACGCCGCGACGTCCCTTTTTGCTCCGGGCCCAGCGGCTCGGCTACGACAGTCTCTGACGAGACTCTCTCTTACTTAGTGGCCGGCAGGGCATCGAAGGTGAGCAGGGCCGTCTTGTTGGCATCGCTCAACACCAGTTGCTGACCGGAGATCCGATAGGTCGCGACCTTCTCCAGCGCCTGCAGGTAGTTCGCCTCCTTGCCCGCCAGATCCCCGGCACACATCATGCGGGTCGCGCCCATGGCCCCCAGCGTCAGAACGCCGTCGCCCTGCTGGGTGATGCCGCCAAAGTAGCGGTTGCAGCCGCCCTTGCCTGCCACCTTGTCACCCGCGACCTGCAGGGTGAAGGTGTCACCGCTCGCCCCCTGCAGTTGCCAGGTCGATGCTTGCAGTTGAGCCAGATTGGAACTCGCAGTCATGGCGCAGCCTCCCAAAGCCAGCGCGGCCAGCAGGGTCAGTTTCTTGTTCATGAGTTCACCTCTTGATGGAGAAAATAGTGAAGACGCAGAGTGATGGGGGCCTGTGTATCATGAGTCGGAAGCGGATTAAAACTCTTTTATTGTGATGCGGGTTGCCTTTACTACCTGCTGGCATGTGCCATGCTTAGGGTCCTGTTCCGGACCCAGGGAGGGGAAAAGAATGGTCAAGTCTCTCATCATCGCACTCGCATCAGGCCTCGCATTTTCGGCCCAGGCGGCCGACTGGAGTTTTCTCCAGACCGAATCGGACAGCCAGCTCTACGTGAAGAGTTATTCCGGCGTGCTGCTCGGCAATCAGACTCATCACGGCGACAATTTCGACCTCTGGCTCATCAACACCGGCTACCAATACCCGGTGCAGGATGATGTCACCCTCTACATGGAAGCCGGGCCCGCCGTCGGCACCCGCAGCGATCAGGCCGGCTTCAATATCAGCTCAGGGGTGCGCTACCAGCTCTCCCCCTCGCTGAACATCGGCAGCCAGCTCAAGCAGTTGGAGGTGAGCAACCCCAGCACCCTGGTGGAGCTCAACAGCAGCCTGCTGCTGACACCACAACTGGCCATCACCGCCAACTACGGCGTCAGCGCCTTCAGCACGGAGCAATTTCTCACCCTGGGGGTTGGCTTCAACTTCTGAACCTTCAGATGAGCCGGGCACCACTGATCAGCACGCCGTTGAGATCGGCGTAGACATAGTCACCCGGCGCTATGGTCACCCCGGCAAAAGAGAGCACGGCATCCAGCTCACCCTGCCCCAGCTTCTCGGTCTTGACCGGACAGGCCGCCAACGCCTTGACGCCCAGCGCCAGCGTCGCCAGGGTGCCCACATCCCGCACCGCGCCATAGATCAGGATCCCCTCCCAACCCTGCTCCACCGCCTTGATGGCCAGCTGATCCCCGAGCAGTGCCCGGCGCAGGGAGCCGCCCCCATCGATCACCATCACCTTGCCCCGGCCGGGCTGCGCCACCAGTTCCCGCACCAGGCTGTTATCCTCGAAACAGGAGAGGGTGACCGCCTGGCCATGAAACAGCGGCTTGCCGCCATAGTCGTGGAACAGCGGCTCGGCCACCTGCACGGCATCGCCGTGTTGATCGCAAAGGTCGGGTAGTAAGTCCAGCATCGTCAGCGTCCTTCCATGGAGTGAGTCCGCTCATTCTTTCATCATGTCGGGTCCCTGACAATCCAGCAGGAGGTCAGTCTGCCCAGATGGTGTGGCTCCCCCTTCATCAACACGGGGATCAGCCAGAGCGCTCCCCCCTCGACCCAGTAACAGGCATTCTGGCCGAAACGACTGGCCAGCCGGACGGCGTCGGCGCGGGGCATCTGTAACAATAACGACGCTTCCTGCCAACTTTCGTCCAGGGAGCTGCCCCACACAGGCCCCATGACGAGCAGGTCGGGGGCGTCGTCGATGAGCCGCAACAGGGCAAGATGACGACGAGAGTTGCGACGCATTCCTACCCATCTGCTGGCCGGATTCCAGGCCGTGACGATGGCATAGGCGGGCCAGGAGGACGGCTCGAACGGGGCAAAAAAACAGACTTTTCTGTAGTTTTCCCACAAAATCATGTCAATCACATGTTACATCCCATTACATTCCATAGGGGCGAAAAAGCGGGCCAGCCCAAGTATCATGCAGCGAACTCAGGGTTTGACTTATATCAAGCCAGAGTTAAAAAGTTGCTATCTGACGGCAAAGAGTGTTGTTATGCGCCTGTTAACTGATAAAATGCAGCAACTTTTGTAATGGACTACCTTTCAGGGCTTCGCTCGTTCAGGCTTGTTGAGACCCCATGTGTGGCACAAGGATGTTTGCCAACATCGATACCAAATTCGCGATGATTCGACCTGATATTCATACCCAGGATGACGTAATAAATTTTCAGGACCGGTCGAATAACGCCAAAGAGTGTTAAAATTTCGAAAATTAACTGATAAGAATCTGGGAATACTCATGCAAACACCACACATTCTGATCGTCGAAGACGAACTGGTCACCCGCAACACTCTGAAAAGCATCTTCGAGGCCGAAGGCTACATCGTGCTCGAGGCCAACAATGGCGACGAGATGCATCAAGCCCTGACCACCCACACCATCAATCTGGTGATCATGGACATCAACCTGCCGGGCAAGAACGGCCTGTTGCTGGCCCGTGAGCTGCGCGAAGATGACAACATCGCCCTGATGTTCCTGACCGGTCGTGACAATGAGGTGGACAAGATCCTGGGTCTGGAGATCGGCGCCGATGATTACATCACCAAGCCGTTCAACCCTCGTGAGCTGACCATCCGTGCTCGCAACCTGCTGAGCCGCACCATGAACGTCACCGCCGGTGGTGAAGAGAAGAAGCTGGTTGAGCGTTACCTGTTCAACGGCTGGGCACTGGACATCAACAGCCGCGCACTGGTCAGCCCGGCTGGGGACATGTTCAAGCTGCCCCGTTCAGAATTCCGCGCCATGCTGCACTTCTGCGAGAACCCGGGCCAGATCCAGACCCGTGCCGAGTTGCTCAAGAAGATGACAGGCCGCGAGCTGAAGCCCCACGATCGTACCGTCGATGTCACCATCCGCCGCATTCGCAAGCACTTCGAGAGCGTGGGTGACACCCCGGAAATCATCGCCACCATCCATGGCGAAGGCTACCGCTTCTGCGGTGAGCTGGAGCAGGAATAAGCCTGACCGGCAGAGTGTGGAGTGAGAGGCGCCATTGGCGCCTCTTCTGTTTCCGGCAGCCAGCGCCTGCTTGGCGTGGAAAAACAAAAAGCCCACTCGATTGAGTGGGCTTTTTGTTTGATATCTGGAGCGGGCAGCGGGAATCGAACCCGCATCATCAGCTTGGAAGGCTGAGGTAATAGCCATTATACGATGCCCGCAAGGCTCAGAAACTACTGTCGATATTCGGGGAGTTGATCAGCGTCTGGGGTAGCGTGCGAGGCAGAGGCAATAACGAGACGGGTCGTCTACCGGATATCGGAATGTGGAGCGGGTGATGGGAATCGAACCCACGTATGCAGCTTGGGAAGCTACCGTTCTACCATTGAACTACACCCGCGTCAGTGGCCTCTACTATATGCATTTTGCCGGCGAGCGCAATCACCGCCGTCCTGTTTTTTGCCATAAATCAAGCTGTTCGGCCAACTAATGAGCATGCAGCTGCTTTTTCAATCAATCATCTTCACGCCGCCGGATCTGCGAGGTTGCCAAGCCATGGGGGCGACGATAGTCTTGCGCCACTCGACCGAGGAGGGTGGTAATGGACAAGAACACGCAGAAACATCTCTATGGCTGGTTGCGCAAACAATCGAGCCATGGCCGACGCTGGATCGGCCTCTCCATCGGCTTTGGCCTGGGTCAGGGCATGCTGATGGTCGCCCAGGCCTGGTTGCTGGCCACCCTGCTCCATGGCTTCATCATCGAAGGCACCACGCCAGAACAGTCCATCCCCCTCTTCATTAGCCTGCTGCTGGTGACTGCGGCCAAGGCCGGGCTGGCCTATGGCCGCGAAGTTGCCAGCTTCAAGGCGGGCAGCGCGGTGCGCCAGGCCATCCGCGAGCTGGTGCTCACCCGCCTCGGCCGGCTCGGTCCGGCCTACATCCAGCGCCGCCCCGCCGGCAGCTGGGCCAGCCTGCTGCTGGAGCAGATCGAAGACATGCAGGAGTTCTTCTCCCGCTATCTGCCGCAGATGGCCGTCGCCGTGTTCATTCCCCTGGTGATCCTGGTGGCCGTGTTCCCGGTCAACTGGGCCGCCGGCATCATACTGCTCGGCACCGCCCCCCTGATCCCGCTCTTCATGATCCTGGTGGGGGTCGGCGCCGCCGATGCGAACCGCCGCAACTTCCAGTCGCTGGCGCGGCTCTCCGGTCACTTCCTCGATCGCCTGAAGGGATTGCGCACCCTGCAACTCTTCCTGCGCACCCAGGCCGAGGGTGAGGCCATTCGCGACGCCTCGGAAGATTTTCGGGAGCGCACCATGGAGGTGCTGCGGCTCGCCTTCCTCAGCACCGCCGTGCTGGAGTTCTTCGCCGCCATCGCGGTGGCGCTGGTGGCGGTCTATTTCGGCTTCTCCTACATAGATCACCTGAACTTCGGCAACTATGGCGTCAAAGTTACCCTCTTTACCGGCCTGTTCGTGCTGTTTCTCGCCCCCGAGTTCTACGCCCCGCTGCGTGAACTCGGCGCCCACTATCACGCCAAGGCGCAAGCCATAGGTGCCGCCGAACAGCTGCTGGAGTTTCTGGAGGCCGAGGTCAGCGAACCCGCCTCTGGTCATGCTCCCTTCCAGGCCGATGGCCCCATCAGGGTAGAGGCCCGCGCCCTGGAGGTGCTGAGCGCCGAGGGCAAGGTGCTGGTCGGCCCGCTCGACTTCCAGCTGACGCCCGGTTCACGCACGGCCCTGGTCGGCATCAGCGGCGCGGGCAAGAGCTCGCTGGTCAACGCCCTGCTCGGCTTCGCCCCCTATCGCGGCGAGCTGAAGGTCAACGGGCAGGAGCTCGCCGAGCTGGATATGAGCCAGTGGCGCCTGCAACTGGGCTGGCTATCCCAGAACCCGCAACTGTTCCACGCCAGCCTCCGTGACAACCTGCTGCTGGCCAGGCCTTCCGCAAGCGACGCCGAGTTGGAAGCGGCCCTGAAACGGGCCCAGGCCTGGGAGTTTGCCAGCGAGAAGGGGTTCGACTATCAGGTCGGCGATCAGGCCGGCGGCCTCTCGGTCGGCCAGGCCCAGCGCCTCGCCCTGGCCCGCACCCTGCTCAAATCCACCCAGCTGATGGTGCTGGATGAACCCACCGCCAGCCTGGACCGCCACTCCGAGCGCGCCATCATGAGTACCCTCGAGCAGGCGAGCGCAGGCCAGACCCTGCTGATGATCACCCACCGCCTCGATCAGCTCAGCCAGATGGACAACATCCTGGTGCTGGAACGCGGCCAGCTGGTGGAGCAAGGCCATTTCTCCCAACTCAGCCAGGCCCGTGGGCCCTTCGCCCGGCTGCTGTCCCACCGTTCAGGGGATTCTCTCGATGACTGATCTACTGCCGTTCCTGCGCCTCTACCGCCAGCACTGGCTCAGCCTCTCGCTGGGTCTGCTACTGGCCTTCGTCACCCTGGTGGCCGGCATGGGGCTGCTGTCCCTCTCCGGCTGGTTCCTCTCCGCCGCCGCCGTGGCCGGGCTGGCCGTCGCCAGCCGCGACACCTTCAACTACATGACCCCGGCCGGCGGGGTGCGCTTCTTCTCCATCGTGCGCACCGCCAGCCGCTGGGGCGAGCGGGTGGTGAGCCACGATGCCACCTTCCGGGTGCTGACCCGGCTGCGAGTCTGGTTCTGGCAGAAACTCTCGCCGCTCTCCACCGGCACCCTGGCCGGCTTTCGCCAGGCGGACCTGCTCAACCGGCTGGTGGCCGACATCGACGCCATGGATCATGTCTACCTGCGCCTCATCACCCCCATAGGGGCGGCCCTGCTCAGCTGTGCCGGGCTGGTATTCTTCCTCTCCTTCTTCGACAGCCGCCTGGCGCTGATCCTGGGGGCCATACTGCTGCTCGGCATGATTGCCCTGCCGCTGGTGTTCTACTTCGCCGGGCGCAAGCCGGGCCAGGCGCTGATCGCCGAGAAATCCAGCCTGCGCACCCGGCTGGTGGACTATCTGGACGGCCAGGCCGAGCTGCAGATGTTTGCCGCCGCCCCCAAGGCGCTCGCCGAGCTGCAACAGGCCGAGCAGGCCCTGATCCGCGCCCAGGCCCGCATGGCCAGGGTGAGCGGCCTGGCCAATGCCAGCGTCCAGCTGCTGAGCGGCTGGACCCTGACCCTGATGCTGTGGCTGGCCGGTCATGGCGTCGGGGGCGCGATGCCGGATCCCATCACGGCGCTGATGGTGTTCGCCACCCTGGCGAGCTTCGAGGCGCTGCTGCCGCTGGCGGGGGCCTTCCAGCACCTCTCCACCAGCCTCACCTCGGCCCGTCGTCTCAACGAGATCCTGCAAGATGCCAAGGCCCCCGAGTGGGGGGATGAACAACAGCATGCCCGCGAGGGCGCCCTGCAGATCCGCGACCTCCATTTCACCTACCCCGGCCATGACCAGCCCGTGCTGCGGGGCTGCTCCTTAGAGCTGCAGGCTGGCGAGAAGCTGGCGCTGCTGGGCCAGACCGGCTGCGGCAAGTCCACCCTGATGGGGCTGCTGACCCGCGAGTGGGAGATGCAGGCGGGGGAGATCCTGCTGGATGGCAGGCCGCTCACGACTTATGGGGAAGGGGCGCTGCGCACCTCCTGCTCGGTGGTGAGCCAGCGGGTGCACCTGTTTGCCGCCACCCTGCGGGACAACCTCAAGCTGGCCGCC
Source organism: Aeromonas sp. sif2433 (assembly GCF_019218705.1). Lineage (NCBI taxonomy): Bacteria > Pseudomonadati > Pseudomonadota > Gammaproteobacteria > Aeromonadales > Aeromonadaceae > Aeromonas > Aeromonas sp. sif2433. The sequence continues at coordinate 120,867 of NZ_JAHUXD010000004.1, forward strand.
CCGGCCGCCAGCGATGAGCGGCTTGTCGAGGTATTGGACCTGGTAGGGCTCGCCACCCTGCTGGAAGATAAGGCGGGTCTCGATGCCTGGCTGGGGGATGGCGGGCGGCCCCTCTCCGGCGGCGAGCGCCGCCGCATCGGCATTGCCCGCGCCCTGTTGCACGATGCGCCGCTCTGGCTGCTGGATGAGCCGACCGAGGGGCTCGACAGCCAGACCGAGCGCGAGATCATGGCCCTGCTGTTCAAGCTCGGCGCCGAGCGCTCCCTGCTGCTCATCTCCCACCGCCTGCTGGGGCTGGAGCAGATGGACAGGATAGCCCTGATGGAAGAGGGACAGATCCGCCTCTGTGCCCCTCACGCAGAGCTGCTGGCCGACGACTACTACCGCAGTCTCCATCAACGGTTGGCACCGGTCTGATCCGCCGTTATCAGGCCTAAATAAAGGAACAGGGGCGGATCCACCGATGCGCCTCTCACTCTTCCAGGAGTTGCTGGCCGACGACGACTACCGCAGTCTCCATCAGCGGCTGGCGCCGGTCTGATCCCCGTCATGCCCCCTCCCTATGGCTAAAAATGGGGCTGGTCCCGGGCAGCGACTGGCCCCTATAATGGCCCCCTCACTGTTCAACAAGAAGCCGACATGAAACGCCTGACTCTACTGCTGCCCCTCATCGCCTCTGGCTGCGCCGATTTCTCCTTCAACAGCAATCTGGACAAGGAAAACTTCGACGAGTATTTCAAGCCGGGCGGCGTCCAGATCTATGAGCAGGGTCAGCTTGCCGACCTCAACTACCTCTACCTCGGCACCGTCGAGGGGGAATCCTGCCAGATCGATGCCAATCAGCCGGTGCCCAATGCCGGTGAGGCCCGTACCCTGGCTCGCCGCCGCGTGGCGGACATGGGTGGCAACGGCGTCAGCTTCGACAAGTGCGCCGAGTTCAGCGATGTGCCGGGCTGCCTGAAGCAGGTGATCTGTTACGGCCAGGCGCTGAAAGTCGCCGAAGTGAAGTAAGCTACCGCCATGGCACTGGCCATAGTTCGACTCGGCAGCCCCCGTCTGCCGGACGAGGGTCTGCGCATCGGCACCGTGCGCCGCCCGCCCCGTGGCGTCCCAAAAGCTAAGTTTGCCAGCCAGGATTGGTACGATGTCTGGTTCCCGAACCTGGCTCCCAGTAGCGACACCATGAAGCTGGGTCAGGCCGCCGAGACGCCAGCTCAGTGGACCGCCTTCTGCCGGCAGTACAAGGCCGAGATGGCCAGTCCCTCTGCCCGCCACGATCTGGCGTTGCTGGCTGCCCTCTCCCACCACACCAACCTGTCGCTGGGCTGTTATTGCGAGCAGGAGTCCCGCTGCCATCGCGCCATCCTCAGGGAATTGCTAGTCGGCTGCGGTGCCACCCTGCGCTGAGCCGCCGATAGACAGAGAGGGCGTCCCATGGGACGCCCTCTCTGCTTTTACCCTGCTGCCTGATGCTTACCGGTTCACACGACGCTCTGCGTCGAGAGCCGCCGCCGCAAGGCCCGCTCCTCCCCGGCACTGAGCCCGGTCTGCGCCTCATCGACGACCCCGGTCGCCAACCAGTCGGCGAGATCCGCCACCGTCTCCTCCAGCGGCCGGAAGTTGAGCCCCTGCACTATGGCGGCCTCGGCACTGATGCGGCCATAGCCGGCATATTCGGCCAACTCGTTGGGCAATAGCGTGGGGTAGCTCTGCCAGGGCTCGATGCCGGCGGCCAGCAAGGCGGGCCAGGGCACCCACTCAAGCTGCAGCGGTTCGCGCGGGGCCAGCCGGGCGGCGAGGCGCGCTACCCAGTCCGCCAGTTCAATGCCGGGTTTGAGCAGGTTGAAGCAGCCCCCCAGCTGCTGCTCGGCGGCCCGCAGCACGAATTCGGCGCAGTCCCGCACATCCAGATATTGCAGCCGATCCTGACCCGTGCCCGGCAACAGCCAGAGCCCTCCTCGCTGCACCCGCTTCACCCACCAGGCCAGGCGAGCCGTGGGATCCTGGGGGCCGCACAGCACGCCGGGGCGCAGGATGCAGAGCCGCTCCCCCCAGCGGGCGCGATATTCGGCCTCGCACAGCACCTTCAGCGGACCGTAGTCGGTGACTGACTCGTCGGTGGCCACCTCGTGCAGCGGTGCCGACTCATCCATCCCCTCCTGAGCGAAGTCGCGATAGACGCTGATGGTGGAGATGAAGATCAGCCGCTCGCAGCGCCCCAGCAAGGTCCTGGACAGGCTGGCCGCCTGCTCGGGCCGGTAGCAGCAGGTGTCGATGGCCAGATCCCAATGCAGCCCTTCCGCCTGCAGCGCACCGAGCTGCTGATCCCTGTCTCCCTGCAGCAGGGTCAGCTCGCGCCAGTCGGGATGCTGGCGATGGCCGCGATTGAACAGCGTCACCTCGTGGCCCCAATCCAGCGCCAGCGAGCTGAGATAGCGGCCCAGAAACCCGGTGCCGCCGATGATAAGCAGTTTCATCCATGTCCCCTTGTTCGGTACGAACTGACAGTCTCTGCGACAGCCCCTATTTCATACCGATATACCCCCTGTCCGGCGCAAACCAGCCGTCTGCGCGACAGCCCGCATTTCATGCCGATATGCTTCCTGCCCCCACCCTACGCAAGTTGGCGCCGGGGCACAGCCCCCGGCGGGCCGGGATGGGAGCAAGATCACGGCGACAGGAGGGAAACCGGCATCGGGCGGCTATGCCTGCGTTTTCGGGTCGGCTGTGCTAAATTGCCGGGGTTTTTTAGCCGCGGATCCGCCATGAAGTTCGAAATCGACACCCTCGGGATCATCCACTCTCCCTACAAGGAGAAGTTCGCCATCCCCCGCCAGCCCGGTCTGGTCAAGTCCATCCGGGCCCGCCTCGAGCTGCTGCCCCCCTACGATCAGCCGGACGTGCTGCGCGGCATCGAGCAGTTCTCCCACCTCTGGCTCAGTTTCGTGTTTCACCAGACCATGGGGCAGGGCTGGCACCCGACGGTACGTCCGCCACGCCTGGGCGGCAATGAGCGGGTCGGGGTCTTTGCCACCCGCTCCACCTTCCGCCCCAATCCGCTGGGCCTGTCGGTGGTCGAGCTGCACGGCATCGGCCGCGAGCGGGGCAAGCTGTGGCTGGAGCTGGGGGCGGTCGATCTGCTCGATGGCACCCCAATCGTCGATATCAAGCCCTACATTCCCTATGCCGACAGCCTGCCGGAGGCCCGTGGCGGCTTCGCCCCCGAGGCCCCGACCCCGCCGCTGGCGGTGAGCTTCAGCGCCGAGGCGGAGCAGCAGCTAGCCCGACTCGCCTCCCGCCACCCCGAGCTGCGCCAGCTGGTGAGCGAGGTGCTGGCCCAGGATCCGCGCCCCGCCTACAAGAAAGGCAAGCCGGATGAGAAGCTGTACGGGGTCAGGCTGTTCGATCTCAACGTGCGCTTTCAGATCCAGGAGCCCCACTGCCTGGTGTCGGCCATAGATCCCGTCTGAGCACCGCTGAGATCACACCCATAAAAAAAACCACCCGCCGGGTGGTTTTTGCATGTTACGCCTGTGCCTGCCAGATCAGAGGCGCTGCAGCAGCAGACTGCCGATGGAGTAGCCGGCGCCGAAGGAGCAGAGCACGCCACGGGCACCGCTCGGCAGGTCCTGGTTGAACAGGTGGAAGGCGATGATGGAGCCCGCCGAGCTGGTGTTACCGTAGCTGTCCAGGATCACCGGTGCCTCCTGCTGGCTGGCATCGTGCCCCAGCAGCTTGCGGCCGATGAACTGGTTCATGGTGAGGTTGGCCTGATGCAGCCAGAGCCGGCTCAGGGCATCCGCCCCCCAGCCCTGCTCGCCGAGCTGGCGCTCTATCTGCTCGCACACCAGCGGCAACACCTCCTTGAACACCTTGCGCCCCTGCTGGCGGAACAGCTTGTCATCGCCGTAGCGGGTGCGTGGGCTGAACCGGTTGAGGAAGCCGAAGTTGTTGCGGATGTTGTTGGAATACTGGGTCGTCAGCTTGCTGGCCAATAGTTGCCAGGCCCCTGCCACCTTGCAATCCGCCTCCCGCTCCAGCAGCACGGCGGTGCAGGCGTCACCAAAGATAAAGTGGCTATCTCGATCCCTGAAATTGAGATGGCCGGAGCAGATCTCCGGGCTCACCACCAGCGCCAGCCGGGCCGTGCCAGCCGCCAGCAGATCCGCCGCCGTCTTGATGCCGAAGGTGGCGGACGAGCAGGCCACGTTCATGTCAAAGGCCATGCCACCGGCCCCCAGGTAGTGCTGCAGTTCGATGGAGAGCGCCGGATAGGGGCGCGGCATGTTGGAGGCGGCGACGATCACCAGATCTATCTCGGCGGGTTCGCGACCGGCGGCGATCAGCGCCTGCTCGGCGGCGGCCACCGCCATCTCCACCATGATGGAGGGCTTGTCGTCCGCCCGCTCCGCCAGCAGCGGCTGCATGATGTCGGGATCCAGCACCCCCTCCTTGCTCACCAGGTAACGGCTCTTGATGCCGGAGGCCTTCTCGATGAATTCGCAGCTGGAGTGCTGCTTGGCCGCCAGCTGACCGGCGTCGATGGCCGAGGCGTTCTCCTCGTTGTAGAGATCCACATACTGGTTGAAGGCGGCCACCAGCTCTTCGTTGCTGACGGCAAAGGGCGGGGTATAGAGGCCTGAGCCACTGATCACGATAGAAGTCATCTTTGCTCCTGGCCGGGTGCGATCCCGGCTTGTCTGTTTTGTAGGGTAAGAGTCATAGCTGATCGATCGCCGCGGCGAGACCGGCCAGGGTCAGCGGGTGCATGCGCCCGCCAATCAATTCATTCATCAACTTGATGGAAGGGTGCCAGAGCCACTCCCGCCTGGGAATGGGGTTGATCCATGCCAGCCTGGGATAGTGCTGCTGCAGGCGGGCTAGCCACACCTGACCCGCCTCCTCGTTCCAGTACTCGACGCTGCCACCCGGCCAGCTGATCTCGTAGGGGCCCATCTTGGCGTCCCCCACCAGGATCACCCTGTAGTCGCTGCCGTAGGTGCGCAGCAGGCGCAGGGTGTCGAATCGCTCCTCGACCCGGCGATTGTTGTCTTGCCAGACGAAGTCGTAGAGGCAGTTGTGAAAATAGAAGAACTCCAGGTGCTTGAACTCGTGGCGCAGGGCCGAGAACAGCCGCTGTACCTCGGCCACGTGGGCATCCATGGAGCCCCCGACATCGAAGAAGACCAGCAGCTTGATGCCATTGCGGCGCTCGGGCCTCAGCTTCACATCGAGCCAGCCCTGGCGGGCGGTGCTCTGGATGGTGTCATCGAGATCCAGCTCGTCCGGGCTGCCCTTGCGCACCCAGCGCCTCAGCTTGCGCAGCGCCAGCTGGATGGCGCGCTGGCCCAGGGGGGAGTCATCGTCGCTGAAGTTGCGATAGTGGCGCGCCTCCCACACCTTGGCCGCCTTGCCCTGTCGCCCCTCTCCCCCCATGCTGACCCCTTCCGGGTGAAAGCCGCCGTGACCGAAGGGGCTGCTGCCCCCCGTGCCCACCCACTTGTTGCCGCCGGCGTGGCGCTCTTTTTGCTCCGCCAGCCGCTGGTTGAGGGTCTCCAGCAGCTTGTCGAGCCCGCCGAGGGATTGCAGCAGTGCCTTCTCTTCCGGACTCAGCAGCCGCTCGAACTCCTGGCGCAGCCACTCATCCGGCAGGGTCTCCGGCAACAGGGGGTTGGCCTGCAGGCCGTCGTAATACTCGGCGAAGGCGCGATCGAAGCGATCGAAGTGGGCCTCGTCCTTGACCAGCAGGCAGCGAGACAACAAGTAAAACTCATCCATGTCGAGGCAGGCGAGCCGGGCCGCCAGGGCCTGGTGCAGATCCAGCAATTCGCGCAGCGAACAGGGCAGCTTGTGGCGCCGCAGATGGGTGAAGAAATCGATCAGCATTCAGCGACCGCGCCGCGCCAGGAAGGCCAGCTTCTCGAACAGGTGCAGATCCTGTTCGGTCTTGAGCAGGGCGCCATACAACGCAGGCACCAGCTTGCCCGGCTCGCGGGTGCACATCGCCTCGGGGGAGATGCCATCGGCCAGCAGCAGCCGGATCCAGTCCAGCAGCTCTGAGGTGGATGGCTTCTTGCGCAGCCCCTCCACCTCCCGAAGCTCGAAGAACAGCGCCATCGCCTCGTCCAGCAGCTCTTCTTTCAGTCCGGGATAGTGCAGCTGGACTATGGCCTGCATCTCGGCCTTGTCGGGGAAGCGGATGTAATGAAAGAAGCAGCGGCGCAGGAAGGCATCCGGCAGCTCTTTTTCGTTGTTGGAGGTGATGATGACCACGGGGCGTTGGCGGGCCTTGACCCGCTCGCCGGTCTCGTAGACGTCGAACTCCATCCGATCCAGCTCCAGCAGCAGATCGTTGGGGAACTCGATGTCGGCCTTGTCGATTTCGTCGATGAGCAGCACAGGCCGCTGATCGGCCGCGAACGCCTGCCACAACTTGCCACGGCGAATGTAGTGATTGATGTCCTCCACCCGAGGATCGCCGAGCTGGGAGTCCCGCAGCCGCGCCACCGCATCGTATTCATAGAGCCCCTGCTGGGCCTTGGTGGTGGACTTGATGTGCCAGGCGATGAGATCAGCGCCAAGCGATTCGGCAACCGCCTCGGCCAGCACCGTCTTGCCGGTGCCGGGTTCCCCCTTAATCAGCAGCGGTTTCTCCAGCAAGATGGCGGCATTGACTGCCATACTCAACGCCTCTGAGGCGAGGTAGCGATCGCTTCCTGCAAATCCCATAACGTCCATTCCTTTGGCGGCGGGAGACCCGAGCAAGGCCTCGGTAAGAAAGAATAAGTTCTATATGTTGTAATAACATATTGTTATAACGATTCGTCACTTCTCATTCAGAAACCACAGGGTAATCTTGTTTCATCGCCTTAACAAACACAGGGATAGCACCATGAGCAAAATTTTTGAGGACAACAGCCAGACCATAGGCAACACCCCACTGGTTCGTCTCAATCGTGTTACCAAGGGCCGCGTGCTGGCCAAGATAGAGAGCCGCAACCCCAGCTTCAGCGTCAAGTGTCGGATCGGCTCCAACCTCATCTGGGATGCCGAGAAACGCGGCGTGCTGACCAAGGGCAAGGAGATCATCGAGCCCACCAGCGGTAACACGGGCATTGCTCTGGCATTCGTGGCCGCGGCCCGTGGCTATCCCATCACCCTGACCATGCCGGCCACCATGAGCCTGGAGCGCCGCAAGCTGCTCAAGGCGCTGGGCGCCAACCTGGTGCTGACCGAAGGTCCGCTCGGCATGAAGGGCGCCATCGCCAAAGCCAACGAGATCCTCGAATCCGAGCCGGGCAAGTATGTGTTGCTGCAACAGTTCGAAAACCCCGCCAACCCCGAGATCCACGAGCTGACCACAGGCCCCGAGATCTGGGACGCCACCGACGGTGACGTCGATGTGTTCGTGGCCGGTGTCGGTACCGGCGGCACCATCACAGGCGTCTCCCGCTTCTTCAAGCAGACCAAGGGCAAAGCCATCATCTCGGTCGCGGTCGAACCCTCCGAGTCCCCCGTCATCAGCCAGAAGCTGGCCGGTGAAGAGATCAAGCCTGGCCCGCACAAGATCCAGGGCATAGGTGCCGGTTTCATACCGGGAAACCTGGATCTTAGCCTGCTGGACAGAGTCGAACAGGTGAGCAGCGAGGAGTCCATCGAGATGGCTCGCCGCCTGATGGAAGAAGAAGGCATTCTGGCGGGGATCAGCTCGGGGGCCGCCGTGGTGGCCGCCGCTCGTCTGGCCGAGCTGCCGGAGTTCGAGGGCAAGACCATAGTGGTCGTGCTGCCAAGCGCCGCCGAGCGTTACCTCTCCAGCGCCCTGTTCGCCGGCGTATTCAGCGAGCAGGAATTGCAGCAGTAATTGATCGTCTTACATCAAAACAACGGCGCTCTTCGGAGCGCCGTTTTCTTTATGAGCTAAACTCAGTAGTCGACAGTGTCAGTCGGCCCCTTATTTTTTGGGGTAAAATAACAAATTTGGATGTGACAAAAAAAGCAGACATTCTGCGATAAATCTCATATCCTGTGCCGCGTCACGAGGTGTTTGCTGGTTAAGTATCACAAGGTAACAAAATGTTATTTTTCGTTATAAATTAATTTCAAGCCAGTCATGGCGCGGCTTGTAGCCCGATAACGAAAAGACTTGGTCAGGACGCCGAATACTGCACAGAAAATTGACCTGGATTAAACCATTGCGGGTCTGATTTCGTTACTTTACAACATATCCATACTGACACGGTGAGACAGGAAGCCTCATAAGCGTCCATCTCTCCACACAATATCAATAATATGGGGTGAAACCATGTACGAGAAGTCTGTTGTTATTACTGCTGAAAACGGCCTGCACACCCGTCCTGCAGCTCAGTTCGTGAAAGAAGCTAAAGAATTCCAAAGCGAGATCACTGTGGTCTCCGGTGGCAAATCCGCCAGCGCCAAGAGCCTGTTCAAGCTGCAGACCCTGGGCCTGACCAAAGGCACCAACGTGACCATCCAGGCCGACGGCCCGGACGCTCAGAAAGCCGTTGAGAAGCTGGTTGCCCTGATGGACGAGCTGGAGTAATCCAGCTTTATTCCTCCCCCACAGTCGTTTTAATAGGAAGGATTATGATATCTGGCATTCTTGCGTCCCCCGGTATCGCATTCGGTAAGGCGCTTCTTCTGAAAGAAGATGAAATCGTTATCAATCAGGGCAAGATCTCTGTTGACCAGATTGACGCCGAGATCAACCGCTTCCTCGAAGCCCGCACCAAGTCAGCCGCACAGCTGGAAGCCATCAAAGAGATGGCAGGTCGCACCTTCGGTGAGGAAAAAGAGGCCATCTTCGAAGGCCACATCATGCTGCTCGAAGATGAGGAGCTGGAAGGGGATATCAGATCCTTCATCAAAGACAACAAGGCTTCCGCCGACAAAGCCATCTATGAGGTGATCGAGCAGTACGCCAAGATGATGGCCGAGCTGGATGACCCCTATCTGCGTGAGCGCGCCACCGACTTCCGTGACATCGGAACCCGTCTGGTGAAGAACGTGCTGGGCATCGCCGTTGTCAACCTGAGCACCATCGACGAAGAGGTCATCCTGGTCGCCAAAGACCTGACTCCGTCCGAAACCGCTCAGATCAACCTGAAATACGTGCTGGGTTTTGTCACCGACATCGGTGGCCGTACCTCTCACACCTCCATCATGGCCCGCTCCCTGGAGCTGCCGGCCATCGTGGGCACCAACGACATCACCGCGCGCGTCAACAATGGCGAGATGCTGATACTGGATGGGATCAACAACCAGATCATCATCAACCCGACTGCCGAGCAGCTGGCTGAGGCCAAGAAATTCCAGGCCCAGTTCCAGGCCGAGAAAGACGAGCTGGCCAAGTTGAAAGATCTGCCCGCCATCACCCTCGATGGTCATCAGGTCGAAGTGTGCGCCAACATCGGTACCGTCAAGGATACCGAGGGTGCCATCCGTAATGGCGCCGAAGGCGTGGGTCTGTACCGTACCGAGTTCCTGTTCATGGACCGCGATGCGCTGCCGACCGAAGACGAGCAGTTCAAGGCCTACAAAGAAGTGGCAGCGGCCATGCCGGATCAGCCGATCATCGTCCGCACCATGGACATCGGCGGCGACAAAGAACTGCCTTACATGAATTTCCCGAAAGAGATGAACCCCTTCCTGGGCTGGCGTGCCGTGCGCATTTTCTTCGATCGCGAAGACATCATGCACGCCCAACTGAAGGCCATTCTGCGTGCCTCTGCCTTTGGCAAACTGCGCATCATGTTCCCGATGATCATCTCCGTCGAAGAGTTCCGCAGCCTCAAGGCGACCGTGGAGCAGCTGAAGGCTGAACTGCGTGCCGACGGCAAAGCCTTTGATGAATCCATCGAAGTGGGTATCATGATCGAGACACCGGCTGCTGCCGTGATGGCTCATCATCTGGCCAAGGAAGTGGATTTCTTCAGTATCGGTACCAACGACCTGACCCAGTACACCCTGGCCGTCGATCGTGGTAACGAGATGATTTCCGCCATGTACAACCCGCTGTCACCCTCCGTCCTGACCCTGATCAAGATGGTAATCGACGCTTCCCATGACAATGGCAAGTGGACCGGTATGTGCGGTGAACTGGCTGGTGACGAACGCGCCACCCTGCTGCTGCTGGGTATGGGTCTGGATGAGTTCTCCATGAGCGCCATCTCTGTACCGCGTATCAAGAAGCTTATCCGTAACACCAACTTCGAAGATGTGAAGGCAATGGCAGACCAGGCTCTGAGCTATGCGACCGCCGCCGAAATCGAAGCCTGTGTAGATAACTTTATTAAGCAGAAGGCAGTCTGCTAAGATCGGCTGCAAACAGCGACAATCATCTCTAGGAGCTTTACTATGGGTCTGTTTGATAAACTGAAGAAACTGGTTTCCGATGACAGCTCTGACACCGGCGGCATCGAAATCTTTGCCCCCCTGTCAGGGGAAATCGTACCGATCGAAGACGTGCCTGACGTTGTCTTCGCCGAGAAGATCGTCGGTGACGGCATCGCCATCAAGCCGGCTGGCAACAAGATGGTTGCGCCGTGCGACGGCACCATCGGCAAGATCTTCGAGACCAACCACGCGTTCTCTCTGGAATCCGACTCTGGTATCGAGCTGTTCGTTCACTTCGGTATCGACACCGTCGAGCTGAAAGGCGAAGGCTTCACCCGTATCGCTCAGGAAGGTCAGAAGGTCAAGCGCGGTGATACCATCATCGAGTTCGATCTGGCCGTTCTGGAAGCGAAAGCCAAGTCTACCCTGACGCCTGTGGTCATCTCCAACATGGATGAGATAAAAGAGCTGATCAAGATGACTGGCGCCGTGACCGTGGGCGAGACTCCGGTGATCCGCATCAAGAAATAATGCGCCGCTGGCCTGTGCCAGCTGCCGCAACGAAAAACCGAAGCCCTGGGCTTCGGTTTTTTTATGGGCCAGGATCCGTTGACGACGGCCCCCCCTCGCCCATCGCCAACCGGCCGCCCAGCGCCTCGGTCCGATACCGAGTCACAACCCTAACCTGCCTCCAACCCCTGATCCACACCATGCGGAGTCACAGGGCTGCCCGTCACGAGGGCCCATGATCCAGCGGCATGGCCCCCGGCATCGGCTGAGCCATGCAATCCGAACAGACCCCCCCATCACCGGGTCCTCATCTCACGACCCTCACAGGCAGGGTAGTCAGCCGTATCACCCCACGTCGACAAGTCTCCCATCAGTCACCCTTGGGAAGTGGGATGAAGTGTCAGAAAGTTATCGAGATCAAGGTTTTGGCAAGCAAGCCTTGTAACATGGTGACGATCAAGACCGGGTTTAGATGCAGGAAGCTAGCCCGGTGTGACAGAAACAGAGCCTGACGCAATGAGCGCCCGAGTAGGAGATGAGCATGTTGAAGAATACGGAACGACGTTATGGCAGTCTGAGCATCGGGCTGCACTGGCTGACCCTGCTGTTGATGATCGCCGTCTACAGCCTGATGGAGTTCAGGGACATCTTCCCCAAGGGCTCCGTCGGCCGCGATGCCATGAAGGAGTGGCACTTCATGCTGGGTCTACTGATCCTGGCACTGGTCGTGGTGCGCCTGCTGGTGCGCTTCAGCAGCCCGTCACCACGTATCGAGCCCGCCCTCTCTCCCCTGATGCTCAGGCTGGCCCAGCTCGCCCATCTGGCACTGTACGGCTTTCTGCTGCTCACCCCGCTGCTGGGCTGGCTGCTCTTGAGCGCGGGTGGCAAGCCCATCCCCTTCTTCGGAGCCGAGTTGCCCGCCCTGATGGCGCCGGATGATGGCCTGAAGGGGACCATCAAGGAGCTGCACGAGACGCTGGCCAACATCGGCTATGCCCTGATCGCCCTGCATGCTGCCGCGGCCCTCTATCACCACCATGTGCTCAAGGACAACACCCTGACCAATATGCTGCCAGAGAAGAGATAATCCCCGACCGGCCACGCCAACAAACAGGCCCCAATCATGGGGCCTGTTTGTTGGTCGATGCATCGTCCTCAGGGCAAGACCACCCGGCTCTCGCCGCCACCGAGGGCCTCGACCCTTATTTGCACACCGATGCGTTCCACCAGGGTCTGGACGTGGGAGATGACCCCGATCTGGCGGCCCGCCGCCTGCAAGGAGTCGAGGCTGGAGAGCGCGAGATCCAGGCTGTCCGGATCCAGGGTGCCGAATCCCTCGTCGATGAACAGCGACTCGACCTGGGTCTGGCGCGACGAGAGGCTGGAGAGCGCCAGCGCCAGCGCCAGCGACACCAGGAAGCTCTCACCGCCGGAGAGGGAATCCACCGAGCGCACCTCGTCCCCCATGTCGAGATCCACCACCTGCAACGCCAGATCGGTGCCGGGCACCCGCTCCAGCCGGTAGCGTGGCGACAGCTCCGCGAGCTGGGCATTGGCCTCCAGCAGCAGGCGCTCCAGGGTGAGGCTCTGGGCGAAGGTGCGGAATTTGGCGCCGCTGGCCGACCCTATCAGCTCAGACAACTGTTGCCAGTGATCCACCACCCCCTGCTGGCGGGCCAACTCTGCCTGCAGGCTCCCCGCCTTGAGCGCCGCCGTCTCAGCCTGGGCCAGGGTGCTCTTGCACTGGAACAGCTGCTCCTCCAGCTCGCGGCACAGCGCCGTGCTGGTGGTGAGGCGCTGGCTCAGCTCCTCGGTGGAGAGCGCGGTCAGCTCCCCATGATGCTCGCGGTAACGCTCCAGCTTGGCCTCCTCCTGCGCCTGCGCCCGCTGGCGCTCCCCGAGCCGGGTTCTGGCCTCGGTCAGGGCGTCCTCAAGCCGCTGCAAGGCGGCGCGCCGCACCTTGAGCTCATCCGGGCTGATGGCCAGCAGCCGGCGCAGATCATATTCGGCGATGCCGAGCGCACTGGCCTGCGCCGCCCAGCGCCCCTGCACCTCGCGCCGCCGCCGGCTGCTCAGCTGCCTGTCCTGCTCGAGATGGGTGAGCCGGGTCCTGAGCTCGGTCTGTCGCTCCCTGGCGGCCCGCAGGGCGGTCACCGCCTCCTCGAGCCGGCTGGTCGCCTGTTGCTGCCGCTGCTGCCATTCGTGCTCGACCTGGGCGATGGCGCGGCCATCGAGGCAGGCCTCGCGGCTGGCCAGCAGCCCCTGGCGCTGCTGTTCCCCTTCCTTGTAGTCGCGCTCCAGCTTGTGCAGCAGCGCGTTCTGGCCCTGCACCCGTACCTCCTGGGCGCTCAGTAGAGGGGTCAGGCTGGCGAGCTCGTTGCCGAGTTGCTCCCACTCTCCCTGCCCCTGCAGATAGGCCTCGCAGCTCTGCTGCCACTCCTGCCAGCGCTCACCCTCAATCCACTGGCGCCAGGGCTCGGCCCCCATCTGCTGATCGAGCCTGGCCTCCCCCTGTGCCAGCCGCTGGCGCAGGGTGCTCTCCTGCTCGGCCAGCGCCTTCAGCTCGGCCTCCCAGGCTACCTTCTGGCGCTCGTCTTCGTGCCACTGCTGTTCACACTGCTGATACCGGACGTTGAGTTGGGCCAGCTGCTCCCGCAGCCCCGCAAGCTGCTGCTGCCCCTGCTGGGCCTGCTGCAACTGCTGTTGGCCGGCCGCCAGCTCGTGCTCCAGGGCCTCCCCCTGGGCCAGTAGATCGGCCTGCAGCTCGACCCACTCCGCCGGGCTCTGGCGCGGTGGCAGGCCACGCCCTCCCAGCAGTGACCAACGCTGGCTCAGCTGTTCGGATCTCGCCGCCAGCTCGGGCTGATGCTGCTGGCGGGCGGCCAGCTGGCGGGCCAGTTCGACCCCTTCGCTCTCCCCTTGGATGTGCTGATGATGGAGTCGCTCCCAGTCGAGATCCAGCTGACGGACGCGCTCGGCCAGCTGCGCCAGTATACCAGCCACCTGGGGCTGGCTCTGGCGATAGGGATGCTCCTCGGCGCCGCAGAGCGGGCAGGGAGCCCCCTCCTGGAGCACGTGACGATGCTGCTCGAAACTGGCCACGGCGCGGGCCTGCTCCAGGGCATGGCGCGCCTCCTCCCGCTGGGTGCCGAGCCGCGCCAAGGCGGGCTCCAGCTCATCGCGCTGGGCGGCAAGCCGGGCCAGCTGCTGCTCGAGCATGCCGATCTCTTGCCACAATCGCTGCTGCTGTTCGCTGTGATTGCGACCCGCCTGTGCCAGCTCCAGCATCTGCCGCACCCGCGCCAGCTGCTCGGTGCGGGACTGACGCTGCTCCTGCGCCCTGGCAACCTGAGCGTCCCACTCCTGTGCCTGCCACTGATCGTGTTGCAGCAGCAGACGCGCATGCTCCTGCTGCCAATGGTCTCGCTCCTGTTGCCCCTGCTCGAGGCGAGCCAGCAGATTGCGCAGGGCATGGCTTCGATGTTCACGACTCTGCAGCAAGCGCTGCAGCAGCGCCTTGTTCTCGGCCCAGTCCTGCATGGCCGCCAGCAGGGGTTGCCACTGGCGTGCCAGCGGGGCCAGCGTCTTGCGCTCCTCGAGCCAGCTCGCCCACTGCCGGCGGCGATCCTCGAGCGCCTGCGCCCGCTCGCGCTGCTGCTGCCACTCCTGTTGCAGCTGGAGTTGCAGGGTCCTCGCCTGCGCGCCCTGCTGCTGGATCTCCTGCAACTGACCGGCCTTCTCCCGGATGCGGGTATCGAGATCCTGTGCCCGCTTGAGCTCGGGTTGCAGGGCCCCCCACTCCCGCTCGGCGCTCAGCTTATCCGCCAGCAACTGCTGCTCACGCAGGGCGGCCTGTTGCTGCGCCTGCGAGGACAGCTCAAGCTCGGGTCCCAACTGGCCGATAAGCAGCTCCTGCTGCTGCACCTCCTGGTCGAGGCGGGCCAGCTCGTCGTGATCCGCGCGGGCCACCTGGGCCTGCTCGGCGCGGCCAAACTCCTCCCGCTCCGGGGCCGCCTGGGCATGGGCCGCCTCGGCGTCAGCGAGCGCGGCCTGTCCCTCCTGGCAGGCGAGGCGCAGGGCGGCGATGCGATCGTTGAGGTCGCGCAAGTCCTGCAACAGCTGACGCTGCTGCTGCTCGTGCTTGAGACTGGTGGAGAGGCGCTGCTGCTCGGCGACCCAGTGCTCGCGGGTCGCCTCGTCCATCAGCGCCACATCGCCGAGCCGCTGGCCTATGGCCGCGAGCGTCTGCTGCTCGGCCCGAGCCCGCTCATGGGTCTGTACCGAGATGGCGGAGTAGAGCTCGGTGCCCGTCATCCGCTCCAGCAGCGCCGAGCGCTCGTCGGCGCCCGACTTGAGGAAGGCGGCGAACTCCCCCTGGGGCAGGATCACCGCGCGGCGGAACTGCTCCCAGGAGAGGCCCACCAGCTCGTCGATGCGCTCCTGCAGCTCCCGCTTGCTGCCGGAGAAGAGCTGGCCGGTAACGACGTCGGTCAGGCTGCGCTCCTGGGCCTGAAAACGCCCCTCCGAGCGGTTGCGGGCCCGGCGCACCGCCCAGCGTGCCAGCCAGATACGACCGTCACAGCCGCGAAACTGCACCTCGGCGAGGCCGCTGGCGTGGCCACGGCTGAGGATATTTTTAACATCGTTAGCGGTTAATTTTTCTTTTTCGTCTTCATCCGCTCGGCCAATTTTTTCAACATTCTTGCGATTGGCAATAAAGCGCGGCATCTCGTCGTACAGCGCCAAACAGATGGCATCGAGCAATGTGCTCTTGCCGGCGCCAGTGTTGCCGGTGATGGCGAACAGGCCCGCGGCCCCCAGGGCGCCACGGGTGAAGTCGATGGCGAAGGCGCCGGTCAGGCTGGCCAGGTTCTCACCGCTGAGAGACAAGATTTTCATGCTTCGGACTCCTTGACCTGCGCCAGGATCTCTTCAAACGAGGCCACCAGTTCGGCCTGGGGTTCACCGTCAAACTGGCGCTGATAGCAGAGCCTGAATACCTCGGTCGGCGAGAGTTCATCCAGCCTGCGCCGGCTGGCACCATCGGCCAGCCCCTGACCCGAGCCCTGATAGCGGGTGCTGATGCGGGCCAGCCGCACCGGCTTGCCCGCCATGGCCGCCAGGATCCGCTCGCGGATGCGGGCCTCGGGCTTGGGCAGCAGCAGGCGTACCTCGAGGAAGGGTTGCGCCTCCTGGGGGCATTCGGGCAGGGAGAGTGCCTCTATGGCTTTGAGCGCCGCGTCGAGTTCACTCTCCGGCAGCCGGATCATCTCGACGCTGCGGGGCACGGGGAGTCGCTCCAGCCCCGCCAGTTTGCCATCTTCGAGCGTCACCTCCAGCACCTGATGGTTGTAGTTCGCCTCTGCCAGCGACAGCGGCAGCGGCGAGCCGCTGTAGTGCACCGCCGTGGCCGGGCTCTGGGCCAGATGCAGGTGACCGAGCGCCGTGTAGTCGGCACCTGCGAAAATGTCGGCGGGCAGGGCGTGCTGATTGCCGCCGAGCACCCGCCGCTCGGACAGCTCGGAGAGCTGGCCCGCCGCCAGATAGGCATGGCCCATGGCGATCAGCGCCTGGCCGGGCTCGCAGCGCGCGCGCCCCGCGCCCAGCACCTCGGCATAGACCTGGCGCACCCCCTCGATCAGCCGATCCTGCCCCTCTTCCAGCGGCTCGACCCGCAGATCGCTGCTGCGCAGGAAGGGCACGGCGGCGCACCAGGCCGCAACCTTGCCCTCCTGGTCCTGCAGCGGCACCAGCAGGCGTTCGGTCTCGAGCCGCCCCTCCCCATCCCGGCTGATGCTGCCCACCAGGTGCAGATCGAAGGCCCGCAGCAGCTCGTGAGGGGCATCCAGCTTGGAGGGGGAGTCGTGGTTGCCGCCGATCAGCACCATGTTGAGCCTGGGCATCTCGGCCCGCAGCCGGGCCAGGAAGCGGTAGAGCTGCTGCCAGGCGCTGGCGGGGGGATTGGCGGTATCGAACAAATCCCCCGCCACCAGCAGGGCATCGATCTGCCGGCTCTTGATGGTGTCGGCCAGCCAGTCGAGGAAGGCGTCGTGTTCGAAGCGGCGCTCGTGGCCATGGAGTTGATGACCCAGATGCCAGTCGGCGGTGTGCAGGATTTTCATGAGAAGGCGGCTCGGATTGTCGAATCGATCTGTCGAATCAATCTGTAGAATAAATAGAGGAGCGGTGCCGGCGGCACCCGATGCAGACAAGATGCGGATCTGCCATCACTTTTTCAAGCAAAACAGGCCGCCGGCGTCAGATTCAGGCGGTCGGGAAGCACATCCGGTATTGGGGGTGACCGGTCAGCGGATCAGACTGCTCCCCCGCGATCACGAAGCCGTGGCGCCGATAGAAGCGCACCGCCGGCTCGTTCTCCACGAACACCCGGGTATGCAGCTTGCCCTCCTGCAGCTTGGCCTCCTGCAGCAGGGCATGGCCGACCCCGCGACCCTGCCGGTCGGGGCGCACGAACAGCGCCGCTAGGAAATCCTCCACCAGCGCCATGAAGCCAAGCAGCTCATCGCGCTCCTCGTATACCCAGATGCGGGCATGATCGAGGTAGCGGGTGCGCAGCTCCTCCTGGGCCTGCCACCAGCAGGAAGCGTCAACAAAATCATGAGCCTGCAAGGATGCCAGCAGCCAGATCTCGACTATCTCTTCCATGTCTTCCGGCCTGCTCGCTCTCAACATTTCCGCATCCTTGTTAACAAACTCGACACAGGCAGTCTAGGGGACTTTGATGACACAATGGGGGTGAAACAGGACTCCCTGTGAACTCGATCTCCCTTTATTTAGCGAGAATGATTGGCTGATCACAAAGCGCCTCTCTAGTACAATGCCCGCCGGACAATCTATGAGACCGAGGACGCCATGTGGTTTAAAAACCTGCAGATTTATCGCTTTACCCGCCCCTTTGACCTGACCGTGGATCAGCTGGAAACCCAGCTCGAGGCCTGTGCCTTCACTCCCTGTGGCAGTCAGGACATCTCCCGGTTCGGTTGGGTCAAGCCCCTCGGCAAATTCGGCTCAACCCTGACCCACAGCGCCTCTGGCCACATCCTGCTCTGCGCCCGCAAGGAAGAGAAGATGCTGCCGGGCACGGTGATCAAGGAGATGCTGGCGGAGAAGGTCGAAGCGATCGAATTCGAGCAGGGCCGCGCCCTCAAGAAGAAGGAGAAGGAAGCGCTGAAGGAGGAGATCCTCCACACCCTGCTGCCCCGCGCCTTCAGCCGCACCAGCCAGACCTTCGCCTGGATCAATCCGGCCGACAACCTGATGGTGGTGGACGCAGGCTCCGCCAAGAAGGCGGACGATCTGCTGGCCCTGCTGCGCAAGAGCATCGGCACCCTGCCGGTGGTCCCGGTGGCCCTCAAGAACCCACCCGAGATCACCATGACCGAGTGGCTGAACGAGGGTAACCTGCCCGCCAGCTTCACCCTGGAAGACGAGGCCGAGCTGCGCAGCGCCATGGAGCATGGCGGCATCATCCGCTGCAAGCAGCAGGATCTGATGAGCGAGGAGATCAAGAATCACCTGGCCAACGACAAGCTGGTGACCAAGCTGGCCCTGAACTGGGGCGAGACCCTGAGCTTCGTGCTGGGGGACGATCTCTCCATCAAGCGCCTCAAGTTCAGCGAAGAGCTGCGCGAGCAGAACGACGACGTGACCAGCGAAGATCCCGCCGCCCGGCTGGATGCGGACTTCGCCCTGGTGACCGCCGAGCTGGCCCAGTTCATCCCGGCGCTGTTTGCCGTCCTGGGTGGCGAAGAGCAGTCCATCTAGCCGAGCCGACCAGATAGGATAGTCCCCTGGCGACAGGAGTCATCGCAAGCAACCGCCCTTCACTTAACAAGAAGGGCGGTTTTTTTATGTGTCGAGCCAGGGTGCCGGAGGCAGTCCCCGCCTCAGAGCGCGCCGCGATCCAGGAGCGTGCGGTGCAGCCGCTCGGCCAGGGTGCGATAACCCGCCCCATTGAGATGCACCGCATCGGACTTGAACTCGGGGCTGCGCAGCAGCTCGCCAATGCTCTCCTCGTCCAGCACCAGCTGGTATTGCTCCGCGAGCTCGGCGTAGAGCGGTGCCCCCGTGGCGAACAGGGACTTGCGGGGCACGGCCACCAGCAGCAGTTGGGCACCGCTGCCCTGCACCGCCTCTATCATGGCGGCCAGGTTGGCCTTGAGCGCCGCTTCCCCGCTGCCGCGCAGTATGTCATTGCCCCCCTCCAGCAAGATCACCAGCGCGGGCCTGTGCTCGGCCAGCAGCGCCGGCAAGCGGGCCCTGCCCGCCTGACTCAGCTCGCCCGAGACCCCGGCGTTGATGACGGGGTGACCGCTCAGAGCGGCCAGCACGCTGGGGTAGCTCTGGGTCGGGCTGGCACCGCGCCCCTCGGTCAGGCTATCGCCGAACGCCAGTATGGTCTCCCCCGCCGCCAGGGGCCTGAAGCCCGGCTCGCCGCAGGCTGTCAGCAGCAGGCAGAGCAGCCCCATCACGCATCTTCTCATCCCTCTCCCCCAAGCCCGCCGGGCGCCTCCGTGGATATGTCTGTAACCATATGAGTAGCAAGACAATCTTTCAATGAAGCCTCGATTGTGCCACATTCCAGCCTGGTGTTGAAAAAACAGACAAGGAGAGTGTCATGTCCCTCAAGCCCCTCGGCCTGCTGGTGGCCTTCGGCCTGCTCGCCGGTTGCGCCCCCCAGAATGGCTTCCATTATGTGCCCCCGCCCCAGACCCTGCTCGCCCCCGAGGCGGCCAGCGGCTGGACCGACAAGCAGGGCTGGCAGGGCCGTGACTTCATGGTGGCCGCCGCCAATCCGCTGGCGGTAGATGCCGGCTATCAGATCATCAAGGCCGGCGGCAGCGCGGTGGATGCAGCCATCGCCGTCCAGCTGGTGCTGACCCTGGTGGAGCCCCAATCCTCCGGCATCGGCGGTGGCTCCCTGCTGCTGGTGTGGGATGGCAAGCGGGTGAGCGCGGTGGATGGCCGGGAGACCGCCCCCGCCGCGGCGACGGATCAGCTGTTTATGCGGGGCGGCAAGCCGATGGCGTTCTATGACGGCGTGGTGGGCGGTCGCTCGGTCGGCGTCCCCGGCACGGTGCGCGCGCTGGCGCTGGCCCATCAGCGCTATGGCAAGCTGCCCTGGGCCACGTTGTTCGAGCCGGCCATCACGCTCGCCGAGCAGGGTTTCATCATCAGCCCACGGCTGGCCAGCCTGCTGCAAAAGGATCCCTATCTGGCCAAGGATCCCGATGCCCGCGCCTACTTCTATCTGCCGGATGGCACCCCAAGGGCCGCCGGCAGCAGGCTCAGCAACCCGGCGCTGGCCAGGGTGCTGCAGACCCTGGCCCGGGAGGGGGCCGACGCCTTCTATCGGGGGCCGCTCGCCGAGGCCATGGTGGCCAAGGTGCACCAGCACCCCACCAACCCCGGCGTGCTGGCGGCCGTGGATCTGGCCAGCTACAGCGCCAAGCTGCGGGACGGCCTCTGCTTCGACTATCGCCAGAGCGAGGTGTGCGGCTTCCCGACCCCCTCCTCCGGCACCATCGCCCTGGGCCAGATCTTCGGCATGCTGGAGAGCCGCGACATGGCGGCCCTCAAGCCGGTGCCCACGGCCGACGGCCGGCTGGCCGCCTCAAGCGATGCCATCCATCTCTACAGCGAGGCGGCGCGGCTCGCCTTCGCCGACCGCAACCAGTATGTGGCCGACGGCGACTTCGTCAGCGTGCCGGTGCAGGGGCTGCTCGACAAAGGCTACCTCGCCGAGCGCGGCAAGCTGATCGGCACCCGCTCCATGGGGATCGCCCAGCCCGGCACGCCGCCACTGGCGCTGGCCCGCGGCAAGGACGCCACCCCTGAGCTGCCCTCCACCAGCCACGTCTCCATCGTCGACAAGGCGGGGATGGCGGTCTCCATGACCAGCTCCATCGAGGATGGCTTCGGCTCGCGGCTGATGGTCAACGGCTACCTGCTCAACAACCAGCTCACCGACTTCTCCTTCACCTCGGTGGATGCCGCCGGTCTGCCGGTGGCCAACCGGGTCGAGCCGGGCAAGCGCCCGCGCTCCTCCATGTCGCCCCTGCTGGTGTTTGACAAGCAGACCGGCGAGCTGGAGATGAGCCTCGGCTCCCCCGGCGGCTCGGCCATCATCAACTACGTGGGCAAGACGCTGCTCGGCACCCAGGATTGGGGGCTGAACCTGCAGCAGGCCATCAACCTGCCCAACTTCGGCAGCCGCAACGGCCCCACCGAGCTGGAGCAGGGGCGCACGCCCCAGGCCGTGATCGAGGGTCTCAAGGCCAGGGGGCATGAGGTGCTGCTGAACGAGCAGACCTCGGGCCTGCAGGGGGTGGAGCGCAACGCCACCGGCTGGTTTGGCGCCGCCGATCCCAGACGGGAGGGGGTCGCCCGGGGCAAGTGATCGCCGCAAGCTCATCACAGCGGAGGCGGCCAGGGTGCCGCCTCCGCACCTTGTCCGTTCACCTCGCGTGACGGCCAGAACAACCAATCACCGATGAATTACTCCTGCCAAGGAAATGGAAAACATCCCGCCTTCTCTCCTCAGTTTTATTACTTATTCACATTTAATCGCAGATATGGGCATAAATGTGGATAAAGATTGCCAATTTTGCATAAATGTATTATTTTTCAACAGAAACGGCAGCGTTGTCTTCAACACTCTGTGCTTGCTGCGGCCGACACTGTCTCTTTCGCCCCCTGCTCATTGACAGCTGCCCTCTTCGCCCCCGCGGTGATCTGGTAGCCCACTGACTGCCATTAGCGAGGTGACGATATGGACCATTCACTCCCCCTGATCACGACTCTGGTAGGCGGCCTGGTGCTCGCCTATCTGTTTGGCATGCTGGCCCAGCGCCTGCGCATCTCCCCCATGGTGGGCTACCTGGCAGCAGGCGTCGTCTGCGGCCCCTTCACCCCCGGCTATGTGGCCGATCTGAGACTCGCCCCCGAGCTGGCGGAGATCGGCGTCATCCTGCTGATGTTTGGCGTCGGCCTGCACTTCTCCCTGAAGGATCTGCTGTCCGTCAAACAGATCGCCATCCCCGGCGCCATAGTGCAGATCACCCTGGCGACCCTGCTCGGGCTCGGCCTCTCCCAGCTGCTCGGCTGGAGCATCACCGCCGGGCTGGTCTTTGGCCTGGCGCTCTCGACGGCCAGCACCGTGGTGCTGCTGCGGGCGCTGGAGAGCCGGGGCCAACTCGATACCAGGGAAGGCCGCATCGCCATTGGCTGGCTGATCGTCGAGGATCTGGTGATGGTGCTGGCGCTGGTCCTGCTCCCCATCCTGGCCAAGCTGCAACAGGGCGACGAGGCCCTGACCCTCACGCATATCCTGTGGGATCTCGGTTTCACCCTGGCCAAGGTCGCGGCCTTCATCGCCCTGATGGTCATAGGCGGACGCCGCCTCATTCCCTGGCTGCTGGCCCGCACCGCCGCGACCGGCTCCCGCGAGCTGTTCACCCTGGGGGTGCTCTCCTGCTCACTCGGCATCGCCTTTGGCGCCGTCAAGCTGTTCGGGGTCTCCTTCGCCCTCGGCGCCTTCTTCGCCGGCGTCGTGATGAACGGCTCGCACCTGAGCCACAAGGCGGCCAACGACACCCTGCCATTGCAGGATGCCTTCGCCGTGCTCTTCTTCGTGTCGGTGGGCATGCTGTTTGATCCCGCCGTCCTGCTGCGCGAGCCGCTGGCGGTGCTGGCGACCATCTTCGTCATCATCATCGGCAAGTCGGTGGCGGCCTTCATCATAGTGCGGCTGTTTGGCCACAGCCGACGCACCGCCCTCACCATCTCGGCCAGTCTGGCGCAGGTGGGGGAGTTCTCCTTCATCCTGATGGGGCTGGGCACCCTGCTGGGGCTGGTGCCCGATGTGGCGCGCGACCTGGTACTGATCGGGGCCTGTTTCTCCATCATGCTCAACCCGCTGGTGTTCAATCAGGCCGAGCGCTGGTTGCGGCGCCACCCTGAGCCGCAGGCGGAAGAGGCCCCCATCCAGTGCCCCCTGCGGGGCCATGTCGTGGTGGTCGGGGCCGGCGCCATCGGCAGCCATCTGATCCGGCGCCTGCACGAGCAGGGGCAGACGATGGTGGTCATAGACAGTGACGAGAGCCTGCTCGCCCCCTGGCGCGCCCTGGGGATCAGCTGCCTGGCGGGTCAACCGACCCAGGGGGATCTGCTCGATGCGGCGCTGCCCGATGCCAGCTGGCTGCTGATCACCCTGGATGACAGCCTGCTGGCCGGCGAGGTCGCGGCCATGGCCCGTGAGCGGGGAGCCCTGCTGCAAGTGGCGGCCTGCGGCCAAGCGCCCGAGGAGGTGCATCACCTGCGCGGACGCGGCGCTCAGCACGTAGTCCAGAGCCAAGAGGAGGCGGCGCGGCGATTGTGCCAGCTGGTGATCCACTCCCTCCCCGCCGAGCCGGATCCGGCCTGACCCCTGCCGGGTTGCAGGCGCCGGCCCCTGGATCGCAGGGCGCAGCATGGCAAGCGCCCAGGATATGCCCCTGGCCCCAGCCCCCTCCCGTCACAAGATGAAAAAATCGAGGCCACCCTGGGGTGGCCTCGTCATGTTCAACGCCTGATAGAAGTCCGCGCCTACACCCCCAGTCGATCCCGCAGGCTGTACCAGGTGGCACCCGCCATGGTGAAGGGGATGCGGAACAGCCGGCCACCCGGGAAGGGGTAGTGAGGCAGTTTGGCGAAGGCATCGAACCGCTCGGCCTGGCCACTCAGCACCTCCGCCAGCAGCTTGCCCGCCAGATGGGTACAGGTCACGCCGTGGCCGCTGTAGCCCTGCATGTAGTAGATGTTGTGGCCGATGCGGCCAAACTGCGGCAGACGGGACAGGGTCAGCAGGAAGTTGCCGGTCCAGGTGTACTCCACCTTGACGTCTCTGAGCTGGGGGAAGGTCTGCAGCATCTTGGGGATGATCAGCCGCTCTATGTCCGCCGGATCCCGCGCCCCATAGACCACGCCGCCGCCGTAGAGCAGGCGGTGATCGCCGGTGGTGCGGTAGTAGTCGAGCAGGTAGTTGCTATCTTCCAGGCAGTAGTTCTGCGGCAGGAGGGCGCGGGCCCGCTCCTCCCCCAGCACCTCGGTGGCGATCACCTGGGTGCCGCACGGCATGCTCTTGGACGCGAGCTCGGGCACCAGGTTGCCGAGGTAGGCGTTGCCGGCCACCACCACGAAGCGCGCCTTCACCGCCCCCTTGGCGGTCTTCACCAGCGCGGGCTGGCCCGGGGTGATGGCGGTGACGGCGGATTGTTCGAAGATCCTGCCCCCCTGCATGCGGATGGCCTCCGCCTCCCCCAGCGCCAGGTTGAGGGGGTGGATATGACCACCACGCTTGTCGAGCAGGCCGCCGACGTAGCGATCGCTCGCCACCACCTCGCGGATCCCGTCCTCATCGAGCAACTCCAGCTCGTCGTTGCCCCACTGCTGCCAGCGGGCCTGCTGGGCCTTGAGCTCGTGCAGCTGGCGCTCGGTCTCGGCGGCAAAGACCCCGCCCTGCTGCAGATCGCACTGGATGTTGTAGCGCTTGATGCGTTCGCGGATGATGTCGCCCCCCTCAAACAACATGGAGCCGAGCAGCCTGGCCTGATCCGGCGGGCAATTCGCTTCTATGGTGTCGATGTCACGGCTGTAGGAGTTGACGATCTGGCCGCCGTTGCGACCGCTGGCCCCGAAGCCCACCCTGGCCGCCTCCAGCACCACCACCGAGTAGCCCTTCTCCACCAGATGCAGCGCGCTGGAGAGGCCGGTGTAACCCGCCCCTATGATGCAGACATCGCACTCCAGCTGCTCGGTCAGGGTCGGATAGGGCGCGTGTTTATTGGCGCTGGCTGCGTAGTAACTGTTTACATGTTCGGTCATGATCCTTGTTTCCTTACCGGTTCTTTTCCAAAACTAGAAGTTGGCCGGGGTATGGGCGCTGACGATGCGGCAGCTCTGCCCCGACGGATTGCTGAAACTGTGGGGCTCGCCGGTGTCGATCACATAGCTGTCCCCGGCATTGAGCCGATAGGTCTGCCCGGCCAGGGTCAGCAGCACGGATCCCTCCAGCACGGTGCCGACCTCCTCCCCCAGATGCTTGACCTGGCCCCCGGTGTCCGTGCCGGGGGCGTAAGTCTCCAGCATGAAACCGAGCTGGCGGCGGTTGTTGCCGTTGTGCACCAGCTTCATGGAGACCCCCTGGCTGCCCAGCTCGATCAGCTGTTCGGCCTTGATCACCACGGTCGGTGCCCGCCCCTCCTCTTCGGCGAAGAAGCGGGATAGCGGCAACTCATAGACACTCAGCAGCTTCTGCAGCGAGGCCACCGACGGGCTCACCTTGTTCTGCTCTATCATGCAGATGGCGCCGTGGGTCAGCCCGCTCAGCTCGGCGACCCGACGCTGGGAGAGCCCGAGGCGGCGGCGGGTGGCGGCGAGCCGCTCCCCCATGCTTTTATCCATCCCTTTGCCCGTCAAGGGGTTATCCGTCATGGCCTGCCACTGGGCCTCTCCTTGTGGTTGCTGCATCGCCCACCTCCCTGTGTACCTGCCTAGGTGCCTGCCTAAGTCCTGTGAGCCATCTGGTTAAAATAGCGGACCAATTCCACCGCCGTGTTCGTTATCCTGCACAACCAGGCCGTTCATTATTTTGCACACCTGAGTCCAGGAAATCCGATAGAATCGCCCTGACAGCTCCATTTCTAGCATGTGACGGCCGCTTTACTCAAATATATTTAACACTTGAAAAACATTTCGGCTCAATTTATGGTCGTTACGTGCTTATTATTCTATACGGTGGCATCGTCGGATGAGTTGGCCACCCGGACCCACAATCGAGGCTTCCTATCTATGTCAGCATCGTCAGCATCACAACCCGCTCAGGCTCACGCCTTGCTCAAATCCCTTGCCTATATAGATGGTCACTGGTGCGAGGCCCATGACGGGCGCCAGTTCGCGGTGCTCAACCCGGCCACGGGTGAGATCATCACCCAGGTGCCCGACATGGGCGAGGCCGACACCCGTCGCGCCATCGAGGCAGCGCACGGCGCCCAGCCCGCCTGGGCAGCCCTCACCGCCAAGGAGCGCAGCACCAGGCTCTATGCCTGGTTCGAGCTCATCATGGCCAACCAGACCGAGCTCGCCCGCATCATGACCCGCGAGCAGGGCAAGCCGCTCGCCGAGGCCAAGGGCGAGGTGGCCTACGGCGCCAGCTTCATCCAGTGGTTCGCGGAAGAGGGCAAGCGCGCCTATGGCCGCACCATCCCGGGCTTCTCCGGGGATAGGCGCCTCGCGACCATCAAGCAGCCGGTGGGCGTGGTGGCCGCCATCACCCCCTGGAACTTCCCCATCGCCATGATCACCCGCAAGGCGGGCCCGGCCCTGGCGGCCGGCTGCACCATCGTCATCAAACCCGCCGCCGAGACCCCGCTCTGTGCGCTGGCGTTGGCGGTGTTGGCGGAGCGGGCGGGCATTCCGGCCGGGGTCATCAACATCATCACCTCCCATCAGGCCTCGGTCGTGGGCGACGAGCTGTGCCGCAACCCCAAGGTGCGCAAGCTCTCCTTCACCGGCTCCACCCGCATCGGCAAGCTGCTGATGCGCCAGTGCGCCGACACCATGAAGCGGCTGTCGCTGGAGCTCGGCGGCAACGCCCCCTTCATCGTGTTTGACGATGCGGATCTCGACGCCGCCGTCGCGGGTGCGCTCGCCTCCAAGTACCGCAACGCGGGCCAGACCTGCGTCTGCGCCAACCGCATCCTGGTGCAGGCCGGCGTCTACGACGCCTTCGCCGACAAGCTGGCCAGCGCCGTGCGCGCCTTCAAGGTCGGGGATGGCATGAGCGAGGGCACGCAAATCGGCCCGCTCATCAATCCCGCCGCCGCCAGTAAGGTGGCCGAGCTGGTCAATCAGTCCATCACCGCCGGCGCTTGTGTGCTGGTGGGGGGTGAGCCCCATCCCGCCGGCCCGCTGTTCTACCACCCCACCATCCTGACCGAGGTGGCGCAGGACAACCCCATCTTGCAGGAGGAGATCTTCGGCCCCGTGGCCCCGCTGGTGCGCTTCGAGACCGAGGCCGAGGCCATCGCCATGGCCAACGACACCCCCTACGGACTCGCCGCCTACTTCTATGGCCGGGACATTGCCCGGGTGTGGCGGGTCGCCGAGCGGCTGGAATACGGCATGGTCGGCATCAACGAGGGGATCATCTCCACCGAGCTGGCGCCCTTTGGCGGCATCAAGGAGTCGGGCCTTGGCCGCGAAGGGGCCAGCGAGGGCCTGGAAGAGTACCTCGAGACCAAATATCTCTGCTTCGGCTCAATTGCATAAAAATACATTTATTGTAATTATTAATTCTTTAATGGCAGGGGTGTCTCGAGTCGTCCGCCCCATGACATCACCACAAGGAGAGGGTCAGCAGCCAAGCTGCCGGCCCATCACAGTGAATTGAGGGGCTAGCCCCAGAGGGAGAATAGAGATGAGTAACCAATCCTGGCAGGCCCGCCGTGAAGCCGCCGTGGTACAGGGAGTCGGCACCCTGCTGCCGGTCTTTATCGAGCGGGCGCAGAACGCCGAGCTGTGGGACGTGGAGGGCAATCGCTACATCGACTTCGCCTCCGGCATCGCGGTGCTCAACACCGGCCACAACCATCCCAAGGTGCTCGCCGCCGTGCGCGAGCAGCTCGAGAAGTTCAGCCACACCTGCTTCCAGGTCACCCCCTACGCCGGCTACATCGAGCTGGCGGAGAAGCTGAACGCCCTGGTGCCCGGCCCCACCCCCAAGCGCACCCTGTTCCTCTCCACCGGCGCCGAGGCGGTGGAGAACGCCATCAAGATCGCCCGGGCACACACCGGCCGCAGCGGCACCATCGCCTTCAAGGGCGGCTTCCACGGCCGCACCATGATGGGGATGGCGCTCACCGGCAAGGTGGTGCCCTACAAGACCGGCTTCGGCCCCTTCCCGGGTGAGGTCTATCACCTGCCCTTCCCGGCCGATTATCTGGGGGTGAGCGAGGCCGAGGCCCTGGCGGCGCTGGATCTCTGCTTCAGCTCGGACATTGAGCCGGCCCGGGTGGCCGCCATCATACTGGAGCCAGTGCAGGGGGAAGGGGGCTTCTACGTCGCCTCCCCGAGCTTCATGCAAGCCTTGCGCAAGATCTGCGATCAGCACGGCATAGTGCTCATCTGTGACGAGATCCAGACCGGCTTCTGCCGCACCGGCAAGACCTTCGCCACCGAATACAGCGGCATAGAGCCGGACATCATGACGCTCGCCAAGAGCCTGGCGGGCGGCTTCCCGCTCTCGGCCGTGGTGGGCAAAGCTGAGATCATGAACGCCGCCAAGCCCGGTGGTCTGGGCGGCACCTATGCCGGCTCCCCCATCGCCTGCGCCGCCGCCCTGGCGGTGCTGGAGGTCATCGAGGAGGAGCAGCTCAACCTGAAGGCCCAGACCCAGGGCGAGCAGATCAAGGCCCGCCTGCACCGTCTGGCGGAGCGCTTCGACTGCATCGGCGACATCCGCGGCCCCGGCGCCATGGTGGCCATGGAGCTGGTCAAGGGACGGGATGCCACCCAACCTGACCCGGATCTCACCAAGCGGCTGGTGGCCGAGGCGGGCAAACAGGGGCTGGTGTTGCTGGCCTGCGGCGTGCGCGCCAACGTCATCCGCTTCCTGGCCCCCCTCACCGCCCCCCCGGCCCTGATCGACGAGGGGCTGGACCTGCTGGAGCAGGCGCTGGCCGCCGCCAGTCAGGGCTAGCGCCCGGATCTGCCCACCCGCACGAAGGATATCGTCAGATAACTGCAGGCCGTCCATCGCGGACGGCCGCCATATACGGTATCATCGCGCCCCTAAAAAATGATGGCAGGAGCAGTTGGCTCCCTCTGTGACGCATCACGCCGTCATGGAGCCCGTCTCCCTGCTCGGCAGGCGGGCTCTTCACCACTGCATTCTTAGGAGACAGGCCCCATGGCCCCACGCCCCGCGCGACTGAAGCAAACCCTGACCCTGTGGCAAGTGGTCGTGATGGGGTTGGCCTACATGACCCCCATGGTGGTGTTCGATACCTTCGGCATCGTCACCGACATCACCCAGGGTCATGTCACCACCGCCTACCTGCTGGCCCTGGTGGGGGTGCTGTTCACCGCCTCCAGCTACAGCAAGATGGTGCGCCACTACCCGATCGCCGGCTCGGCCTACACCTATGCCCAGCGGGAGTTCTCCCCGGTGGTGGGCTTCATGGTGGGCTGGTCCTCCCTGCTCGACTACATCTTCCTGCCGATGATCAACATGCTGCTGGCCAAGATCTATCTGAGCGCCCTCTTCCCCGGCGTCGAGCCCTGGATCTTCATCCTCGGCATGACGGTGCTGATGACCGCCATCAACCTGCGCGGCATCGATCTGGTGGCCAACCTCAACGGCCTCATCATCTTCATCCAAGTCGCCATCATGCTGGTCTTCCTCGGCCTGCTCGGCCATGGCATCTATCAGGGAGAAGGGCTCGGCACCCTCAGCCTGCAGCCCGTCTACAGCACCAGCACCGAGCTGCTGCCGCTGCTGACCGGCGCCACCATCCTCTGCTTCTCCTTCCTCGGCTTCGACAGCCTGAGCGCGCTGTCCGAGGAGACGCCGGAGGCCGGCAAGGTGATCCCCAGGGCCATCATCCTGACCGCGCTGCTTGGCGGCCTCATCTTCGTGGTGGTGGCCTATGCCCTGCAGCTCTACTTCCCGGATGCCTCCCGCTTCAAGGCGCCGGACGCCGTGCTGCCGGAGATCGCCCTCTATGTCGGCGGCAAGCTGTTCCAGAGCGTGGTGCTGGTCTGCGCCTGCGTGGCGGTGCTGGCCTCCGGGCTCTCCTCCCACGCCGGGGTCTCCCGCATCCTCTACGTGATGGGACGGGACAAGGTGCTGCCCCAGCGCACCTTCGGCTACATCCATCCCAAGTGGCGCACCCCGGTGTTCAACATCCTGCTGGTGGGCCTGCTGGCCTTGTCGGCCGTCAGCTTCGATCTGGAGATCGCCCTGGCGCTGATCAACTTCGGCGCCCTGGTGGCCTTCACCGTGGTCAATCTGTCGGTGATCTCCTGCTACTACGTGCGTCAGGGCCGCAACAAGACCTGGCAGGATCGCCTGCAATACCTGGTGCTGCCCCTGCTCGGGGCCGGGACTGTGGCTGTCCTGTGGCTCAACCTGGAGCAGACCTCCCTGATGCTGGGGTTGATCTGGGCCGCCATCGGCGGAATTTACCTGTTTTTGCGCACCACGGTCTGGCGCGTCTCGCTGCCGAGCCACCCGGCGGAAAGCCTTGCCAGCAGCGGGCTGGCACCCCTGCCGTCGACACCGGAATAGGCGCGGTTTATTGATGTAAACCCTGTCCTTGCGCATTCTCTTGTCGGGAATGCCGATCCTGGCTTGTCATCCCCCCCCATCTGGGGCAAAATGCGCGCCGATTTGAATAACCGATGTGATCCTCACATCGGTTATTTTTCATTTTGAAAACAAGTGTCTACTTCGAGGCCGGAACGTTCCGGAAATGATATCTAGGTTCAGATGGACCTAATGCCGCAATGAGGAAAAACATGGGGCTCTTATTGGCTTTGTCTCCGGTTGTCACCGGAACCTGCTTTGGTCGCCGCGCGACCAACGTCTGTGGTTTGCATAGCAATGCGATGCATATGCGAGAAACCAGTCCCATGGCCTCAAGCCATTCAACTTCCTGCCAGCCGTGCAAGGAGGAAGCCTGAGTGAGCCAGCAACCCGTTCGTCTGAAGAAAACCCTCAGCATGTGGCAGGTGGTGGTGATGGGCCTGGCCTATCTGACCCCCATGGCCGTGTTCGACACCTTCGCCATCGTCGGTGACATCACCGAGGGCCGGGTCGCCACCGCCTATCTGCTGGCGCTCGGCGGCATCCTGCTGACCGCGTTCAGCTACGGCCATCTGGTGCGCAAGTTCCCCTCCGCGGGCTCC
The DNA here is from genome assembly GCF_019218705.1 of Aeromonas sp. sif2433. NCBI lineage: Bacteria > Pseudomonadati > Pseudomonadota > Gammaproteobacteria > Aeromonadales > Aeromonadaceae > Aeromonas > Aeromonas sp. sif2433. The sequence goes on from NZ_JAHUXD010000004.1 coordinate 151,698, forward strand.
GCCTACACCTATGCCCAGAAGGTGTTCAACCCCTATATCGGTTTCATGGTGGGCTGGTCTTCCCTGCTCGACTACATGTTCATGCCGATGATCAACATACTGCTGGCCAAGATCTACCTGACCGCCATGTTCCCGGGGGTCGATCCCTGGATCTTCATCTTCGGTCTGGTGACTGTGATGACCTTCCTGAACCTGCGCGGCATCAACCTGGTGGCCAACTTCAACGGCGTCATAGTGGTGATCCAGCTCGCCATCATCACCGTCTTCATCGGCCTGATGGGCTGGGGCATCTACCACGGCGAAGGCGCGGCAACCCTGATGAGCAGCCGGCCGTTCCACTTCGAATCCGCCAGCGTGCTGCCGCTGTTTACCGGCGCCACCATCCTCTGCTTCTCCTTCCTCGGCTTCGACGGTCTGAGCTCACTCAGTGAAGAGACCCCGAACGCCGGCAAGGTGATCCCGCGCGCCATAGTGCTGACCGCCCTCATCGGTGGCGTCATCTTCGTGGTGGTCTCCTACTGCCTGCAGCTCTACTTCCCGGATCTGGCCCGCTTCAAGGAGCCGGACGCCGTGCTGCCCGAGATCGCGCTCTACGTCGGCGGCACCTTCTTCCAGAGCGTGGTGCTGGTGTGCACCACGGTCGCGGTGCTGGCCTCCGGCATGGCGGCGCACGCCGGCGTGTCCCGCATCCTCTACGTGATGGGGCGCGATCGCATGATCCCGGAGCGGGTGTTCGGCTACATCCACCCGAAATACCGGACTCCGGCCATCAACGTGCTGATGGTGGGCGGTCTGGCCCTCTCCGCCGTGTCCTTCGATCTGGATACCGCGCTGGCGCTGGTGAACTTCGGTGCCCTGGTGGCCTTCACCTTCGTCAACCTGTCGGTCATCGGTCAGTTCTGGGTGCGGGAGAAGCGCAACAAGTGCCTCAAGGATCACCTGCTCTACCTGCTGCTGCCGCTGCTCGGCGCCGCCACCATAGGGGCGCTCTGGATCAACCTGGAACAGAGCTCGCTGGAGCTTGGCCTGATCTGGGCCGGGCTGGGGGTGACCTATCTGTTCCTGCGGCTGGCGGTGTTCCGCATTCCCTTCCGTCAGTACGAGGAAGCGGTCGACGGTCAGTAAGGATCGTGGATAAACAGAAGGGGAGCCGCGGCTCCCCTTCTTGCATTCAGACATCCGCACAGGCGGATCATCAACCCTGATTGAGCACCGCGGTGGCGGCCGCCTTGACCGGATCCTTGGCCACCGCCTTCGCATCCCGCTGAGCCTGCTTGAGCTGCTGCCCGGTCTGATTGACCTTGCCCTGCGCCTCCTTCAGGCCGGCACTCTGCTTGTTCAGCGCGGCATTGGTGTGCTGCTTCGCCTCTTTCAGGCCCGCCGTCTTCTTGTCCAGCACATCGGTGCTGCTCTTCTTCACCTCGGCCTTGGCCTTGTCTTTCTGCTGACGCATCAGCTTGTCGGCGTCGCAGTTGCCCTTGACCCCCAGGGTCGCATTCATCGCCTCGTTTCTGGCCGCCTTGTCGAGGTTGCACTCGGACTTGAACACGCTGGCCTGCGCACCGGCAGACAGCAACCCCAGAGACAGACACAATACCCATGCACGCATAACAACTTCCTCAGCTTGGAGACAGGAGAGTCCGGCAGCATATAACCCTGAGATCTCAGTGCAAGGGCGGGGGGCGGTTGTGGGCCAGATGGCGCCAGAACGGCGTTTACTCCGACACTTTTTGTCTGCGACGAGCCGCGCCGCCCTGTCACCAAATCATCATAAAAGTGTCACTTTGTCATATTTCTGTCATGGAGCCTTGCTGTAATGCGCCCGTCCATTCTTCACAGACTGCCCAGAGGCACCATGCACAGCACCCCATCTTCCGCACAACAGCAGACCCGTCGTACCGGCCCACTGTTCAACTGGCTGGCTGTGATCACCCTGATCTACCTCATCCTGGTCGCCGTCGGCGCCGTCTCCCACGGCTTCAAGGGCTTCTCCGGCGGCGCCGAGGGCGCGGCCCAGATCTTCGCCTTCGCCAACAACCCCTTCGTCGCCCTGCTGCTCGGCATCCTGGCCACCGCCCTGGTGCAATCGTCCAGCACGGTCACCTCGGTGATCGTCGGCCTGGTGGCGGGCGGCCTGCCCATGGAGATGGCCATCCCCATGGTGATGGGCGCCAACCTCGGCACCACCATCACCAATACCATCGTCTCCCTCGGCCACATCCGGGATCGCGCCGAGTTTCGCCGCGCCTTCGCCGCCGCAACGGTACACGACTTCTTCAACCTGCTGGCGGTCTTCATCTTCCTGCCGCTGGAGCTGATGTTCGGCCTGCTGCAACGGAGCGCCGAGTGGATCGCCAGCCTGCTGATGGGCTCCGCCGACATGTCGATGAAGGGGATGGACTTCATGAAGCCCCTCATCTCGCCGGCACTGGATCTCATCGATCAGGCCGTCGCCATCCTGCCGGGCAAGGGCCCCGCCATCGCCACCATCTGCATCGGTATCCTGCTGATCCTCGCCTGTGTCACCAGCCTGGGCAAGGTACTGCAACAGGTCATGGTGGGCCGTGCCAAGGAGCTGCTGCACAAGGCGCTGGGCCGTGGCCCGCTGACCGGCATCGCCTCCGGCACCCTGGTCACCGTCATGGTGCAGTCCTCCTCCACCACCACCAGCCTGATGATCCCGCTGGCCGGCGGCGGCGTGTTCAGCACCCGTCAGCTCTACCCCTTCACCCTGGGTGCCAACATAGGCACCACCATCACGGCGCTGCTGGCGGCCACCGCCATCAGCGGTACCGGTGCCCAGCTGGCGCTGACCATCGCCCTGGTCCATGTGCTGTTCAACCTGTTCTCCGTGGCGCTCATCTATGGCGTGCCCTTCCTGCGCGAGCTGCCCATCAAGGCCGCCGAAGGGCTGGCCCGGGTGGGCAGCGAGAACAAGCTGCTGGCGCTTGGCTACGTGGCCGGGCTCTTCTTCGCCCTGCCGGCGCTGATGATGGTGGCGGCCAAGTAATAACGTCTGATGGCACCAGGGGAGGGTCACCTTCACCCCCTGATCATTTGTCTCGCCTGGTAGCGCCATCCAGCCAATCCAGACGACAGAGAAGAGGGGCAACATTCGCTCCCTCCTCCTTTGTCAGCCCGCTCACATCCGCCGGCGGCGCGGCTCGCCCTGCGCCCCTGGCTGGGATAAGATGCGACTCTCATTGCACTCTTTGCATTTCAGGGAATAAGGAAAACCAATGAAGTTCATTCTGATCGCGCTGCTGGTTGCCGGGGTGGCCTACTACTTCTACTCCAGCGCCAACAACAAGAAACTGGCGGAAGAGAACGTGCGCCAGGGCGCCGAGTTCCTCGCCGGCAACAAGGAGAAGCCGCTGGTGACCACCACGGCCTCCGGCCTGCAATATGAGGTACTGACCCCGGGCTCGGGTACCGTCCACCCCACCGCCAGCAGCAAGGTGAAGGTGCACTACGAGGGCAAGCTCTTGGACGGCACAGTGTTTGACAGCTCGGTCGCCCGCGGCGAGCCCATCGAGTTTGGCCTCAATCAGGTGATCAAGGGCTGGACCGAAGGGGTGCAGCTGATGGTGGAAGGGGAGAAGACCCGCTTCTACATCCCCGCCAACCTGGCGTATGGCGATAGAGCCGCTGGCAAGATCCCGCCTGGATCTGTACTGATCTTCGATGTGGAGCTGCTGGGCATCCAGTAAGCCCCAAGGCTCAACCGCCATCAAAAACCAAGGCCAGCGCTCACACGCTGGCCTTGTCGTTTCTGCCCATCCCCCATTCCATCGCGCTCTCTGGCCGAGCCACCCTGGCGGGTTCGCGTCCATCCAGCAGCGCTTCTAACCGACCAGACTATCAACCCATGGTGAACAGTGCTTATACATGACAGTAGATTGTTAACCATGATTCCCGGGCAGATAATGACCTCATCCTCAGTGGCCCCGCCCTGAACCCGTTTCCCGCGGTGCCGGCCGACCCTGCCGAAGCCGCCAACAAGGAGTCTCATCATGGCTATCGCCCCCGTCTGGTTTATCTCCCACGGCGCCCCGGATCTGGTTCTGCGTGACCAGCCGGCTACGCAATTTCTAACGAAATTGCGCCTCGGCGACATCAAGGGGCTGGTGGTGATCTCGGCCCACTGGTTCAGCCGCGGCGAGCCGCAACTCAACGTCGAGCCCAGCCCGGCGCTGATGTATGACTTCTACGGCTTCCCCGCGCCCCTCTACCAGATCCGCTGGCCCGCCAAGAGCCCGGCCTGGCTGCAGGAGGCGGTGAGCGATCAACTGCTGCTGGCCGGCCTGCCGGCCAGCCCGGTGCGGCGCGAGCTGGATCACGGCGTCTGGTCGCCGCTCTCCCTGATGGATCCCCAGAGCGCCATCCCGCTGGTGCAGCTCTCCATCCCGGCCAGCTTCACCCCGGCCCAGCTGTGGCAGCTGGGGGAGGCCCTGCAGGCCCTGCGCGAGCAAGGGATCGGCATCCTCGCCTCCGGCGCCATCACCCACAACCTGCGCGCACTCGGGCCGGATGACAGCCCGGTGCCCGACTGGGCGAGCCGCTTCGTCCGCTGGCTGGAGCAGGCCATGAGCGACGGCGATCGCCCGGCGCTGGAAGATTATCGGGCCCGGGCCCCGGGCGCGGTGGAATCCCATCCCCACGACGATCACCTGCGCCCGCTGTTCGTGGCGCTGGGCGCGGCCGGCCAGGACAAGCCCCACAAGCTGCACGACAGCTGGGACTACGGCAGCCTCTATATGGGTTCCTACCGGTTCGGCTAGGGCGACGGGGATGAGCGGCGGCTGACAAGGCGCAGCGATGGCGGGCCTGTCCCGCCATTTTTTCCTGTCGTTCCCGCGGGGAAATGCCGAACAAAGGGACTTGTTTTGCGATAATTCCGGTAGAATGACCGCTTTCTGGTGCATTTGACCGACAAGGATGACTGTCGCAACCCGGGTGACATGATGAACCTGCTTCGATCGCTGACCCTGCTGTGCCTGCTGTTCGCCCAGCCCGCGCTGGCGCTCACGCTGCACAGCCGCCACTATATCCAGCACACCGACTCCCCCCGGCCCCCGGCCGAGCAGCAGTGGCTGCAGCAGACCGCGCAGCTGCGCGTCGGCATCCTGCACCACGACTATCGCCCGTTCAGCATGACAGCCTCGGACAGCCGCTTCGAGGGGATCTCCGCCGACTATCTCAACATCCTGGCCAAGGCCCTGCAGAAACCGTTGGTGCTGCGCCGCTTCGAGGACAAGGAGAGCGCCCTCGCCGCCCTGCGCCAGGGTGATGTCGACATCGTCAACCTCGGCAACCTGACCCTGGCCGACGGCGATCGAGCCGGGATCCGCCTCAGCCGGCGCTACTTCAGCAACACCCCTGTCTTCTCGGCGCCAAAGCAGCGCCAGGATCCCCTGCTGACCCCCGGGCAGAGCGTCGCCACAGTGCGGGGCTACATCGATGAGCAGGAATTCAAACGCGACTACCCCCTGCTCAGCCTGGTGACCTACCCCTCCAACGTGGCGGCCTTCGACGCCGTCTTCTTCGGCCGGCAGGATGTGCTGCTCAGCGACATCCACTCCATGTATTACCTCAACAGCGAGCGCTTCGATAAACTCGGGCGGCGCGGCGAGGCGCCGCCGAGCCTGGCTTCCGACGGCTTTCGCTTCGCGGTCTCCGCCAGGGCGCCGCAGCTGCTGAGCCTCATCAATCGCACCCTGCGTGATGTCGACGATATCACCCGCAACCTCATCTTCAGCCAGTGGAACGGGCCCATCCGCGACATGGTCGACAACCCGTCCGATCTCTATGACGCCGCCGAGCTGGCCTGGTTGCGCAAGGCCCCCCCCATCAAGGTCTGGCTGATGGACGATCTCTACCCTTATGGGGTCAAGGATTATGATGATCAGCTCACCGGCATGACGGTCGACATGCTGGCCAAGGTGAGCAAGCGCACCGGCCTGCGCTTCGAGTTCGCCTCCTTCGGTTCGGATCGCCAGCGCAACAACGCAATGCGGGATGGCCGGCTCGATCTCATCGGCGCCATCTCCCAACCCGTGGCCGAGAGCTATGGGCTGCGCCCTTCCCTGCCCTATGCCAGCGACGACATCTATGTGATCCTCGCCCAGCAAGCGGATCGGACCACCTCCAGCCTGCAGGATCTGGCCGGCAAGCGCGTCGGCATGGCCCACTACCATCCCCTCGCCGCACGCCTCGGCAGCAGCGAAGTGAGTTTCATGGAGAGCGCCGAGGAGGCGATGCAGGCGCTCAACCGGGGCAGCCTCGACGCCGCCATAGTGCCGCTCTACTTCGCCCAGCATGCGGTGGACGGCCACCGCCTGACCCGGCTGCGCATCGCGGGCCCCGCCGACGACGAGCCGATCCGCATGGGCTTCGCCAGCCTGGCGGACAACGACATGCTGATGAGCATCCTCGACAAGACCATCCTCTCCATCTCCCCCAATGAGCTGGCAATGATGAGCTACGAGTGGCGCAACCGTAAGCTGCCGGCCCCCACCTTCATGGAGCGCCACGCCGACTACTTTTACCTGCTGTTTGCGGTCCTGTTTGGCCTGGCCCTGCTGCTGCTGTACCGCAATCGCATGCTCAACCGGCTGGCCCGCTCGGAGCAGGCGTCCCGCCAGCAGCTGGAAGCCCATGTCCGCTTCATCGAGGCGCTGGGGGAGAGCCTGCCCCACCCCATAGTGGTGCGGGACAGGAGCGGCAAGGTGCTGCTGTGCAACAGCAAGTACCTGGCGCTGCTCAATGCCCAGCCAGGTGCCGTGCTGGGCAAGCCCCTCATCGAGGGCCTCCGTGGCCGGGTCGATACCGATGCCCTCGCCGGGCTGGAGCGGGACTTCGCCAAAGTACTGCGGGATGGTGAGCCCATCTTCGCCGATCGCGTCTTCAACAAGGGGGATCACAGCAAGTGCATCTATCACTGGATGGTGCCCTACTGCGACAGCCAGGGGGCCATCAGCGGGGTGATCAACGGCTGGATCGACATCACGGAGCGCAAGGCGATGGAGAGCGCGCTGCGTCTGGCCAAGGAGCAGGCCGACAGCGCCAGTCGGGCCAAGAGCGACTTCCTCGCCACCATGAGCCACGAGATCCGCACCCCCATGAACGCCATCCTCGGCATGCTGGAGCTCGCCATCCAGGATCCGGCGCTCTCGCCCCATACCGGCGAGCAGTTGCGCATCGCCTCTGAATCGGCCAACGGCCTGCTGGATCTGATCGGGGATGTACTGGATATCTCCAGCATAGAGGCGGGTCAGATGACGCTGGCCCCGCAGCCGTGCGCGCTCACGCCGCTGCTGCAGTCGGTCGCCCAGGTGTTCGCCGGCATGGCCGAGCAGAAGGGGTTGAACTATCGCATCGAGCTCGCGACCCAGTCGTTGCCACTGGTGCTGGTCGACCCCTTGCGGCTGCGCCAGGTAGTCTTCAACCTGCTGAGCAACGCCATCAAGTTCACCGAGCGCGGCGAAGTCAGCATCCGGGCCACCCTGGAGGGGGAGCACGAGCAGGCCCCAGTGCTGCGACTGCTCATCAGCGACAGCGGGGTCGGCATCCCGGCCGACAAGCTGCCACTGCTGTTCACCCCCTTCTACCGCGCCCACTCTCCCTATCAATACGCGGGCACCGGTCTTGGCCTCAACATCGCCAGGATCCTGTGCCAGATGATGGGGGGCGATATCGAGGTCAGCAGCCAGATCGGCGTGGGTACCCGACTCGATATCAGCCTGCCGCTGACGCCGGTGGTCTCGGGCCTGCCGTCGCCAGAGAGCCTGCTCAGGCAGGAGGAGGCCGAACAGACGCCACTGCGGATCCTGGTGGTGGATGACAACCATGCCAACCAGACGCTGCTGCGCCAGCAGCTCAAGTATCTGGGGCACGAGGTGAGCGTCCGCAGCAACGGGCTGGAGGCGCTGCGTGCCGTCGGCAGCCACCACTTCGATCTCGTCATCACCGACTGCCAGATGCCGACGATGGATGGCTTCGAGCTGACCCGCCGCCTGCGTGCGCGCGGCCATGAGCTGCCCATCTGGGGCTTCACCGCCCACGCCCTGCCCAGGGAGCGGGAGCTCTGCCTCGCCGCCGGCATGGATGAGTGCCTGTTCAAGCCCATCGGCCTCGCCCGCCTGCGCAGCGTGCTGGCAGGGCTGAGCCGATCGGAGCGGCGCGAGTCTTGATGGGAGGCTAGTTGCTGCCAGGTCAGAGCTGGATCCCGATGGGCGATAGATGGGAGAGAGGCAGCTCTGGCTGGCGGCTTGCAACTCCCAGAGACGGGGAGCGAGACGGCAACCACCTGCAACTCGAAGTGAAGCTAGAAGAACTGCCAGAGTGACATGAAGTACCAAAACCTCTTCAGGGTATGTTCACCCCTCTGTGTTAAAAGCGATATGGGCATAACAGGTGACACCAACGAGGGATAAAGCTGCAAAACTGTTGAGGTTTAGAAATGCTACTTGATTACTTTGCGTTAGGGGTCTTGGTATTCGTCGTCTTGGTGTTGTTCTACGGCATAATCGTCATTCACGATATTCCTTATGAAATAGCCAAACATCGTCAGCATCCCCATCAGGATGCCATTCATGTGGCTGGCTGGGTCAGCTTATTTACTCTGCATGTTATTTGGCCATTCCTTTGGATCTGGGCCACCCTCTACCGCCCCGAGCGGGGGTGGGGGTTCGTTCAACGCTTAAAGAAAGATGAAGAGGACATTTCAGCGCTCAGGCAAGAGCTCGCCACGCTGCAAGCCCGCATGGCGACACTCGAACAGAATGAGAGAGGGTGATAGCCATGGACCTGCTACTGATCCTCAGTTACGTTGCTTGCGCTACGGGCATATTCAAGATATTCAATCTCCCGCTCAACAAGTGGACCCTGCCGACCGCCGTGCTCGGTGGTTTTTTTCTCGTGGGTGGGCTCATCGTTCTGATGAACTACAACCATCCCTACGCGTCAATAGCGCGTAACTACTATGTCTCCACGCCTATTGTGCCGCTGGTGAAAGGTCGTGTCAGTGAGGTGCCCGTCCAGGCAAATCAGATGATCAAAAAGGGCGATGTACTGTTTCGTATTGAGGCCGAACCCTTTGAACAGAAGGTGGCCAGCTTGACCGCAAGGCTCGCATCCAATCGGGAGCAACTCAAGTCCATTGATGCCAGGCTCCGCTCCGCCAGCCTGGATCGTGACCGAGCACTGGCATTGGTGAATCGTGGCATCGGCAAGCGGCGTGACCTCGATATGACCCAGGCTAATGTGGATGACATTACGGCCCAAATAGACCAACAGAAGGCCATGATCGTAGACCTGCAAGCCCAACTCAACGAGGCCAAGTATGAGCTGGAGCAGACCGTGGTCACGGCTCCCAGTGATGGATATGTTTCTCAGTTGGCGCTTCGCCCCGGTATGATTGCGGCCCCTTTTCAATATCGCCCCGTGATGAACTTCATCCACCAAGATGATACTACCTATGTTGGCTGGTTCTGGCAGAACAGCATGCAGCGCTTAGCCGAAGGGGATGAAACCGAAATTGTAATAGATGGTATCCCTGGTCGGGTCTTCACTGCTGAGGTGATGTCTGTCATACCGGCGTTGGCGGCCGGGAATGTGCAGGCGAACGCCAGTCTGATCGATCAGACATCGGCCCAGACACCAGGGCGCCTGCCTATCGCTCTCAAGATCACGGATCCTGACTGGCCCAAGTATCAGGTTATTGCGGGCTCCAGCGGTCAGGCCGCCATCTATACCAAGTACTTCACCCAGGTTTCCATTATCCGCAAAGTGCTGTTGCGAATGACGAGTTGGCTTAACTATCTGTTTCCCTTTCACTAGCGCCGCGGCGGAACCAATGGCGGCCCGGAGTCCATTCGGGTCGCCTGAATGTGGGAAACAATCCTCTAAATATGCCTGATGTGGGCACAGGCACAACAACAGGTCAGCTACGTCTCGTTTGCAGGATTCCATTCTTGTCTGCGCGCCAACACCATGAGGGATTCACTCATGAACCGTTTACAACAGCAATGGGCCTTGATCAGTCCATAGAGGGATATCTGTGAAAATATGCTTATGGTTCCTCGTAGCCAACTATTTTCTCGTGCTCTTTGATGTGTCCGTCCATCGCTCAGACGAATACTCAATTCTGGCTACTTACTACATCTTCTACCCCTTTGTATTGGTGCTTAGCATTGTGTGTGAGGTCGTGTTCATTGCCAAAAAGCAGTGGGTATATACCACGATAAATGCCGTCCTTGGCGTCGCCACTGTCGTCATTGCGGACTACCTCGGCAGATAATCCCCACCAAATAAAAAGCCCCAGTCAAAACTGGGGCTTTTGCTTCCGATTATCTCAACGTGGTCAATGCGTGGACACGGTAAGGAACAAATCATTTAATTTCATATGCTTAAAAATAAAAAAGACAGCCTTGGCTGTCTTTTTTTATGCGAGGAGACGGTTCAGTAGAAGATCCGCTCGCCCCGTTCGCTCATCTTGAGCCACACCGGCTTGGTGCTGGTCTTGCTCCAGATGCGGTGCAGGTAGCTGTAGAAGCGGGCGCGATCGCTGCGAAACAGCATCACCGGGAAGGCCAACACGCCCACCAGCAGCACGAAGATGCGGCGAAGGATTATCTGAGTCAGAGAGAAGGGATGAAACATGATTTAACGCCTCACTGGTAAGACCACTTAGCAAAGATTACTCCACAATTTGTAGGATTACTACACCAATAAGCCCATTTTTTTATAAAAAAACCGCCTAAAAACCAAAAAGTGAAACCGGGTTACATTATTTAACCAAAGAGTAACAAGGCTGGCAAAAACCACTCCTTGGACAAGAGTTAGAGCATGGGCAGGGAGATGAAGGAAGAAGAGGATGAAACTGGCAGAAGTCGCGGTCCTGAGCGTGCTGGGCCTGCTGATCTGGTCGGAGTGGCAGGAGTGGCGACTCAACCAGCATGACGCCATCGCACTGGTGTACCAGGGGGTGCCTACCGTCAGCCTGTGGCAATGCGGTCAACTGAGACAGAAGATGGCCGATCTGACCGAGCACTCCGCCGAAATGCAATTTCAATACCGGGGGCAATCTCTGAGCGACGTGAGTCACTATCTGCAGAGAGAGTGGCGCCAGCAGGGCTGCGAGCAGTTACTCACCCAGCAAGGATATTAAAGACAAGGGGGTATGCCAAAGAGAAGTTTCGAGGCTGAAACAGGCATGGAAGACGAATGAAACAGAGGAAGAATATGGAGGCACGTTCCGGAGTCGAACCGGACTAAACGGATTTGCAATCCGCTGCATAACCGCTTTGCTAACGCGCCATGCTGACAAGGCTGATCGCCTTGAAAGTGATACCCATGGTTGGTGCCATGAGAAATTGGAGCGGGAAACGAGACTCGAACTCGCGACCCCGACCTTGGCAAGGTCGTGCTCTACCAACTGAGCTATTCCCGCCTGACTGCTATGTGCCAGTTGCCTGACAACGAGGCGCATTATACGTACCCAGAGCACGGGCACAACCCTTTTTTCTGTCTTTCAGCACTTTTCCCGGTCGTTTGCTCAGGCTTTAAACGCCTTGGCCGAAATTCCCTCGGCCCGCTGTGACTCCGTAGGCGAATTCAAGATAAAGTCATTGAAATGATTAGTCTTTAATCAGAGACTTGTCGCGTTTAGTAACTGGATTCTCAATTGAAAATCACAAGATGAAATGGACCTTCAAGCCTCGTGGGCTCAGAGCTCAGCTGATGCTGGCTTTTTTCATGTTAGGCCTGGTGCCCTTCCTGGTCGTCACCCTGTTTTTCCTCTATAGCCACGGCAAGGACCTCACCACCCAGACCTCCAATCATCTGGTGTCGGTGCGCAACATCAAGAAGAGCCAGCTGGAAGACTACTTCGGCAACCTCAAAGAGCAGATCATCAACTTCTCCCAGCAGGATTTTGCCGGCAACAGTATCGGTCGTTTCTATGGCTTCACCGGCGCCTTCGAGAAGCTGGGCACCACCCCGCAGGAGGCGCGCGCCCGTGCCCAGGCCCGCTATGTGCCCGGCTCCTGGGATCAGTTGCAAAAACCCGACAGCAAGGTGGACATAGAACCCTCCATCAGCGCCCTGATCCTGGCGGACGAGATGTACGGCCGGGTGCATCAGCGCTTCCACCGCGGCTATGCCGACATGGTGCGCAAGTCCAACTACAGCGACATCTTTCTGGTGGATCTCAACGGTGATGTGGTCTATTCGGTCACCAAGCATGCCAACTTTGCCACCAACCTGCTCTCCGGCCCCTATCAGACCAGCGGCCTCGGCGACACCTTCGCCAAGATCAAGCGCCGGCTCGATGGTGGTCAGAAACCCCAGCAGATCTTCGAGTTCACCGACTTTGGCCGCAACGAGCTGACCGGCCAGGTGGTCGCCTACCTGGCCGCCCCCGTCATGCAGTACGACTATGTGCGCGGGGTGGTGATCTTCGAGCTGCTACCGGACAAGCTCAACCAGATCATGGCGGAGCGGGAGGGACTCGGTGAGACGGGGGAGACCATACTGGTCGGCCCGGACAAGCGGATGCGCGCCAATGCCTGGCTCGCCCCCGAGTTCAGCGTGGAGAACAGCTTCAGCCCGAACTTCCGACCGCTGCAGACCCCGCTGGTCGTCAAGACCCTCTCCGGTGAGCAGGGGGTCGGGCTGTTTCGCTCCTATCACGATGACGAGGTGCTGGCCGCCTACACCCAGGTCAAGGTATTCGACACCGAGTGGGCCTTCGTCGCCGAGATCTCCACCAGCGAGGCCTACCGCCCCATCCGCCAGCTGGAGACCCTGGTCATACTGCTCGGTGCCGGCTCCCTGCTGCTGCTGATCCTGTTCTCCCGCTGGCTCTCCCACTCCATCACGGCGCCGCTGCGCTCCCTCACCGCCGCCGCCGAGCAGGTGGCCGACGGTGCCCTGGATCACCCCATCAGCATCGCCCGTACCGACGATGACATCGACCGGCTGGCCCAGGCGTTTCGCCACATGCAGCGCTCGGTGAAGGACAAGATAGAACTCATCGAGCGCCAGACCCAGGAGCTGCAGCAGCAGGTCAAGCTGACCCACAAGCAGAACCTGAGCCTGCAACAGGCGGACAAGCTCAAGGATGAGCTGCTCGCCAACACCTCCCACGAGCTGCGCACCCCCATCCACGGCATCAAGGGGATGGCGGAGTCCATGCTCGCAAGCCAGCAGGACCTGACCGAGGGTCAGCAGAAGCAGCTAGGCCTCATCATCAAGAGCGCCGACGGCCTGGCCCGGCTGGTGGACGATCTGCTCGACTACCACCAGATGCGCTACGGCCAGCTGGAGATCCATCCCCAGCCGGTCTCCTCCAAGGGGGTCATCCGGCTGGTGCTGGATCTCTGCCAGCACCTGGTGCAGGCCAAGCCGCTCACCCTGGTGGACATAAGCCCGGCCGAGCTGCCGCCGGTGCTGGCCGACGAGCAGCGCCTGGAACAGGTGCTCTACAACCTGGTGGGCAACGCCATCAAGTACACCCCCCAGGGCAAGGTGGTGCTGAGCGCCCTGGTGGAGGGCCAGTTCCTGCGCATCAGGGTGACCGACACCGGCATCGGCATCCCTCGGGAGCATCTGGAACACATCTTCGAACCGCTGGTGCAGATGAGCCCGGAGCTGAGCAAGCAGGGGGCCGGCCTCGGCCTCTCCATCACCCGCCAGCTGGTGCACCTGATGGGGGGCGAACTCAGCGTGGAGAGCGAACCGAGCGTCGGCTCCACCTTCGCCTTCACCCTGCCGCTCGCCAGCGGCAAGGCGGGCAGCCTGACCCTGGACAGTCGCCAGATGGAGCATCAGCTGGAGCGCCAGCAGCCACTGATCCTGCCGGATTGGGAGAGCGACGATCTGCCACCGCCACCTGCCGATGCGCCCCTCATCCTGGTGGTGGATGACGAGCCCATCAATCTGCACATACTGCGCCACCTGCTGCAGCCCTGCGGCTACCGCATCCTGCCGAGCAGCGACGGCCACGACGCCCTCGCCAAGCTGGCCCAGGAGCCGGTCGACCTCATACTGCTGGACGTGATGATGCCGACCCTGTCCGGCTTCGACGTCTGCCGCCGCCTGCGCGAACAGCACCCCAAGGACAAGCTGCCGGTGCTGCTGCTCACCGCCCTCAACCAGCCAAAGGATATAGAAGAGGGCTTCAACGCCGGCGCCAACGATTACCTGGTCAAGCCGTTCTGCAAGGAGGAGCTATTTGCCCGGGTCAAGGCCCTGCTGGAAGCCAGTGCCGGCCGTGCCTCCCTGGTGGAGAACCGGCTACTGAAGCAGGAGATAGAGCACCGCCTCAGCCTGCAGACACAGCTGCATCAGGATCAGGAGCGGCTGCTGGCGCTGCTCGGGGAAGGGGCGGATCCCATGGTCTTCATCGACGAGCAGGGGGTGGTGCTGTTTGCCTCCCGCGCCCTGGCCCGCTTGCTGGGACAGGAGCCGGAGGCCATGGAAGGCTTGCTCCTCGACGAGTGGCTGGCCTCCCCCCTGGCGAGCCAGTGGCCCGACCTGACCGCACGGCCGGAGCAGGATCTGAGCTTCCTGGTGGCGGGTCAGAAGGATGAACTCAACGCCCGCGCGCTGCCCATCAGCCTGGGCGGCCAGCGCGCCTTCGCCCTCACCCTCAGCACCGAGTCCCGCCAGGATGACAACCGGGTGATGGCGCTGGAAAACGCCCTCAAGAGCCTGTCGCGCCAGGCCATCATAGAGGACGGTCAGCTGCTGGGTGAACTCAGCCGGCTCGGTGGCGAGTTCCGCTCCCTGGCGGACAACCTGATCCGCCAGCAGGATGACGAGCCGCTGCGCCGGGCCCTGGTGGACACCATGCGCCTCACCCTGGATGCCTGGCAGCAGAGCACCGGCAAGGGCAAGATAGTGCTGGCGGAGAAGAGCAAGCTGTGGCGGGTCTACATGGACAGATCCAGCCCCCAGACCCGCACCCTCGACAAATACCTGAGCCTGGATACCCTGCCCAAGGCCCCCCGCTGGAAGACGGTGGTGGCCAGCGCCGAATACGTGATCAAGCAGTGTCCGCTGAGCGAGGTGCAGCAGCAGAGCCTGCACCAGAGTACCCAGCTGCTGCGCCAGCTCGCCAGCCGCAAGGGCTGACGGCCGTCCTTGGGGCCAGTCTCACGCTGCCCAAGGAATGGCGGAGCAGTTTGAAATCAGCCAGACCGAAAACACCACAGCCGCGACTGGCGCGGCTGTGGTGCAATAAAGGCTGAGGGGCTGACGCTCATAGGATGGGGCAATGGTGCGAATGCTCGACCATGACCCGGCTCGGCCGAGCCACATCCCCCACTCTCAGGCCTATTGCTTCAATTCGTTCTTCACCTGGGCAAATGACTTGGGCCAGGGCCCCGCCTTCTGCAGGGCAGGCGACAGCTTGCGAATGGCTGCCAGCGCCTGGCTCATGCTGGCATGCTCCCCCTTCAGCACCACATACCAGGGGCTGCCGTGGAACTTGGTCTGATAAATCCACACCTTGCCAGCGAGCCGGTTGGCGAGCACAAACTGCTCTATGGCCGCCAGGCTGCCTGATCCCATCAACTGGACGCTGAGGTGGTTGCCGTTCTTCTGCTGCAGGACCTTGGCAGGCGTCAAGCTCACCTTGCCGGGCGCCTTGCCTTGCGGCTTGGCCTCAGGCTTGCTCTCAGGCTTGGGAGCTGGCTTGGGAGCTGGCTTGGACACCGACTCCGGAGGCACCGACGGCTTGGCCGCAGGCTGAGCGGTAGAGGGCGGAGTGCTGGCGGTTATCAGCATGGGCGGCTGAGCCACCACCTTCTCTTCACCCGCTATCGATACGGCCGCACTCGGCTCGCCCAGCATGGGGGTGGGAATCACCTCGTCGGCCATCCCCTCTCCCTGCACTCCATCAGAGCCGCCAGCGGCCGTCAGCGCCGGCAGGGGCAAGCTCGCCTCATCCGGCTGGCTCGAGGTTGCCGCGGCGCCACTGGCCTGGGGTTCGGACGAGAGGGGCTCTGCTGGCGTGGGGACCTCGACGGCCGCCTCGGGCTCGCTCTTTCGAGCGGCCGGGTCCGCATAGCTCAGCACCAGGAAACACAAAGCGCCGGCGGCCAGACCGAGCCCAATCTGGCGAATGAGAGAAGGGGTAATGCAGTTGCGCAGATGGCATTCGGTCATCATGTCCTCCAGGACGTCATGAGAATGGCGAGGTGACCACCGGTGCTGCAAAGAGGCATCATGGCCAGCAGCTCGTACGGCAGGGGATGGATATCGGCAGCGAGCGCGGCCCCTGACCGGGGTGGGCCTTGGGCTCGTGCATGTCGCTTCGCGTCTTTGTGGGATGGAAGATAGACGGGAATGACTGCGCCGGCAGCCATCTCTGTTTGTTATTCGTTACACCGCATAAACGCCGGAGCACCATACCGGGGGTGCGCTGAACTTGGCCTGAATCCTCCGACTATCCACAGGGGTCAGGCCGCTTCTAGCCGATTGTTTCGCCTGGTATTTGCCTCGGCTCACCCCGATGAGCGCTCTTCTGCATCCCAGAAGCAAATCAGAGGAAGGGATGAGCTGTTCTGTGGGGTTCAACGAGCCGGCATGCTGGCAGAAGCGGCGGAAAACAAGCAGACAACAAAAAGCCCAACCTGTTGTACAAGTCGGGCTCAGAAGATGGCGGAGAGACAGGGATTCGAACCCTGGGTGGCATTGCTGCCACAATTGATTTCGAGTCAATCCCGTTCGGCCACTCCGGCATCTCTCCGCGGGCCCTCATATTGACCCAACCCGAGTCGGGAAATCAATGTAAATATCGTTGAAGATCATACGACTGGCTATTAAACAGCCAGCCCGCGGCGGTTTGCTCCCCTCCCCCGCCATCGCAGCCGGCCGCACATCGGCCATGCCACCCCTGGCGGTCAAGATGTGACTCTTCCCCGCCGACGTCAGCGGCCATCAGTCGACCCGCGCTTATCCCCGTTTCGCCGAAAAAGCGGGGCCTGCGCGGTGAAAGGGGGAGGCGGACTATGCCCAGCCGGCTCGGCAGTGCCTCAGCCAGGCGCTGGTAATCCCGGGACTATTGGTTACAATCTCTGCTCATTTTTTGGGAGGGAGCGCTTCCCTCAAGACAAGACTGACAGATAGGAAAAACCATGTTGTATCCACGTATCGTCTCACTGCTGCTGGTCGCCACCAGCCTCTGGGCCGCGCCGGTCTGGTCCAAAACCTATCCCCTCCCGCCGGCGGACAGCCGCCTGATCGGCGAGCTGGAAGATTACATAGTGCAACCAGGGGATCACCTGGAACTGGTCGGCAAGCATACCCAGATTGGTTTTCTGGCCTTGCTGGAGGCCAACCCTGGGGTAGACCCCTATCTGCCCACCCCAGGCACCCGGCTGACCCTGCCGACCCAGATGTTGCTGCCCGATGTGCCGCGGGAGGGGATAGTCATCAACCTGCCCGAGCTGCGGCTCTACTACTTCCCCAAGGGCAAGCAGGAGGTGATGGTGCTGCCCATCGGCATCGGTGACATAGGTCGCGAGACGCCGGAGATGACCACCACCATCATCGCGAAGAACCCGAACCCGACCTGGGTGCCCGGCCCCATGGTGCGCAAGTCCTGGCTGGAGCAAAAGGGCATAGATCTGCCGGCCGTGGTACCGCCCGGACCGGACAATCCGCTTGGCAATTTCGCCATGCGCCTGGGCTACGGTCAGCGGGACTATCTCATTCACGGCACCAACAAGGATTTCGGGGTCGGTCTGCGGGTCAGCGCAGGCTGCATCCGGCTGCGTCCCGACGACATCGAGACCCTGTTTAACTTGGTGCCGGTCGGCACTCAGGTGCGGGTGATCAATCAGCCGGTCAAGATGGCGGTGGAGCCGGACGGCCGACGCTGGCTAGAGGTCCACTCTCCACTCTCCCGTACCGAGGAGGAGATGGCACAAGGCGCCCCCCTGGTGCTGTCAACCGAGGTCGAGCAGTTCATTGCCGCCCCCGAGGTGGATAGCACTCAGGTGACGGTCCTGCTCGACAGCAAGAGCGGGCTACCCCAGCCCATCAGCGGCTGAGTGCTCACCGGCATGGCGGTGATGAGACAGGGTCTGCTGAGCCTGCTGCTCCTGTGCGCCAGCACGACGGCGATGGCCGACATCCTGTGGATGCGCAACGGCGATCGCCTGACCGGCACCATAGAGGAGATCACCGACGAGCAGATCAGCATCAAGCCGGCTTACAGCCAGGCCCTGACCATCCCGCGTGATGCCATCAAGCGCTGGCGGCTGGACAAACAGGATCAGCCGAGGCCGTTGACCAGGACCGGGATCCCCTTGCTGGACACGCCCGACGGGCTCAATGCCTGGCTCTTGAGCGGCACCGGTGATCTAAACATCAAGTTGAAGGAAAACGACAAGAAGACCAACAACGTCAACCTCAAGGTGTCGACCGAGCTGGCCAATCTGGACTGGCGTTATACCCTGGATGGAGAATACATCTACGAGACGGCGAACAGCATCACCGACAGCCATGAATACACCCTCAGCCCCAAGCTGGACTTCTTCTTCGATGAGCACTGGTTCCTGCGATCCTCCCTCGATGCCGACTACAACCTGATCGACAGCAACTATCTGGAGCTGAGCTATGCCTCTGGCCCGGGTTACCGCTTCTGGAACGACAAGCAGAGGCGACTGGAGTTTATCAGTCAGCTGGGCTTGCAGCGTTCCTACTTCACCCCCGAGGTCTGGAGCGATTCGGTTCTGTTCGATGAACGCATCATCAACTACCCCTTCATCAACCTCGGCTGGGACTATCGTCAGCCCATCTCCGTTTGGCAGCAAAGATTCGAGTTGTTCAGCAAGGGAACCTACGAGAAGTTCATCGATCAGCCCTCCCCCTACCTGACCAGGAATCAATCCGTCAACGGCAGCCTGGGGCTCAGGTACTACTTCAACGACCACCTGCGCCTCTCCTGGTCGAGTGAACTGAGCTGGGACGATAACTGGCTCGAATATGGCGGAGATCAGCAGAGTCTGGATGACAAGGAGTGGCGCCATACCATCACCCTGGGTGCCAGCTTCTAACGCTGACCTGGCCCGCCACGGACACCCAACCCCGGAAACGACACAGGCCCACCGAAGTGGGCCTGTGTTTATCTGCAGCAAGCGGGACCAGGGTCAGAAATAGACTCGGGTGACCGATTCGATGACGCAGCCGGGGCGGCGAATGCCCTCTATCTCTATCTTGATCTCTTTGAGCAACTCGAGCCCGCCCTTGATCGGCGTCACGCGGGAGAGCCTGGTGCGCGCACGGATGTTGCTGTCCACCTTGATCGGATAGGGGAAACGCACCTGCTCCAGACCGAAGTTCACCACCATGCGGGCGCTTGGAAACTCCGGGGTCGCCTCATCCACCGAACCGGTCAGCTGGGGTAACAGGGCCAGGGTCAGGAAGCCGTGGGCTATGGTGGTCTTGAACGGCGACTCGGCCGCCGCCCGCTCGGGATCGGTGTGGATCCACTGATGATCGCCGGTGACGGCGGCAAACTGATCGATCAGCGGCTGGCTGACCTGCAGCCACTCGCCGACATGGGTCTCTTCCCCGATCCGGGTCTGCAGCTCGGCGTACAGGCTGGCCGCCTCACCATCCAGCTCAATCAGGTCGTCCTCGGCCAGGGCCGGCTGGCTGTTGACCGCCTGGGCCTGGGATCTGCCCCGTCGCCGCACCAGCTGATGGTCGGCCTGCAGGTCGAGCACCCGCCCCAGCAAAGGGTGAAGGTGTGCCTTTTGCTGAAACTCACGCCAGTAGTCGCGGATCGCCGGAGAGAGCCAATCCTTGAGCTCAAAGGGGTGTTGCGCCAGTATCTCGCGCTTGTGCTTCAGAAAATCGACAACTTTCATTTACCGATCCCTATTCGATTCCATGCCTGTAAAGAGGTCTAACCAGTCCCATTTTATGAAAGTTTCAATGGTAAGTACAAAAAAATCTCGGCGTACAACTGTACCGGGGGTGAGAGTGATCACTAACCGGAAGGCTGAATGGGGGCTGTTCTGGCGGGAAAAACGATTATCTTGATGGCAACGTCACGAGAGCAGAGCGAATCCGAAAAGGGCTCTGCTCGACCTGTTTCTGCCATCAGAGCCCCGTTTTCCGATCATTTTTTCCCGGCAGACCACCAGTGACCATGAGCCTCGGGCTCCAGGAAGCTCCATGCCAGGATCCGGCTCACCTTGTTGCCCTGGGCCATGTCGAGCACCCGCACCTGGCGTGCCCCGGCCTGGGCCAATGCCTTCTTGGCGGCAGGCAGGTTCTCTTTCTTCGACACCAGCGAGCTGAACCAGAGGCACTGGGTGGCGAACTCCATGCTCTGGTCTACCATGCCCGCCAGAAACGCCGCCTCGCCCCCCTCACACCAGAGTTCGGCCTTCTGGCCACCGAAGTTGAGCAGCGGCGCCCCCGTCACCGCCTTCCCGAGGTTGCGCAGCTTGCGCTCCGAGCCCTTGCTCGCCTCGGCCAGCGACGCATGAAACGGCGGGTTGCAGAGCGTCAGGGCGAAGCGCTCCTTCGGGCCGACAATGCCACGAAAGATGTGTTTGGGGTTGGCCTGATGGCGGCATTCGATCTGCCCCGCCAGGCCATTGCTGCCCGCCAGCAGGGTCGCCGCCTTGACCGACACCGGGTCTATATCCGAGCCCACGAAGCGCCAGCCATATTCACGGGCCCCCAGCAGTGGATAGATGCAGTTCGCCCCCACGCCGATGTCCAGCACCCGCACCCCCTTGCCCGTCGGCACCTGGCCCGCGCTCTCTGCCAGCAGATCCGCCACCCGGTGCAGATAATCCACCCGCCCCGGGATGGGGGGGCAGAGGTAGCCCGGCGGCAGATCCCAATGCTTGATGCCATAGTGCAGCGCCAGCAGGGCACGGTTCAGCGTCTTGACGGCGGCAGGATCGGCGAAATCCAGGGTGCGGGTGCCGTGCTCATTGATGAATACGAAGGGCAACAGCTCTGGCGTGCGCTGACAGAGCGCGTCGAAGTCGTAGGGCGCCTGATGGCGGTTGCGCGGATGCAAGCCGGATTTGCGATCGGAGTGGGTCTTCATGCTGAGTCTGCCGAGGAACGGGGGGCCACACTATAGAGAGTCGGCCCCGGAAAGTCTAAACGACGGCCATAAAAAACCGGGCTGCCTGAGCCCGGTTCAAGTGAGGTTGGAAAAACAGTCCGTACTGCGAGCCGTTTGTCCAGCCTAACTCAGATCTCGATCCGGCGTGCCTGCCAGAATTTGCCGCGCCAGTAAGCGTTGTCCAGTCTGGAGCGGGTGACCCCGGCCCGGGTGGAGGCATGGATGAATTCACCGTTGCCGACATAGATGCCCACGTGGTTCAGACGCTTGCTGATCTTGAAGAAGACCAGATCCCCTTCCATCAGATCCCGTTTGGCTACCCGGGTCCCTTCGTGTACCTGGGAGCGAGTATCCCGTGGCAGCTCGATGCCGACCGCATTGCGGAACACTTCACGGGCGAAGGCAGAACAATCGATACCGCGTTGACTGCTCCCGCCCATGCGGTAGGGAACACCACGCCACTCTTTATATACGGTCAGGATTTCGTTTACATCGGGTGTCTGCGAAGCTTCCGGTTCAACCACGGGTTCCATCATGGAAACTTCGATCTTGCTCGCGACCTCGGTCTGGGGTGCCGAGGCACAACCCACCATTCCGAGCGCGGCCAGCAGTAGCATCAGGTGGCGCAATCCTTTATCCCCGCAAAAGAGTAAACATTGTTAAAATACGGCCGTAGAGGGCAATTTATAAGGCAACAGCACCCGACTATATCCAAGAATTCTATCGAGGCAAGTGAAAATCCCTATCGACATCACATTTTCGCAAGGAAATGCATTATTTTTCATAATTAATGTGATCATGCCCAAACAATATACAATCGCGAAAGTGGCCATCAGGGCCAGTTAAAACTGATTTTTATCGCTGCTTCACCCCCTTTTTTAAGTGAAAAATTATGATCTCAGCGGATCTCTATTTGTTAAAACCGGCTCAGATCTGTGCCGAGCAGCTGAATACGCTGCCCCATGAACTCTCCCGGGAAGAACATCAGCTCTGGCACGCTATCCAGCAGCCAAACCGCCGGCAGGAGTACCTGCTGGGCCGGGTGCTGCTCCGCCGTCTGCTGGCCGAGCGACTCCACTGCCCTGCCGATGAACTGGTGTTTTGTACCGGCCCTCACGGCAAACCCGTCTTGTGCGACGAGAGTTGGCAGTTCAACCTCAGCCACAGCGGCGACTGGCTGGTGCTGGCACTCTGCCAGGAGGGACCGCTCGGGGTGGATGTCGAGATGGGACTGCGCCGCCGCCAGATCCTGCCGCTGGCCAGACGCTTCTATGCAGCCAGTGAATACGCATGGCTGCTCTCCCTGCCTGCGCAGGCGCAGGAATCGGCCTTCTATCGGCTCTGGTCACGCAAGGAGGCGGTACTGAAGGCCCAAGGGGATGGCATCGCCGCCGGACTCGACAAGCTGTGTTTTGTGCCCGAGGAGGGGTGGCGGCTGGATAATCGGCTCGATGCCCACACCTATCAGGTGCAAGACTGGCCGCTCGACGGCGGCTGGCTCTGCCTCGCCGCCCCGACCCGCAACGTCAATGGCTACCTGCTGGACGAGCGCTTGAAATCCACCCCCCTAGACCCCATGTTAACTCACACCATTTTTCGAGAGTCAGCCTCATGATCGTCGACATCAATCCCCAGAACTTTCACGCCGAACTGATCGATGCGTCCATGAAGAAGCCGGTCGTCATCTATTTCCACGCTCCCCAGATGCCCGAATGCCAGGGCATGACCCCGCTGGTGGAGAGCCTGGTCGGCCCGGCCAATCCCCAGGTCACCCTGGCCATGGTCGACATGAATGATCCCCAGCTGCAGCCGCTGGCCAGCCAGCTCGGCCTGCGCGCCCTGCCCGCCCTGGTGCTGTTCCATCAGGGCCGCTCGGACGAGCAGGCCATCCTGGAAGGCCCGCAGGACGAAGCGACCCTGCGCCAATTCTTCGCCGCCTTTGCCCCCAAGGAAGAGGAGTTGCTGCTCGAACAGGGCCAGCAGGCACTTGCCGAAGAACTGCCCGATGTGGCGCACGCCCACCTCACCAAGGCCCATCAGCTGGCGCCGACCCGACACGACATCAGCCTGTGGCTGGTGCAGGCCGCGCTGGATCTGAATCTGCTGGATGAGGCACAAGCGCTGCTCGCGACCATCCCCATGGTGGCGCAGGACGATCATTATCAGACCCTGAGCTCCCGACTGGCGCTGGCACTGCAGGCCGCCGACAGCCCCGAGCTGCGCGCGCTGGAGCTTCGTCACGCAGAGAACCCGGACGATGCGACCCTCACCCAGGAGCTGGCAGTGCAGTACAGCCAGGTCGGCCGACAGGAGGAGGCATTGGCGCTGCTGTTTACCATTCTCAGACGCGATATGGCGTTTGGCGATGCCAAGAAGATCTATCTCGATATCCTGACCACCATGGGTGCCCATCCGGCGGCGCAGAGTTATCGTCGCAAGCTCTATAGCCTGCTTTATTGATCGATGAAGAAATCAGGGGATGCCGAGCAATCGGCATTGCCTTGTTCAGGCAGGAAGTGCGGTAATAAGGGAAATGACAAATTTCAGGCAAAAAAAAATGGCGCATTAAAATGCGCCATTTTTTCGCATGGATTACTTCTTGTAGGAAGTAGCCATGTTGTCGATGCGCTGGTTAGCACGCGCAGCTTCTTGATTAGCAGTTGCGATATCAGCAGCCATCTTGGATTGATCAGCACGAACTGCGCTAACATCTTGAGCCAGTTGGTCAACTTTGTTAGACAGATTCTGAACGGAGGTTTCCAGTTCGCTGGTGTTCGCACAACCGCCCAGCAGGGCAGACAGACCAACAACACCTACCAACAACAATTTTTTCATTTTTAAAGCTCCCTTTAACTCGCCAGACGTTTAGCAAGCGGCGTGATTATGGCACAAATAAATACGAGTTTGGATAGGCCCCACCACAGATAAATGCATTAAAACTCTCATTTTTTTTTAAACGTACACTTTTTGTGCAAACTTAAGTCAAAAACGAGTGCTCTGGATGAGGTTCGCACCAAGCGTAACCAAAAAATGTACTTATTACAATTTCGTATGAAGCTCAGGCTGAACGTTCTGCCAATAATTGACGGTATTGCACCAAATCTTCGATGGTCAACACCGGCATCTGATGCTGGCGACCAAATTCCACCAGATCGGGCAGCCTGGCCATGGAGCCATCCAGCTTGGTCAGTTCGCACAGCACCCCGTACGGTTTGAGTCCAGCCAGCTGCATCAGATCGACCGTGGCTTCGGTGTGACCACGCCGGGTCAGCACGCCACCGGTGCGAGCCCGCAACGGGAAGACGTGACCGGGACGGTGCAGATCCGATGGCTGGGCGCCGTCGGCGATGGCGGCCCGGATGGTGGTGATGCGATCGGCGGCGGAGACCCCGGTGGTGACGCCCTGGGCCGCTTCTATGGTGACGGTGAAGGCGGTCTGATAATGGCTGGAGTTCGCCTCTACCATCATCGGCAGCTCGAGCTGGCGTACCCGCTCATCGGTCAGGCAGAGGCAGACGATGCCGGAGCATTCGCGGATCATCATGGCCATCTGTTCGTTGGTCATGGTTTGCGCTGCGAAGATGAGATCCCCTTCGTTCTCGCGATCTTCATCATCGGCCACCAGCACGCCACGGCCGGCACGCAATGCGGCCAGCGCCATTTCGACACGGGTAATGGGATCACCAAATTCACTGAGTAGAGACTGATTCATGGTAAGACTCCTAAATAAGACAAGGACCAGAATCAGGGCATGGAAAGGCAGACAGAAGTAGGCATGCGGCAGCCAGCCCAAGGAGGGCCCGACTGGCAAACTCTGTCTTATCCTCTTTCATCCGGACTGTGACCGTCGGCTCCGGCATCTCACCGGATCTGCTGACCCCGGCCCCGGTTCTACACCAAGGTCGGGCGCTCGCGGGCTCCCCGAGTCAGATCGGGATACCGCCGGTGGGGAATTTCACCCCGCCCTGAGAATAAGCACCGATAGCCTAAAGAAAAAAAACCTGGGATACCAGCGCAAAACCCATCAAGGATAAATATGGGCCCCGCTGGTATCGACTTGATCTGACGGCGCACGGCGCGCTGTCCTTTCTGATTTTGTTTATGGCATAGTGCCTGAAAAAACGCGCAGCCCGCGCAGACTCGGGCGCCAACACCACAAACGGAATCATGACAGAGATGGAAAAGAAAATACTGCTGACGGATTGCCCCGACGCCAAGGGCCTCATCGCCAAGATCACCAACATCTGCTACAAGCACCAGCTCAACATCAACAAGAACGACGAGTTCGTGGACCACGAGAACGGTCGTTTCTTCATGCGCACCGAGCTGGAAGGCCGCTTCAACGATGAGACCCTGCTGGCGGATCTCGATGACGCCCTGCCGGCGGGCGCCCAGCGCCGCCTGGTCAAGGCGGGCAAGAAGCGGATCGTCATCCTGGTGACCAAGGAAACCCACTGCCTCGGCGACATCCTGATGAAGAATTACGCCGGCGCCCTGGACATGGACATAGTGGCGGTGATCGGCAACTACGACACCCTCGCCGAGTTGACGGGCAAGTTCGAGATCCCGTTCCATGCCGTGAGCCACGAGGATCTGAGCCGCACCGAGCACGAAGAGCAGGTGCGCGCCATCATCGACGGCTACCAGCCAGATTACGTGATCCTGGCCAAGTACATGCGGGTGCTGACCCCGAGCTTCGTGGAGGCCTATCCGCGCAAGCTCATCAACATCCATCACTCCTTCCTGCCCGCCTTCATCGGGGCCCGCCCCTATCGCCAGGCGTTCGATCGCGGGGTCAAGCTGATCGGTGCCACCGCCCACTTCGTCACCGACGATCTGGATGAAGGTCCCATCATAGAGCAGGACGTGATCCACGTCGGCCATGCCTTCAGCGCCGACGACATGGCCAAGGCCGGCCGGGATGTGGAGAAATCCGTGCTGAGCCGGGCGCTGGAGCTGGTGCTGAACGAGCGCGTGTTCGTCTACGGCAACAAGACGGTGGTGTTCAAGTAAGCCGCGGCTCACCGAACACCCAACAAAAAGGCTCCCGAGGGAGCCTTTTTCATGTGCGGTCTGTCATTCGTGCAGCGCCAGGCCGTTGATGGTGGCCACGCCCTTGTCGAGCTTCAGCTCGGCACTGAGCTGTTCAGGCTCCGCCTTCAGATAACCCTGGGCGGTGAACTGCGCCAGCATGGGCGCCAGCTGCGGGACGGCCTTGCCCAGCTGGTCGCCGAGTTTGGCATGGAGCAGACCGGACAAGGCCTGCATCCCCTCCTCACTGCCCACCAGCTGCTCCAGCGAGGTCGGTGCCAGCTTGACCTCCCCCTGCAGGCTGACGGGTTCGCCATTGAGCTGGGCGCTGAGATCCGTCAGTTGCAGCGTGGCGCCGCGTTGCAGCATCTTGTCCAGGGCCTGCTGGATGGCCACCTCATCCACCCGCTGGCCGCTGACCTCCTGCAAGGCCTGGTAGCCTTCCAGATCCAGCCCCTTCAGCTCCAGGTTCAGGTTGCCCTGCGTCAGCGCCAGGGTGTCGCTCTCATTCTCCAGGTTGAGGGTCGCCACCTTCATCTGATAACGGCTGGAGAGCGTCTGGGCATCGTCCCCCGCCAGCTGGGTGGTCGTGCTCATCCCCTGCAGGGAGACCCTGACACTCTCCGGCAGGGTCAGGGAGAAGGCAGACAGGGTCGCGTCGCTGCGGGGGGAGAGCCAGATCCCGCTGATCTCGGCCAGATCGGCGCTGCCCTTGAGATCCGCCAGCACCATGTCCAGCTTGCCCTGTGCCTCATGCAGCGTCATGCCTTGCCACTGGAAGACCACATGGCCATTGCCCTCCAGATCGCCGCTGTAGGTACCGGTCATGGGCAGGAAGCTTAACTCGCTGACCCCGTCCTTGAGCTTGAAGTCATTGGCCCAGAAGCGGGCGCTGTTGCCCATGGTCCAGAGGCTGCTTGCCGACTCCATGCCGACTTGCCACTGCTGCATGCCAAGCGCGGTGAAGACCGGCGCCAGGGTGCCTTGGGCTGTATCGAGCAGCAGATGGCTCTTGATATAGAGCGGCAGAATGCGGTTGTTGAAGCTGAGCTGCACCTCGATGGGCTCACTCCCCGCCAGCTGGGGATCGAAGCTGGCCAGGGTCTGCGGCGTCACCACCACCTTGAGCACGCCGTCGCGGCTAAACAGATTCTGGCTGGACGGGATCCAGCTCAGCTCGATGCCGCTCTCCTGTTTGACCTTGATGATCTGCTCGGCCAGGGTCTGGTCGAAGGTATTTCCCGTGTACCAGCAGGCACCCAGCCCGCCCACCACCAATGCCGCACCGACGGCCAGCGCCACTCTCTTCTTCATCTTGATGTCATCTCCAAAGGCTCATTGGCGCACTCTACGGGGCAGAGGTGCGATGAGGCAAGCCCCATGCCGGGTCGAGGCTTATTATCTTGTGTCATAACAAGGGGCTAAGCGGACCGCTCAGGCCCCTCGCCAGCCGCTATCTGCAGCGGTAAGCGACGCGTCAGCCACCAGGACACGAGCCACTGGCTGGCGTCATAGCAGGGGGCTGAACATGTAGAAGATGTTCTCCAGCAATTTCTTGTACCAGGGGCGGGCCCGCCACTTGACCAGCGACATGGGGGTCGCCTCCAGCATGTAGCCCTGCACCAGCTGATTCATCTCGGCCACGAACGCCGGGTTGTCGATGAGCAGGGTCACTTCGAAGTTGAGCCAGAGGCTGCGCCGATCGAGGTTGACCGTCCCCACCAGGGCGAAATCGTCATCCACCAGCACGCTCTTGGTGTGCAGCAAGCCGGCATCGTAGCGATAGATCTCGACCCCGGCCGCCAGCAGATCTTCCATGAAGGAGTTGCTGGCGTGGTTTGCCATCAGGGAGTCGTTGCGATGGGGCAGCACCAGCTGCACCAGCACGCCGCGGGCCGCCGCCGAGGAGAGCGCCGCCGCCAGCGGATCATCGGGCACGAAATAGGGGGTGGTCAGCACCAGATGGTGGCGCGCCTGGTAGATGGCCAGCAGCAGGCTCTGCTGGATGCAGTCGCCGCCGACGAAGGGGCCTGAGGGGATGAGCTGGGCCCGGTAGTTGGTCTGCGGCCAGGCTTCGGGCTCGTGCTGCAGGCTGTCGAGCAGGCGCTCGCCGGTTTCCATCTCCCAGTCCCAGACGAAGGTGGACCACATCAGCGGCACCACTGGCCCCTGCACCCGGATCATGATGTCGACCCACTGGCCCACGCCCGCGTCCTGCTTGAAGAAGCGGGGGTCCACCATGTTCATGGAGCCGGTGTAGCCGACCCTGTCATCGATCACCACCAGCTTGCGGTGCATGCGCAGATCCTGGCGCTGGAACGGGATGCGCCAGGCCCCGACCGGCAGCACCTCCACCAGCTTGACCCCGGCCTTGCGCAGCTGCCGCGGCCAGGCGGAGCGGAAGAAGGTCTTGCTGCCGATGGAATCGAGCAACACGCGACAATCCACGCCGCGTTGCGCCACCTCGATCAGCGCCTCGCACACTGTGTCGGCGTCCCCGCCGGGATGCCAGATGTAGAACTCCAGATAGCAGGATTGGGAGGATTGACGGATGTCGCGCACTATCTCCTGCAAGATGCTCTGTGGCTTGTGCAGCAGCGTCATCCGGTTGCCGGAGAGCATGGGCATGGCCAACCGCCCCTGGATCAGATCGTGCAGCGGCCGCGCCTTGCTGCCCACCTCGCAGCAGTGCTGGGGGAAGAGGCGGGCCAGCTGGCGGATCCAGATAGCATAGGGACGGTACATGGCCTGGGCACGTTCGGCCCGCTTGCGACCGAGCCTTATCTCGCCAAACAGCACATAGAAGCCGACCCCGGCGAACGGGATGGCATAGATGAGCGACAGCCAGGCGAGGGAGACCCCGATGGGGCGCCTTTTCATCACTACCCGCAGCGAGATCCCCGCCACTATCACGGTGTGAAACAGCAGCAGCAGCCAGCCGAGGAAGCGGGAAAACAGCAACTGGATGTCGTATTCCAAACCGTCGAGCAAGGCGATTCCTTGGTGCAATGAACAAATGACGTGGGCAGATCCCGGGGGATCAGAATGGTATGCTGTAGCACAAACCCATTCTATCAGGTCGTTAGCATGATCCTGCAATCTGTGCTGCTGAGCCTGGCCATGTTAGGTCAAGGCTCATATGACATCAATGAGCAGCAGATAAACCAGTACCTGCAATCCCAGGTGCAAGTCGACAAACAGCTGGAATTGCCCGGCATCATCAAGGCCCATGTCCAGCTCGAGCAGAGCGACGTCCAGATCGGGCGCCAGAGCCCGGATACCGCCCGGGTGTTTGGCAAGGGCAAGCTGAAGATCTCCCTGCCGGACCAGACCCAGTACGACGCGCTGCTGAACATGACCTACGAGGCGAGACCGCGCTACGACAAGGCCCAGAGCGCACTGTTTCTCGATAACATGAAGCTGATCGACTACAAGCTGGAGCCGGCAGAGGCCGAGCAGAAGTTCGGTTTCATGCTCAGGATGCTGCTGCAGAGCATGGAGAAGCGGCTGGAGACTCAACCCGTCTATCGGCTCGACGCCAAGGATCCCAATCAGCTCTGGCTCAAGGAAAATCTGGTGGGGCTGGAGCTGTCACCTGGCAAGATCCACCTGCTGACCAAGCCCCAGTAAGCGCTCAGTTGTAAGCCGGGGTATTGGCCTGGCGCACCAGCAGATCGATCTGGTAACCCTGCTCGCGCTGCTGGTGATACAAGGTATGGAGCGGCCCGCCCAGCTCGTGCAGGGGCAGATGGGCGAAGCCCGCCTTGAAGTAGAAGGGTTTCTCGAATGGCAGGGCGTGGCAGACCACCGGCTTGTCCAGCAGATCGTGACAGGCCCGCTGCAACAGGCGGGAACCCAGGCCCAGGGACTGGTAGTGCGGCAACAGCCTGAAACCGCACAGGTGATAGTAATCCTGCTCGTCGCGCAGGCGCACGGCGCCCACCAGCCAGTGGGCATCGCGCACCACGAAGATCCGCTCGGCCAGATCCGGCACATAGTGGGAGAATGTCGTCTCGTAATAGTCCCTGATCAGGGAGAGATCCGCATCGCAGTACTCTTCGAAACTGAACTCCATTGCCCGCCTGCTTGTCACACCCATTTCACCCTTGGCCCAGCGGCCCTCTCTTTCCATTCATCATCCGTGCCTAGTCAACCTGACAGGTCAGACCACAGCCAAGATAGCACGCCTTGGCGTCACAAAAAACGGTGTTATTGATATCACGCTCTGTAACCCTGGTGGCCGGCCTGGCATGACTCCCGGCGCTGCACTTAGCGTAGACGTCGGTGCGATGCTGATGGATCCATCCTACCCGTTTTACGCATCTATGCCACAGAAACGCTCTCAAGATACTGATTTAAAATAAGAAGCTGAAAATGTAAACATTCATTAGCCATGCATCATTGATGTTTGGCCCAACAAATGGCGCCATGCGAGTGGCATTTTGAGCCTGCCTCCCATGATGAAACTTCGCTCTAGCCCAGCGCTGTCGCGGCCTGAGTCGGGTGCCTGCCGCGCAACCGGCCATCACCCACGATATTCCAACCAACGACGGTTTTCGCTACCAGATCCTGAACCAGACCGACGAGAGGCTGGCCTATGCCTATCTGCTCGGCAGCGGCGATTGCTTCGTGCTGTTCAAGCGTGGCAAGCAGGGGCTGGTCGGCATCAACAAGTGCGACTACGAGCAGGAGTACTGGCTCGACACCGCCAAGTTCGAGCTGGACTGGTATCGCACCTATAGAGACGTGCTCGAGCAGGCGGCCACCCTCAATGTGCAGAGCCAGTGGGTGCGGGTCGCCATCCCGGCGCGCAGCGCCCGGCTCTGGCGGCAGGAGTGAGCGAGCTGACGCCCTGAGCGAAGGCCGCCTGTGGGCGGCCTTCATGGTTCCCGCTTTTATTGCGGCCCGGCGCCTCGCCGAGCTTGTTCTGCCTCGCCCCTGATGCTTTACTCAACGGGGCTACCGAGGCTTAAGGAGCAAGCCGTTGAAAGCATGGATGTTGCTGGGAGCCATCCCACTGTTTCCCCTGTCCGTCTGGAGCCAGATACCGCCGCCGGCCGAGGTGGTGATCCTGGCCGCCGAGGCGCCGCCCTCAGTGCCTGCCGTGGCACCTCCCCCACCGCCCGTGGCAACGCCAACGATCGTAGCAACGCCAACGGTCGTGGCCGCGGCCCCAGTGCCGGCCTCCCGCCAGATCCAGGTCTACAAGTCGGTACAGAAGAACGGCGTGATCCGCTACTCCGACATCATGCCCGATCAGGGTCACTACGAGCTGCTGCTGTTCAACGACTGCTACGCCTGCGATCCCGCCTCCAAGGTCAACTGGCGCACCACAGGCCTCTTCCTCTATGACTATGCCAGCACCATCAAGGCGGCGGCCAAGACCTACAGCGTCGATCCCGCCCTCATCCGCGCGCTTATCCACGCCGAATCCGCCTTCAACCCGCTGGCCGTCTCCCGCAAGGGCGCCATGGGGCTGACCCAGCTGATGCCGGCCACCGCCCGCGAGCTCGGGGTGGGCAACGCCCTGCTGGCGGAGCAGAACATCTTCGGCGGGGTGAAGTACCTGGCGGGCTTACTCAAGCAGTATGACGGCAACATCTCTTTGGCCACCGCCGCCTACAACGCCGGGGCCGGTGCCGTGCAGAAACACGGCGGCATCCCGCCCTATGCGGAGACTCGCGCCTACGTGGAGCGAGTCAAACTGCTGCACCAACGCTACCGGGATATGCTGAGCGCCCGGGGCCTGTAAAGCATCAACATTCCCCCGCGATCCCCGATACCGAGACCCGCCCCCCATATGGTGGCGCAGGTGCCACTGCCGCACCGGCGCCACAAGGCGCTGCTAAGCGCCCGGGGCCTGTAAAGCCCACATTATCCCGCCCTATGCCGAGACCCGCCCCCATATGGTTCGGATTCCACTGCCACACCGGCACCACAAGAAGCGGCCGAGCACACGGAGCTTGTAAAACTCACGGCCCCATAAAACAAAAAACACGCCCGAAGGCGTGTTCTAGAGCAGCATGTTGCGCGAGCTTATTTCTGCTCGGTCGCCACCATGCGATAGGCCAGGGCACCCAGGATGCCGCCGACGATGGGGGCAACCCAGAACAGCCACAGCTGGCTGACGGCCCAGTCACCCACAAACAGCGCCACACCTGTGCTGCGCGCCGGGTTGACCGAGGTGTTGGTCACCGGAATGCTGATGAGGTGGATCAGGGTCAGGCACAGACCGATGGCGATCGGTGCGAAACCGGCCGGCGCGCGGCTGTCGGTGGCGCCCATGATCACGAACAGGAAGAAGCCTGTCATCACCACTTCACACACCAGGGCCGCCAGCAGGCTGTAACCACCCGGTGAATGCTCGCCATAGCCATTGGAAGCAAAGCCGGCAGTCACATCGAAGCCGGCCTGACCGCTGGCGATCACATAGAGCACGGCACCCGCCGCTATCCCGCCCAGCACCTGAGCCACGATATAGGGCAGCACGCCAGAGGCAGGGAAACGACCACCGGCCCACAGGCCAACGGTCACGGCCGGGTTCAGGTGGCAACCTGAGATGTGGCCGATGGCGAAGGCCATGGTCAACACGGTCAGACCAAACGCCAGGGAGACCCCGAGCAGACCTATTCCTACATTGGGGAATGCCGCCGCCAGCACCGCACTGCCACAACCCCCCAGCACCAGCCAGAAGGTGCCCATAAACTCAGCTGCATATGGTTTCACGCTAATAATCTCCCATGATGATGAAATATGAGCCGGGGCTCATGCGGACACTGTCATTAAACAGGCGCCACATTATGGGAGTGTGAATCAAGAAGATGAAGTGAGCCCATTTTGTCTATGAAATGTGACTAGCATCACAAGTTATTGATTAATTAAGAGGATTGTCATTATCACGCGCTATGGACCTCACTGGTCCGACCGGAGCCTGCGACAGGCTGCGGCAACAGTGCTGATTTAATCAACAGCGGCGAAACGTTTTGCCGGACCGGATGGACCGTGCCCGCGCTCAGCGATAGCGGCCGCGCACCGAGCCGGTCACCCGCCCCGCCATCTTGATCAGGCTCTGGCGGGTATGGAAGTGGCAGAGCGCCACCCCGAGGGCATCCGCCGCATCCGCCTGGGGCGTAGCCGACAGCTTGAGCAGATGAGTCACCATGTGCTGCACCTGCTCCTTGGCCGCCCCGCCCGTGCCCACCACCGCCAGCTTGATCTGGGTCGCCGAGTATTCGCTGACCGGCAGCAGGGCGTTGACCGCCGCGACTATGGCGCTGCCCCTGGCCTGACCGAGCTTCAAGGCCGAATCGGCGTTGCGGGCCATGAACACCCGCTCGATGGCGAACTCGTCTGGCTTGAACTGGGTGATGATCTCGCTCACCCCGTCATACACCTGCTTGAGGCGCGACGGCAGCTCGCCCAAGTCGGTACGGATGCAGCCAGACCCCAGATACTCCGCCTTGCCTGCGACTATACGGATCACGCCGTAGCCGGTGATCCGCGAACCCGGATCTATCCCCAAAATAATGCTCATGAAACCATCGTTGCTCTAAAGGCAGATCATGGGCGCCAAGATAGCAAACAAGCCCCCGCTTGGCTCGCATAGCCGCAGGCTGGCCCGCTGACTGCGCGCGGAAGCACCATCTTATACAGTGGTATGGCGACGCACTGACCAGTGCGCCCCATCAAGCCGTGGCCCATGCCAGCGTAAATCCCCCCTCCCCACCCGAGCGTTACTCCCCGGCCAGGGTCACCAGCTGCTCGGCCAGTTGATGGCTGCGCAGATAACTGTCGATGAGAGCGCCATCGGCCTTGCCCGCCTCAATCTGTGCATACCAGTGCGCCAGCATGGCATTGAAACCGCGCCGCGCCAGCACCGGCTGCCAGTCATCCACCGCGATGCTGCTCAGCTGCTTGCCACGGGCGAGGGTGCCCTGGGTGCAGTTCTCCACCTGCAGCGACAGATCCTCGCCATAGAGGCTGATGCGCTCCTCGGTGATCCCGGCGCTGCGGTTCATGCTGCCGCTCACCGCCGCCTGCCCGCTCTGCCAGGCCACGCTCACCCCGGCCAGCAGCTCGGGCTGCTGGCTACTGCGCCTGAGCACGGCATGCAAGGGGCCGGTGGGCGCACCGCCATAGTGGCAGAGGCTGTCGAGCACATGGATAAAGTCATCGAACAGGAACTGGCGGGGCAACCCGGGCAGGGCATGGCGGTGCTTCTGCCAGTGCAGCTCGGTCACCGGCTGCTGACGAGCGGCCGCGAGTGCGGGCAGATAACGGCGGTTGAAGCCCACGAACAGCGGACAATCCTTCGCCATGGCCAGATTGCCCAGCGCCTCCACCTCGGCGGCGCTGTCACAGAGCGGCTTGTCGACAAAGGTGGGGATGCCGGCGCGCAGGCACTGCTCCGCCAGCCTGCCATGCACGGCGGTGGCGGCATGGATCATCACGGCATCCGGGCGGCTCGCCAGCAGCGCATCCACCTCGGTAAAGCACTCTGGGATCCGGTACTGGCGGCCAAGCTTGTCCAGCACCGCCGGGTTGCGGGTGCAGAGCAGCGGGGTGACCCGCTCATCGCTGGCGAGCAGCGGCAGATAGGCCTTCTGGGCGATATCGCCGAGGCCAATCAGGGCAATGCGCATGGGAACTCCTTGTCATGGATGCGATGGCACAGGGTAACATCCGGCGCTTTCTATTCGAGCTCTTTCGAGAGCCCCTTGGCCTGCTCTCTGGCATCCAGCCATTTGCCGACTCTGGCACCCAGCTCGGAGCAGATCATTGCGCTGACCATGGCCCCGATCATCCGGTTCATATTCGAGATATCTTTTGATTCAAGGAGCAGGGGCGCGATCAGGTTAAAGGCAATGAGCCCCATCACCAGCCCGAGCCCGCTGCCAATCTTCTCTCTTCTAGATCTCGCTTTAATCGCCATCCGCTCACTCCTCCTGTGCAGGGATGTCCGCTGCAATATGTCTAGGGAAGAGACCATTCCCTCCTCCCCTATTAGCCAGCCGTCAAGATAGCAAAGCTACTATCACCTGGCCGCTTTTGATTGAGCATGGTGATGCGCTTTGATGATCTGCTTCAAATAACAATGATTTTCTGATGGTTACCTCCGTTTTATGCTCGCTGGCCCAGCTTCGTTTGGCTTAGCATGACTATCCAGAACCTGTTGAACCGCGATGGGTTGCTGCGCCGCTGATCAATGAAGCATGTTGGAAGCGGTCATCCACGGGCGGTAGCGTGGGATTTCCCTGTCGGCGGTGGTGGCGTAGGTTGGCGCTGAACGAAGTGAAGCCCAACGTTTACCGAACATTCGAGATCCCCAAAAATCCGGACATCCACAAGCTCGTAGCCAACGATAAGGAAATCAATGCGCTATCGCCGCGCCCAAGCCAGCGGAGCCTGTTGGTTCTTCACCGTCAATCTGGCCAACCGCAAGCAAGATCTGCTGATCCGCCATATCGATCTGTTGCGCGGAGTCATCCGCCACGTCAAGAAGCAACATCCGTTCGAGATCATTGCCATGGTGGCGATGCCGGATCATCTGCACACTATCTGGCGATTGCCGCCAGACGATAGTGATTATTCCATCCGTTGGGCCTTGATAAAGGCAGGTTTCTCCCGCGCCCTTCCTAAAACAGAACGGATAAGAGAAAGCCGGGTAACCAAGCGGGAACGCGGCATTTGGCAGCGACGGTATTGGGAGCATTTGATCCGGAATGACATGGATTTACA
The DNA here is from genome assembly GCF_019218705.1 of Aeromonas sp. sif2433. Classification (NCBI taxonomy): domain Bacteria; kingdom Pseudomonadati; phylum Pseudomonadota; class Gammaproteobacteria; order Aeromonadales; family Aeromonadaceae; genus Aeromonas; species Aeromonas sp. sif2433. Next base: position 187,576 of record NZ_JAHUXD010000004.1, read on the forward strand.
GGCCCACGTTAATTACATCCATTTCAACCCGGTCAAACACGGTTATTGCATCAAGCCTGTCGACTGGCCTTATTCCTCCATCCACCTTTATATCAGGCGAGGATGGATAAATAGCGATTGGGCCCTTGATATTGATTTGGATGTAGAGTAATGAACATGGTTACGAGGTAAAAATTTATTTAAAAATGAAAATTCAACTTATCAAGGATAAACATCTTTTGGGTAAACGTTGGGCTTCGCTCCGCTCAGCCACAACCTACGACATTAATTGACATTGTAGGTTGGTGCTGAGCCTGCGAAGCCCAACATACGAGATCAGCCACAACCTACGATATTATTTAACAGTGTAGGTTGGTGCTGAGCCTGCGAAGCCCAACATACGAGATTAGTCTACCTATCTATCCTTATTGATAATTAGGGATGATGGTCCCGCTGGTCAATGGAATTATTGGAAGCCGGCACTACAATGTTTGAATTGAAAGTTAATACTGAGGTATATCATGAGTTGGCTGTTAGAAAATAAAGAGTGGGTTTTCAGTGGCGTTGGTGTTTCTGTTGTCGTTTTTATTTTTTCAATATTTAAGAAAAATTCTGAGCTAAAACAAACCCAGAAATCTGGTAAGAGTTCTAAAAATTATCAAGCTGGCGGTGATATAAATATAGGTAAGAAAAATGATAAATGATCAAGTTCAAAAACAACAAGGTGGGGATTCATCAACAAATCTTCAAGGTCAATCTATTGTAATAAATCAAGGTATCAGTTATTCGGATGCCCGTGATATTGCCCTTGATGTTTATAGGTCAAACTTTATACAGCTATCTAATGATGCAGCTGAATTGGCAAGAAATAGAGCAGTAGAGTTAACAGACTGTTTTCTACAAAAGCTCAAGGAAACAAATGAGGCTGCAATTGAAGAAATGAAACAACCGGCTATGCAAGCAGCACTTTATGAAGCTCAGAAACAATATGCAAAATCTGGCGATCATGAATTAGAATATATGCTAGTCGATATCCTCGTGCAGCGAGCCTCTACTTCCGAGCGAAGTACAAAACAAATTGTTTTAGATGAGGCTTTAGAAGTCGTGAGCAAACTAACAAATCAACAGTTAAATATTCTCTCCTTAAATTTTTCTCTAACTCGCCTTTTTCGTAATAATATTAACAATCTAGAGAGTTTGATAAACTATATTAGAACTGAGGTTTTAATATTTGTAGACAAGAATGTAGATTACCATCAGTCGTGGTTCGAGCACTTAGCTTATAGTGGTTGCGTAACACTTTTAGATGCCTCCTCGTATAAGTCAATACCTGAATTGATGCTGAATCAATATCCAGCTATGTTTCAAAAGGGTTTTGAAAAAGAAGAATTTGAAGGTTTTATTGGCAAACCAATGTCTGACTTCAACCAACTATTGATGGTTTGTTTTCATACAATAAACCTATATCAATTCAACCTCATAAATGACAGGCTTCTAGCTGAGCAAGCTAAGGAGATTGGCATTGAAAATGAAGATATTCAAAAGCTAAAAAATTACTTCAACGCTAAATTAATGAACTCAAATGAAGTAAAAATGTGGTTAGATAATAAGATGCCAGAGCTAGAGTTTTTGTTTGAAAACTGGGATGGAGAAGATAAGAAACTATCAAAGATACAATTAACCACAGTTGGAATTGCGCTAGCCCAAGCTAATTACAAACAGAAGGTTAAAGATGTAAACTTTGATTTGGGAATATGGGTAAAATAATCCTATAACAGAAAACTTATTAATGTTGATTTGTATCGCGCTAAACATTTAATATTCGTCTGACATGGTGTTATCTCATACATTAGACTTCACGAGCCATCCCAACCTAAAGGCTGAATAAAAAGGCGACCATATGGTCGCCTTTTTTATTTTATATCACTTCCCAAATCAGGAATATCACCTTGCCGGTCGCTTGGCTGCATTCCCTTTGGCTGCTGGTTTGGCACCCGGCTTGGCAGAGCCAGCCCGGGTCGGCTCCTTGCCCTTATGGGCGGGTTTGCCAGCCGGTTTGCCTTGACCAGCCCCTTGAGCGGCGGGTTTGCCGTTGCCAGCCCCTTTGCTGAGCTGGGAGCCTACTGGCTTGCCATTGCCCGCCTTGCCGCCCTTGCTGGCGGCAGGGGTGTCGCTGCGAGGCTTGCCTTGGGAGGCGGCGGCCCCTTGCGCGCCTGCACCCTTACCGCCAGCCGCCTTGTTACCAGCCCCATTGCCCCGCTGATGGACGATATTGCTGTGGCGAGTCAATGCAGGCTTGAGGCCCTTGTTGATACTGCGTTCGGCCTTGACCTCGCCGCGTCCTTCCGGCGGCACCAGGCAGTCGGGGCCGTTGCCGATCAGGTGACCCTTGCCCATCTCGAGCAGCGCTTCGCGGATCATGGGCCAGCCGGCCGGATCGTGGTAGCGCAGCAGCGCCTTGTGCAGGCGGCGACGGCGCTCACCCTTGACCACGAATACGTCCCCGCCCTGGCGGCTCACCTTGTTGAGCGGGTTTTTCTCGGTGTAATACATGGTGGTGGCGTTCGCGAGCGGCGACGGGTAGAAGTTCTGCACCTGATCCAGCTTGAAGCGGTTGGTCTTGACCCAGAGCGCCATGTTCACCATGTCCTCATCCGTGGTGCCCGGGTGGGCCGAGATGAAGTAGGGGATCAGGTACTGCTGCTTGCCCGCCTCTTTCGAATACTTGTCGAACAGCTCCTTGAACTGGTAGTAGCTGCCCATGCCCGGCTTCATCATCTTGGAGAGCGGACCCTCCTCGGTGTGCTCGGGGGCAATCTTCAGGTAGCCGCCGACGTGGTACTTGGCCAGCTCCTTGATGTAGCGCGGATCTTCCACCGCGATGTCGTAGCGCACCCCGGAGGCGATCAGTATCTTCTTGATGCCCTTCACATCCCGCGCCTTGCGATAGAGATCGATGGTCGGGGTATGGTCGGTGTCCATGTGCGGGCAGATGGTCGGCCAGACACAGGAGGCGCGGCGGCAGGTCTGCTCGGCCCTTGGGCTCTTGCAGCGCAGCTTGTACATGTTGGCGGTGGGGCCGCCGAGATCCGAGATGACGCCGGTGAAGCCCGGCACCTTGTCGCGGATCTCTTCGATCTCTTTGATGATCGACTCTTCCGAGCGGCTCTGGATGATGCGCCCCTCGTGCTCGGTGATGGAGCAGAAGGAGCAGCCGCCGAAGCAGCCGCGCATGATGTTGACCGAGGTCTTGATCATCTCGTAGGCCGGGATCTTCTCCTTGCCATAGGCCGGGTGCGGCACCCGCTGATACGGCAGGCCGAACACCCCGTCCATCTCGTCGGTTTCCAGCGGGAAGGCGGGCGGGTTGACCCAGACGATGCGATCGCCGTGAGCCTGGGAGAGCGCGCGGGCACAGCCCGGATTGGTCTCGTGGTGCAGGATGCGCGACGCATGGGCGTAGAGCACCTTGTCTTCCTTCACCCGCTCGAACGCCGGCAACTTCACATAGGTTTTCTCCCATGGCTTCTGCTTGGGCGGCTGCACCAGCACCGGCTTGGCCTCCTGCGCCGCCGGCGCCACCTCGGTGGCGTCATCGGAGCAGGGCACCCCTTCCATGTAGGGGTTCATGATGGGGTCGATGCGGCCGATCTGATCCAGCTTGCTCGAATCCACCCCGCGCCACTCGGGCAGCGGCTCCTTGCGGATCACGGCGGTGCCGCGGATGTCCTGCATGGTCTCCATGGTCTCGCCGTTGGCGATGCGGTGCGCCACCTCGATCAGCGGCCGCTCGGCGTTGCCGTAGATCAGGATGTCGGCCTTGGCGTCCAGCAGGATGGAGCGACGTATGGTCTCGGACCAGTAGTCGTAGTGAGCTATGCGGCGCAGGGACGCCTCGATGCCACCTATCACCACAGGCACCTCCTTGAAGGCCTCCTTGCAGCGCTGGGTGTAGACCAGGGTGGCGCGATCGGGCCGCTTGCCGCCCACATCCCCGGGGGTGTAGGCGTCGTCGTGGCGCAGCTTCTTGTCGGAGGTGTAGCGGTTGATCATGGAGTCCATGTTGCCCGCGGTCACCCCATAGAAGAGGTTCGGCTTGCCCAGGCGCATGAAGTCATCCTTGGAGGACCAGTCCGGCTGGGCGATGATGCCGACCCGAAAGCCCTGGGATTCCAGCATGCGGCCGATGACCGCCATGCCGAAACTCGGGTGATCCACGTAGGCGTCACCGGTCACCAGGACGATGTCGCAGCTGTCCCAGCCGAGCTTGTCCATCTCCGCGCGGGACATGGGCAGGAAGGGCGCCGTGCCGTAGCACTCGGCCCAGTAGCGGGGATAGGAGAAAAGGTGGGTAACCGGCTGCATTTTGAACACCTGGAACAATTCGGGTCGCGCATTATACCGGCAGAGCCGTGCGGGAGCGATGGCTTTTTACCCCCATAAACCCAGAGGGATAAGCCGTGAGTGCCCGTGAGGCGAGGCGCACCGCCGCCGTGGTGGCAGGCAGCGCCGACAACCGGCCAACAAAGAGGGCGCCCGCAGGCGCCCTTCTCAATCCAGCGACTTCGGCCTGGCCGCTCAGGCCGCCGGCTTGCCCCGCTGCTCGGGCTCGCTGTCCAGCGCCAGCGCCTCGTCCACCAGCAGATCCCGCGCGCCCGTCATGCCGGCCCGTCTGGCCAGCAGGTGATAGATGGCCGGCACCATCACCAGGGTCACCAGGGTCGCCAGGGAGAGGCCGAAGAACACCACAGTCCCCACCGCCATCCGGCTCTCGTAGCCGGCCCCCATGGAGATCATCAGCGGCACGGCGCCTATGATGGCGGTCAGCGAGGTCATCAGTATGGGCCGCAGGCGGCGCACCGAGGCCGCGATGATCGCCTCCTCGAATCCCTCGCCACGCTGGCGCAGCTGGTTGATGAACTCGACGATGAGGATGCCGTTCTTGGTCACCATGCCGATCAGCATGATCATGCCGATCTGGCTGTAGATGCTCAGCTCCTGCCCCGTCAGCCACAAGCCCAGCAGGCCACCGAAGATGCCGAGCGGCACAGTCACCATCACCACGGTCGGGGTCAACAGGCTCTCGAACTGCGCCACCAGCACCAGATAGACCACCAGCAGGGCCAGGCCGAACACCATCAGCATCTCGCCCTGGTTGTCACGGTAGTCCTTGGAGTCGCCGGCATAGTCCACCGTCATGCCGGCGGGCAGATGGGTGCTGGCCCAGCCGTCGAGGAAGTCGAGCGCCTCCCCCAGGGTGTGGCCGGGGGCCACGTCCGCGGTGAGGGCGATCGCCTTCTGGCGCTGGTAGTGGTTGAGGCGCTGCGGGCTCGCCACCTGCTTGACGGTGGCCAGGGTCGACAGGCTCACCATCTCGCCGCTGGCCGCCTTCAGATAGATGCGGCTGACATCCGAGATGCCGTTGAAGTCGCTCTGATTGGCGCGCAGGTAGACGTCATACTCCTCGCCCCTGTCCACATAGGTGGTCTGGCTGACACCGCCGAGCAGGGCCTGCAACGAGCTGGCCACGGTGGAGACAGGGATGCCGAGCTGGCTGGCCCTGTCCCGCTCTATGGTCACCTGCAGCTCGGGGGTCTTCTCGGCGTAGTCCAGATCCGGCGCCAGCATCAGACCACTCTGGGCGGCGGCCTGCTGCAACACCAGCCCCTGCTGGTAGATCTCGGCATAGTCCGAACCCTGCAGCACGAACTGCACGGCGGCGTTGGAACCGCCCTTGAAGCCGGGCTGGAAGGTGCGGATCATCACGTCAGGAATGGCGGCGAGGCGTGTGCTGAGGGTGCGGGCGAACTCGGTCGCGGTCTCGCCGCGCACCGCCCAGTCGGTCAGCTGGATGATCGCCATCCCGGTCTGATCGCCACCGCGGCCGAAGGCCGGGGTGCTGAAGCTCATGGCCTGCACCACCCCCTTGCCGAGCAGCGGCATGACCGCGGCCTCCACCTGCTGCATGTTGCGCTTCATCCGCTCTATGCTGGTGCCCTCGGCCCCCTTGACGAACACATAGAGCACGCCCCTGTCCTCGGTCGGGGTCAGGCTGGCGGGCAGCTGGCTAAACAGGGCGCCGATGCCGCCGAGGCAGAGCACCAGCACCAGCGGGGTCCAGGCGGAGCGGCGCAGCACCCAGCCCAGCAGACGCCGGTAGTGCAACTCCACCCAACCGAGGCCACGGTCCAGGGTCGCGGTCAGGGCGTTGGGCTTGTCGACCGCGCGCATCAGCCAGGAGCCCATGGCCGGAGTCAGAGTCAGCGCCACCAGGGAGGAGAACAGCACGGCGAGCGACAGCAGGATGGCAAACTCGGTGAAGAGCCGCCCCACCATGCCATCCATGAAGGCGATGGGCACGAACACCATCACCAGCACGGCCGTGGTCGCGATCACCGCAAAGCCCACCTCGCGGGTACCGTGCCAGGCCGCCATCAGCGGGGGCTCCCCCCGCTGCAGATGGTGATGGATGTTCTCCACCACCACTATGGCGTCGTCCACCACCAGGCCGATGGCGAGAATAAGGGCGAGCAATGTGATGAGGTTGATGGAGAAGCCGAGGTACCAGGCGCCGATGAAGGCGGAGATGAGCGACACCGGCACGGTGATGGCCGGGATCAGGGTAGTTCGCCCCTGCCCCAGGAACAGATAGAGCACGGCCACCACCAGCACGGCGCAGATGGCCAGGGTGATATACACCTCGTGGATGGCCTGCTTGATGAAGACGGTGGAGTCGTAATCCACCTCGAGCTTGGCCCCCTCCGGCAGGAAGCGCTGCATCTCGCTCATCTTCTGCTCTATCCCCTGCGCCACCGCCAGCGGGTTGGCGGTGGACTGGGCGACTATGCCAATCCCCAGGCTCTCCTTGCCATTGCGCTGGTAGGCGCTGTCTTCGTTCTTGGCCCCCACCTCCACGTCGGCGATGTCGGCCAGGTAGATGCTCTGGCCATTGGCGGCGGTCGCCACCGGCAGGGAGCGAAAATCCTCGGCACTGTGGTAGAGACGGGCGATCTGCACCGCCATCGTCATGCTGTTGTTGCGGATCTCCCCGCCCGGCAGCTCGATGTTCTCCCGCTTGAGGGCATCCTGCACGTCCGCCACCGTGATGCCGCGGGCCGCCATGTCGGCGGGACGCAGCCTGACATACATCACCTGGGTCAGATCGCCGGACAGGGAGATCTCGCTCACCCCGTCCACCAGACTCAGGGGGTCGACCAGCACCCGGTTGGCGTAATCGGTCAGGGCGGTGCGGTCCATCTGGGTGCTGCTGAAGTTGAGCCAGATCGCCACATCCCCGTTACCGTTGTCCTTGGTGACCATGGGCTCGTCCACCTCGTCCGGCAACTTGGGACGGGCGCGGGAGATGGCGTCACGCACATCCGAGGTGCCTTCTACCATGTTCCAGCCGAGCTTGAACTCCACCGTGATGGAGGAGCGCCCCTTGCGGGTCACAGAATTGATGTTCTTGATGCCGCTGATGCCGGAGAGCTGATCTTCGATGGGCTTGGTGACCTGGCTCTCCATGACCTCGGGGGCGGCGCCGTCATAGGTGGTGGTGATGGAGACGGACGGGGTCTGCACGTCCGGCATCTCCCGCACCGTCAATTTGCTGAAGGCCACCAGGCCGAACACCGTGAGCAGGGCACTGATGACCACCGCCACCAGCGGGCGGCGCACTGACATATCGGAGAGCCACATCAGCCTTTTACCTCTGCCAGATCGCGCACATAGGCACCGTCACGCAGGTTGACCAGCCCCTCGACCGCGATGCGATCGCCGACGCTCAGCCCCTTGATGACCCACACCTCCTCGCCATGGGTATCCCCCAGCTCCACCGGGATGCGCTTCACCCGGCCATCCGTCTCCAGCCGGTAGACGAAGCGCTGCTCGCCGGCGTACTCCACCGATTGGGCCGGGATCAGGGTCATCTTCTGGGCGGGCAGGGAGAGCTCCACGTTCATCATCATGCCGGGCCGCAGCTGGCCGGTGGGATTGGGGATGATGACGCGGGCCTTGATGTTTTGGGTCTCGTTGGAGATCCGGCTGTCGAGCGTCTCCAGCACGCCGGAGAAGGATTGGTCCGGCCAGGCCGAGCTGGTGGTCGTCACCGCCATGCCCGGCCTCAGCAGGGCGAGATAACGCTCGGGCACCGCCAGATCGAGCCGCAGCTTGGCGAGTTCATCCAGGTGGAGCAGCACGTCGCCGCTGTTGACCAGGGCGCCCTCGCTGAGATCGATCAGGCTGACGGTGCCGTTGAAGGGGGCCGGCAGGGTGCGCAGCGACAGCTCGTACTGGGCCGCGTCGACCCTGGCCTGGGCCTGGGCCACGGTCGCCTCCTGCCCTTCCAGCTCCGAATTGGTGATGGCGCCGCGCTCCACCAGCCGGCGCATGTCGCGCAACTTGCGCTTCTCATCGCGCAGGCTGGCGCTCTGCTCGGCCAGCTCCGCCCGCTGCTTGCCCTCATCCAGGGCGATCAGGGTCTCCCCCTGCTTGACCCGCTGACCGGAGCGCACTCCTATCTTGACGATGCGGCCGGTGACCTCGGGACTGACCGCCACTGAGCGATTCGCCGCCAGCTTGCTGACCAGCTTGATGGAGGGCTCGGCCAGGCTCTGCCGGACTGTCTGCGCCCGGATATTGACTTGCTTCGGCTGGGGTTTGCTGACCGGTTCGGCCTGACGAAGATACCAGAGGCCCGCCACCAGCAGGGCGAGCGGGAGGAGCCACAACCATATGCGCATTTTCATCAAACAATCCATGCAATGTAGGAGAAACGGGGAGACTTCATCAATGATGGCATCATGGTAACTCCTGACTATGCCGCGACTATGTATAAATGTGACAAATCGTAACAGCCAGGGCGAAAGATCATCAGACTCGCCTGTGACTGGTGAATCTGACCCTAGGTCGGGCCCAGGCTTGCGGCCGCACTCAGGGTGAGGGCTAGCAGGATGACGGCCGGGAAAACAGGGAGTAAGCTGGAGCCCTTACTCATGCAAGGAGACGCACCGTGTCACGAAAACCCCGTTTGGGACTGGCTCTGGGCAGCGGCGCTGCCCGAGGCTGGGCACACATAGGCATCATACGGGCACTGGAGCGGCTCGGCGTCAAACCGGATCTGGTGGCCGGTTGCTCCATCGGCAGCTTCGTGGGCGCCGCCTACGCCGCCGGTGAGCTGGACAAGCTGGAGTCCTGGGTACGCGGCTTCAGCCGGCTGCAGGTGATGGGACTGCTCGATCCCGCCCTCTCCGGCGGCCTGTTTCGCGGCGAGAAGGTGTTTGGCATCGCCGCCAACCACCTCGGCGATCCCCCCATCGAGAGCCTGCCGCTGCCCTTCGCCTGCGTCGCCACCGAACTCAACACCGGGCGCGAGATCTGGCTGCAAGAGGGCCCGCTGCGCCAATGCGTGCGCGCCTCCTGCGGCATGCCCGGTATCCTGACCCCGACCCGGGTCGACGATCAGTGGCTGGTGGATGGCGCCGTGGTCAATCCTGTGCCCATCTCCCTCGCCCGCGCCATGGGGGCCGAGGTGGTGATCGCCGTCAACCTCAACGCCGATATGCACCAGCCCTGGGCTGACGACTCCGACGAACCCGTTCAGGGCGGCCGGTTCAGCCAGTGGCTGAATCGGGGTGAACCGAGCACCCCCGGCATGTGGAGCGTGATGACGGGCTCCATCAACATCATGCAGGAGCGCATCACCCGCGCCCGTATGGCCGGGGACCCCCCCGAGATCCAGCTCTGCCCGCGTCTTGGCAGCTTCTCCATCATGGATTTCCATCGGGCGAGCGACGCCATCGGCGAGGGCGAGGCCTGCGTCGAACGTAACCTGGAGCAGCTCAAGGAGGAGTTGTCCCGGCTCAGGCTCATCTAAGCCCTGCTACTCGCCATAAAAAAAGAGCGCCACCGGGCGCTCTTTTTTATCTCAGGGAAGGGGATCAGAACAGCCCCAGCCCCTTGAGCATCACGATCAGGATCAGCAAGGGCGACACATAACGGATGATGAAGAACAGCGGCTTGAGGATCTTCAGCTCCAGCTTGCCCCCATTGGTCAGCGCCGCCGCCATCCGCTCATAGCCCCAGACCCAGCCGACAAACAGGCAGAGGAAGATCCCGCCGAGCGGCATCAGCACGTTGGACGAGATGAAGTCGAACAGATCGAAGAAGGTCTTGCCGGCGATCTGCACCTCCGCCAGGGTGCTGTTGGAGAGCGCACAGGTCGAGCCGACCCCCCCCAGCACCAGCAGGTTGATCAGGGTCGCCTTGGGGCGGCTCATGTGGAAGCGCTCCGACAGCACCGAGACCGGCACCTCCAGGATGGAGAGCATGGCGCCGGTCGCCGCGATGGCGGAGAGCACGAAGAACAGCACCATGAACAGATGGCCGAACGGGATACTGGCGAACACCGCCGGAATGGTGATGAACAGCAGGGAGGGGCCGGCCGAGGGCTCGAAGCCAAACGCAAACACCGCAGGGAAGATGGCGATCCCCGCCAGCATGGAGACGAACAGGTCAGCACACATGACCCGGACCGTGGTCAACGGGATGTGCTGATCGTCCCGGAAATAGCTGCCATAGGTCATCATGCAGCCCATGCCGATGGAGAGCTTGAAGAACGCCAGCCCCATGGCCGTCAGCACCACGCCGGCGGTGATCTTGGAGAAGTCCGGGGAGAACAGGAAGCGCAGCCCCTCGCTCGCCCCCGGCAGGGTCAGGCTGCGCAGGCCGATCACCAGCAGCAGGATGAACAGCACCGGCATCAGCCTCTTGGTCACCGCCTCTATCCCCTTGGCGACCCCCATCAACAGTATCCCCCCCATCAGCGCCAGCACCAGCCACTGCCACAGCAGGCTCTGCAGCGGGTCGGTGATCAAGGAGTTGAAGGCCGCACCGGTGACGGCGGGATCGGTCGACAGGATCTCCCCGCTGATCGCCTTGAAGATGTAGGCGAACACCCAGGCCGCCACCTCGGAGTAGAAGGACATAATAAGGAAGGCCGCGGTGACTCCCATGGCCGCGATCAGCCACCAGGGCTGTCCCTTGGGCGCCAGCTTGATGAGTCCGCTCACCGCGTCGGATTTGGCCTGACGGCCCAGCATGATCTCCGAGATCATCACCGGCAAGCCCACCAGCAAGGTGGCGATGACATAGACCAGCAGGAAGCCGGCGCCGCCATTTTCCCCGGTCAGGTAGGGGAATTTCCAGATATTGCCGAGGCCGACGGCCGAGCCCAGGGTGGCGGCGAGCACGCCGAAGGTGCTGGTGAAGCCATCTCTGGCTTTCGGTATGGTTTGACTCATGCTTGTCTCACTGTACGCATCACGGGAGGAGGCTCCCCATTCAAGGGTCGGAATTCTCTGGGGATTAATCCAGCTTGCCAAGTGGTTTTAATTAAAATCACTGCGCAGAGCACAGCCGACAGCATTTAATTAAATTCAGCGGTATTTTGATGGATAAAAAAATGCCGCCTCGAGGGCGGCACTTTTACCAAAGCTCCGATGATCAGGCCTTGGCAATATCGTCCGGACCGATCTGACCGATTTCGGCGACTTTCTTGTCAGCCAGCAGCCAGAGGGTGAACTTGTGCAATTCCGGGTGATGAGCCAGGGCGACCAGGAAGGCGCCTCCGACTTCACGATAACCCAGTTCATAGTTCTTCAGGGTAGTCGGGGGGACACCCAGCAGATCGGCAAACTTGGGACGGCTCAGGCCAACCGCTTCGCGGATCTGACGGATCTTCTTGCCAACAGTTACGATATTTGAATTCATGGTGTTCCATACTCCGTTCGGCGGATTCACTCCACCTGTATTTTTCGCGACGACTCGTAGTCAAGTGTATCAGTTTTGAACGGACTCGTTATGGTCGAGCCTCTATCTTTAATAAGCGTCTTTCGACGACAACCCTAACAAACATCGGGGATGGTAATCGCAGAGCAGCCTCAGGTAAACAGTCTCGAAAAGAAACCTTATTGTTGCCACGGCCATAACTCGTATAATCCGCCGGTTATCCCTTAAAGAGTAATCAGCATGGCATTTCCAGGCATCATCTCCCGTCTTCATCCCGATTCGGACCCCGCGACCCTCGCTCGACAGCTCCTTCAGGGCCAGCAAACCCGAGCCGAGGCGTTCTGGTTGCCAGCCGCCCTGCAAAGCGAGGCCGCGTCAGTGCTGGCGGCCCTCTCCGACCGGTGCAGCCTTTACCTCGAGCAGCCCGGCACGCAGCCCCTGCGCGGCCACGACGGCGTCTTGCAGGAGGATGGCACCCTGCTGCTCGGCAATGGTAACCATATGAAGCTTGCCGTGACGCAAGGAGATGGCGGCCTGGTGCCCGAACAGGGTCTGTGCGAGATGGCGCTGTGGCTGGAGGCCGGACATCGAAATTTCATTTGTTCAGCAGCAGTTCAGCCCGTGGCGCGGGCCATCCTCAATATCTGGCCCCTCGACCCCTATCTCGCCCGCCATTTTCTCCTCAGCTTCACCCCCTTGCTGTGCGAAGCAACCGAGGCCGATTACCTGGCGGTATTTTCCACGCGGGAGTCTGGAGCCACGGCACGGCCGGCCTGGGTTGAGGCCTATATGAAGCTTGAAAAAAAGCTGCACCGCGCCTACTTGGATCACTAATAAATTCGGATAAACAGCCAGTTACTCACACGACACAAATTGCCTTATCGATTATCTGTGAGCTTGATCATGTTTTGAAATGAGCATAAAGTGCGCCACGTCATCGGAATGACATCGGCTGTTCGTGAAGGGGGAAGCATTGTCGACAATGCAACCCGTTCACCTGTGCACCCAGATACGTGCCTCCTGGATGGATCTAGGATCCCTGCTCGGTGCAACCATTGTTGCCCGGCAGAGCCAGCAGCTTACATAAATTAAAAAATGCGAAGCACGTGGACTACGTGCCATCTCAACGAGGATTTTTTTATGATGAAAATGGCTCCTTCCCTGATCGCCATCGCTATGGCTACCATGGGCGCAACTGCTGCACACGCCGCTGACGACATCTACTTCGGTGCCGGTGTCGGTGCTACTCACTTCAACGGTCTGAACAAGATCGAAGGCGTTACCGCCGGTGAAGAAGACGCAGCTGCTGCAAATGCCTTCGTAGGTTACAACTTCAACGAATACTTCGGTTCCGAGCTGGGCTACCAGTACACCGGCCGTGGTAACACCGATGGCAACCGTTACGAGAGCCAGGGTGCCACCCTGTCCGGTATCGCTCGTCTGCCGCTGGGTAACGACTTCTCCCTGTTCGGTGAAGCTGGCGCCTACTGGGGCCACACCGACGGTATGGGCACCAGCGATACCAAAGTATCCCCGCTGGCTGGCGCCGGTGTGACCTACAAGGTTAACGACGCTCTGGATCTGCAAGCTCGTTACCGTTACATGTGGGACGTGGCTGACCTGACTACCGCCACTGGCGAGCAGTACAAGTCCAACCAGAGCGTGGCTACCCTGGAAGCCGTTTACCACCCGTTCCGTACTTCCTACGTAGCACCGGTTGCCGCTCCTGTTGTTGAAGAAGCCGCTCCTGCTCCGCAGATCGTTGAGAAGAACTTCGCCCTGAACTCCGACGTGCTGTTTGCCTTTGGCAAAGACAGCCTGAAGGCCGAAGGTGTTGACGCTCTGAACGCTCTGTACCAGCAGATCGTTGAGTTCCAACCGAAAGACGGCAACGCCGTAGTCGTTGGTTACACCGACCGCATCGGTTCTGACGCTTACAACCAGAAGCTGTCCGAAGCTCGTGCCCGCACCGTTGCCAACTTCCTGGTCAGCAAGGGTATGGCTGCCAGCAAAGTCGGTATCGAAGGTCGTGGCGAAGCCAACCCTGTCACCGGTACCAAGTGTAACGGCGTCAAGGCCAAGGCTGAGCTGATCTCCTGCCTGGCCCCGGACCGTCGCGTAGAAGTTCGCATCTCCGGCGTTCAGGAAGTTCAGCAGTAATCTGACTCCGCTCAGATAATGCGAAAAGGGGATGCCACGGCATCCCCTTTTGCTTGCCTGCGATCTGCGTCACGGCAACGATCTCCCTCTCCTGCCCCCTTGCCGTCTCCCCCTCCTCACCGCTAGTCCCTCGCTGGATGTTTGTACAGAAACTTGATCAATGTGGGTCAAAAGAATACAGTAGCCTCGCTTGTAAGACATTGGATGAACTATTAAAAGTGCTTATTGCCCGGTTAGTTGTCCATGGAGAATTAGCTTCATGAGAATCCAGGTTACCATCCATTTTTTATTCAAGCCGCCCGTGATCGGCTCACGACGTCGCAGCATGAATTGTCATCTGCGGTCGGTATAACAGAAGAGTGCGCAGTACGCCCATAGCACGGCAACTCAACGAGGATAAAATGATGAAAATGAAAATGGCACCAACCCTGATTGCTCTGGCTATTGCAGCCATGGGAACTTCCACCGCCCAGGCGGCAGACGACTGGTACACAGGTATGGGTGCCGGTTGGGCATATGGCCATGACCTTGACTCCTTCGGCCAGGATGCCGACAAGGACGCCACCGCGCTGTCCCTGTTTGGTGGCTACAACTTCAACGAGAACTTTGCCGCTGAGCTGGGTTATCTCTACGCCGGCAAGGGTGGCGTCGATGGCGTCGACTTCAAGACCCAGGGTGCGACTCTGTCCGGTATCGCCCGCCTGCCGCTGAGCGACATCTTCTCCGTGTTTGCCGAAGGCGGTGCCTACTTCAACCACGTCAACGGCAATGGTGAGAGCGACAACGGCACGGCCCCCCTCGCCGGCCTGGGTCTGACCGCCAAGCTCTCCGATCTCATCGATGTGCAGGCCCGTTACCGCTACATGTGGAGCCTGGGTGACGAGCAGAAGACCTGGGAAACCGACATGAGCGTCGCGACCCTGGAACTGGTGATGCACCCGAACCGCACCACCTATGTCGCTCCCGTAGTGGCCCCCGTGGTCGCCGAGCCGGCTCCCGTCGTGGTCGACAAGAACTTCTCCCTGAGCTCAGACGTGCTGTTTGCCTTCGGCAAATCCACCCTGAAGCCGGAAGGGACCGCCGCACTCAATACTCTGTATCAGCAGATCGTTGACGTTCAGCCGAAAGATGGCAGCGCCGTGGTGGTGGGTTACACCGACCGCATCGGCTCCGATGCCTACAACCAGAAGCTGTCCGAAGCACGCGCCCGTACCGTGGCCGACTTCCTGGTCGGCAAGGGCCTGCCGGCAGGCAAGGTGGCCATCGAAGGTCATGGCGAAGCCAACCCGGTCACCGGCACCCAGTGCGATGGCGTCAAGGGCAAGAACGAGCTGATCTCCTGCCTGGCTCCGGATCGTCGCGTCGAAGTGCGCGTCACCGGGGTGCAGGAAGTCCAGCAATAAGCTGCATGCTTGCACGAAAAGAAGGGGCCGCACGGCCCCTTTTTTTATGCCAAAATATTGCCGCCCGCCCCCCTGGCCGGATCACAATAGCTGCCGGTTGTCTCACAGAATTTCTATATGGATGCGCCACTTAAGTGGTTAAACCTCTTATATCGCCTATACATAATGGTGGTTATGCATAACAAGGGCTGGGAGCCCTATAACACCCAACATCGACGAGGATACGCGATGAACATAAGACTGAAACCGGTATGGATTGCATTGGCATTGGCGACCACGGCGGCGCAGGCGGCCCCCGTTCACGACTGGTATATAGGGGCAGGGGCGGGCTGGGCATGGGCACATGATATCGATGACTTTAGTCAGGATGTCAGCGACGATGACACCGCCTACAACGTCTTCGCTGGCTATAACTTCACCGAAAACCTGGGCGCCGAACTGGGCTATCTGTCCGGCGGCGAATGGGACATCAATGGCCACGAGTTCAGCAATCAGGGGGCAACCCTGTCGATCCTGGGCCGGCTGCCATTGAATGACATCTTCTCGGTGTTTGCCGAGGGTGGTGGCTACCTCTACAGCGTCAAATCCATCAACGGCAACGAAGAGAACCTGGCGCCGCTGGCCGGGCTTGGCATGACCGCCAGGCTGACCGACTGGATCGACATCCAGGCCCGCTATCGCTATATGGTGCGGGTGGGTGATGACTCGGACAACGACAAGGTGGGCAGCGGCACCCAGCGCTGGGTCAGCGACATCAGCACCGCCACCTTGGAGCTGGTGCTGCACCCCAACCGCACCGTGGCCGCGGCCGTGGTCGCCGCCCCCATAGTGGCGCCGCCCCCGGCTCCGGCCCCCGTGGATCAGACCTTCAACCTGAGCTCGGACGTGCTGTTTGCCTTCGGCAAGGCGGAGCTGAAACCTGAGGGGATGCAGGCGCTGGAGTCGCTCTATCAGCAGATAGTCGACATCCAGCCCAAGAATGGCAGCGCCGTGGTGATGGGCTACACCGACCGCATCGGCTCGGATGCCAACAACCAGGCGCTGTCGGAAGCCCGCGCAAGCACAGTAGCCAACTTCCTGATCGGCAAGGGCCTGCCGGCCGACAAGGTCAGCATTCAGGGCAATGGCGAGAGCAACCCGGTGACCGGCAACCAGTGTGACGAGGTCAAGCCCAGGGCCGCACTCATCGACTGCCTCGCCCCGGATCGCCGGGTCGAGATCCGGGTCACCGGCGTGCAGGATGCCGACGCCGCCATGCCCGCCACCTCTGAGCCAGCGACTGAGCCCGCCCTCGAGCCGGCTGCCGAGCAACCGGCACAGTAGCAACCGGCACTCATGCCGTGCACAAAAAAAGGGATGCTGCCGCATCCCTTTTTGCATCTGTGCCATTGACCCCGATCAGAACGAGGTGCGGCGATAGCGCCGGTATTCCGGCCGCCAGAAGTTCGCCTCTATGGCCTGATCGATCACCTCATCCGGAGTCTGCACCGCCTTGCCCTGCAACATGGCGGTCTTGGCCACCATCTTGGCGATGTAGCGGGACACCTGGTGGATATCCGCCAGATCCGGCAGCAAGGAGCCATCCTCCCCCTTCACCAGCGGTGAACACTCCGCCAGGGCACGGCTGGCCGACATCAGCATGGCATCGGTCACCCGGGTGGCACCGGAGGCGATGACGCCGAGCCCGATCCCCGGGAAGATGAAGGAGTTGTTGCACTGGGCGATGACGTAGCGCTTGCCCTTGTGCTCCACCGGCGCGAACGGGCTGCCGGTCGCCACCAGCACCTGGCCATCGGTCCAGCGGATGAGGTCCGCCGGGGTGGCCTCCACCCGGGAGGTGGGGTTGGAGAGCGGGAAGATGATGGGGCGGGTGCAATGCTTGTGCATGGTCTTGACCACCTCTTCGGTGAACAGACCCGGCTGACCGGAGACGCCGATCAGGATATCCGGCCGACCGTGCTCCATCACCTCCAGCAGGGAGATGTTGTCCCCCACCGGCCACTCTTTGATCCGCTCCACCGGCTGGGAGAGACGGCGCTGGAACGGCAGCTGGTTCGGGATCTTGTCGGTGATGAGGCCGAAGCGGTCGACCATGAACACCCGGCCCCGCGCCTCGGCATCATTCAGCCCTTCGGCCTTCATCTGCGCCACTATCTGCTCGGCGATGCCGCAACCGGCGCTGCCGGCGCCGAGGAAGGCGACCCGCTTCTCGGAGAGCTTGGCACCGGAGGCCTTGCAGGCCGCGATCAGGCTGCCCAGCGTCACCGCGGCCGTACCCTGGATGTCGTCGTTGAAGCAGCACAGCTCATCCTTGTAACGATTGAGCAGCGGGGTGGCATTGCCCTGGGCGAAATCCTCGAACTGCAGCAGGATCTCGGGCCAGCGGCGCTTGACCGCCTGGATGAAGGCATCGACGAACTCGTCATACTCCTCCCCCGAGATGCGCGGATTGCGCCAGCCCATGTAGAAGGGATCGTTGAGCAGCTGCTGGTTGTTGGTGCCCACATCCAGCACCACCGGCAGGCAATAGGCCGGGGAGATGCCGCCACAGGCGGTGTAGAGCGACAGCTTGCCGATGGGAATGCCCATGCCGCCGATGCCCTGATCGCCGAGACCCAGGATCCGCTCGCCGTCGGTGACCACTATCACCTTGACGTTCTGCTTGGTGGCGTTCTGCAGCATGTCATCGATCCTGTCCTTGTCCGGATAGGAGATGAACAGGCCGCGGGCACGGCGGTAGATGTTGGAGAACTCCTCGCACGCCTTGCCCACGGTCGGGGTGTAGATGACCGGCAGCATCTCGGTCAGATGGTTGGTCAGCAGGCGATAGAACAGGGTCTCGTTGGTATCCTGGATGTTGCGCAGGTAGATGTGCTTGTCCATGTCGTTGCCAAACGCCATGAACTGGCGATAGGCCCGCACGGTCTGCTCTTCGATGGTCTCGATGTTCTGGGGCAGCAGGCCTTCCAGGTTGAAGCTGCTGCGCTCCTCGCTGGTGAAGGCGCTGCCCTTGTTGAGCAGCGGCGTCTCCAGCAGGGCCGGGCCGGCGTAGGGAATGTAGAGAGGACGTTTCTGATTATTATCTTCAAACATGGATCTGTACCTTGACTGTGTGGCCCGCCGATCCTATGGGCTTGGGCCAACAATTTCAAAGAGTTTGCGCATCCGTGGCGACAGGTTTGCGACCCAGTCGACGAAAGGCCCCCGGGGTCTGCCCCGTCAGGCGGCGAAAACGGTTGGCAAAGTTGGCACCGTCACTGTAACCGACCCGGCCAGCGAGCTCGCCGAGCGGCCAGTTG
This sequence comes from Aeromonas sp. sif2433, assembly GCF_019218705.1. NCBI lineage: Bacteria > Pseudomonadati > Pseudomonadota > Gammaproteobacteria > Aeromonadales > Aeromonadaceae > Aeromonas > Aeromonas sp. sif2433. The sequence goes on from NZ_JAHUXD010000004.1 coordinate 206,204, forward strand.
GTATAGAGCAGCAGCTGACGCGCCTTGTTCATCCGCAACCGGGTGAGCCAGGCCATGGGGCCCATGCCGAACAGCTGCCGGCAGAGGCGGTGCAGATGGGGTACAGAGCAGGCCATCTGGCCGGCGAGCAGCGCCACGCTCCAGGGCTCGTCGAGGCGTGCCTCCACCCGCCGAAACAGCGCCTGCAACCTCAGCTCCGGGGTGCCGCGCACCTCCCCCTGCAGGGTTCTGTCCAGCAGGGCCAGCAGCAGGCTGAGCAGCTGCGGCTGCAGCGGGCTGAGCAGCTGCGGCTGCAGCGGGGAGCGGACCCCCTCCCCCTGCATCAGGCTGAGCAGATGGTAGAGCTGCTCCCCCTCCTCCCCTTGCCAGATGCGGTGGCCGAGCCGGTGCAGGTGGCGCCAGCGCGGTATGTCGTCGAGCAGGATCCAGCTGGTCTGCCAGCACTCGCCGACAAGCCGCAACCCGCCCGGCACGGCCGCCGGCAGGAACACCAGCGCGCCCGCGGGAATGGGCTGTTCGGTCGCCCCGGTCAGCAGCACGCCCCCCTCGTCGTGGCTCACCATCAGGATGTGGAACTCGGGTCTGTTGCGGCGGATGAGGTAGTGATCCCGCAGGTGGGAGAGACCGGTCAGGAAGATGCCTGCCTCACCGAGCAGGGGCAGACCCTCCCGTCCCAGCATCCGCTCCTCGCAGCTCGGGGCGATCTCCAGGCACTCGCTAGCAAAGCCCATAACACCTCAACAAGATAGTTTTGCACAAGAAAACCGAGAGTCACTCACAGTGGCCCCACCCCGGTCAGCCCCTATCATATCCCTGACAAGTGTCATCTTTTACACACCCGGTTAATATAAATGAATTATTGGCAAGCGATTTTAAAACAAACCACCGATCGCGAGTTCATGACGCGACTGTGGCGGCTGGCCCTGCCGGTTTCGCTGCAATCCATGATGTTCTCCCTGCTGGGTCTCATCGATATCATGATGGTGAGCCAGCTTGGTACCACGGCTGTGGCGGCGGTCGGCTTGGGCAACCGGGTCTTCTTCTTCAATCTGCTGGTGATAGCGGGCCTCTCTGGCGGGGTCTCGGTGTTGGCGGCACAGTATTACGGCCGCGGCGAGCTGGGCGGGGTGCGCCGCTCCCTGGCGCTGGCGCTGGTGGGTGCCCTGCTGGTGAGCCTGCCGTTTGCGCTCATCTATGTGCTCTCGCCGGGCAGCGTGCTCGGCTTTGCCAGCCAGGATCCCGCATTGCGCCTGCTGGCCGACGAGTTCCTGATGATCACCGGCGCCACCATCCTCTGCACCGCCATCGTCGTGCCGCTGGAGGCGGCCCTGCGCTCGGTGGGCAACGCGGCGGCGCCGACCCGGATCGGTATCATCGCCATCATCACCAACGTCATCCTCAACTATGCCCTCATCTTCGGTAACTTCGGCTTCGAGGCCATGGGGGTGGCGGGCTCGGCCTGGGGCACCACGCTCTCCCGTCTGCTGCAGACCGTGCTGCTGCTGATCTATGTGTGGCGGCAGGAGCCGCGTCTCGTGCCACGCAGACAGGACTGGTGGGACGCCTTTCGGCGCAAGGAGGTGGTGCGCTTCACCCTGATCGCCCTGCCGCTGCTGTTCCATGACGGACTCTGGGCCTTCGGCATGCTGCTCTATGGCTTCCTCTACGCCCACCTCGGCACCGACTCCCTGGCCATCATGACCACCCTCGGCACCCTGGAGAGCATCCTCATCTCGCTGTTCTTCGGGCTGGCGGTGGCCTGCTCCACCCTGCTCGGCCACCGGCTCGGGGCCGAGGAGTACGAGGCCGCCTGGCAACACTCCCAGCTGTTCCTGCTGCTCGCCCCCGTCGGCGCCCTGCTGGTGGGGATAGCGGTCTGGCTGCTGCAGACCAACCTGCTGCAGTGGGTCGGCAACCTGCCGGCTGAGCTGATGGGGGAGGCGGGCCAGGTGCTCGCCATCATGTGCCTCGGCATGCTGCTCAAGGTGTTCAACATGGTGGGCATCATAGGGGTGCTGCGCTCCGGCGGGGACGTGAACTACAGCATCTTCATCGACATCATCGCCATGTGGTGCATCGGCCTGCCCTGCGCCTGGGCGGCGGTCAGCCTGCTGGGCTGGCCCCTCTCCTGGGTGGTGGCGGTGGTGCTGCTGGAGGAGCTGTGCAAGGTGCTGCTGGTGCAGCGCAGGATCCGCCAGCGCCACTGGCTCAAAAACCTGGTGATGGGCTAAAAAACGGGGTCATATCAATGACAGAAAATCCCCCTTTGCAGTATGCTAGCGCCCTCTTCAATCAGCGACAGGGCGCGCCCGTGTCCTGTCAGTAGTCGTTTAAGGAGACGAGCATGCAACCAGAGAAAGAGCTGATCACCGAGACTGCCCTGCTGGAGATGGCCAACGGCATCATCAAGAGTCACGAAGACTTCATCCACGGCATGCGCGCCGACGCGGTGGAGCAGAAGGGGGAGATCCTGGTGTTCAAGGGGGAATTCTTCCTGGCCGAGGATGGCACCCCGACCGGCAAGACCATGGCGGTGTTCAACATGTTCAAGCTGCTGGCCCAGCAGCTGTCCGGCAAGTACCGGCTGAACTAGGCGCAGGCGTTGTGGATCGGGATGCCGCCCTCAGGCGGCATCCGTGTTGACCGGGCTGGGCAGAACGGGTTTTTCGCCGATCACGCAGTTGCGCCCCGCCATCTTGGCCAGATAGAGACACTCGTCGGCCCGGTTGAGCAGCTCTTCGATGCTCTCCCCGGAGCGGGCCAGCGTCAGCCCTATGCTCACCGTCACCTCCAGCAATTCGTCCGAGATCGGGCTCTTCACCAGCCGCGCCTCCACCGCTATCCTCAGCCGCTCCGCTATCCGCTTCGCCTTGGCCAGCTCGCCGCAACCGGGCAGCAGGATGGCGAACTCCTCACCCCCGTAACGACCGAGCACCATGCCGGGTTCCAGCTGCTCCGCCAGGGTGGCCGCTACTTCCCTGAGCACCGCATCCCCCGCCAGGTGGCCGAAGGTGTCATTGATGCGCTTGAATCTGTCCAGATCCAGCAGCAACACCGCAAAGGGGGCCTGCTTGTGGATCATGGTGGCCCTGGCCTTCTCTATCCTCTTCATCAACAGGCGGCGGTTCATCATGCCGGTCAGCTCGTCCGTGGTGGACTCCCGATAGAGCTGCAGCAGCATGTTGAGCTGGCCGCACTGCACCCAGGCGCTCGCCACCGTGAACAGCGCCAGCAGCCAGATCTGGTTGAGGGTCTGCAGGCTCCACAGCGGCTGCTCGGTCAGCCACCAGTTACCCAGCAACATGGTGACCAGGATGCCGCCCGCCAGTTGCAGGCCGAGGGAGAGCGGTATGGGGAAGATGGCAAACAGGCTGATCAGCAGATAGGGGAAGGCCATGTAGCCCGCCTGCAGCTCCTGATCCGGCCCGAAGCTGTGCAGGCAGATGAGGGCAAACAGCATCATCACCGCCATCAGATAGCCTAAGGCCAGCTTCATCCGCTCGCGCTTGAAGTGAATGAGATAGGAGAAGGGGATGAGCGGAGAGAGGGCCAGCAAGCAGAAGATGCGGGCCTTGAACAACTCGTCGAACTGGGCAGGGGCCAGGGTCAGCCAATCCACCAGCGTCCAGGCGGGAAGACCCAGCATCAGCACACAGGTCAGCAGCCGCAGACGTACCGTCATGAAACCCATGCGGGTCAGGGTAAAATCATCGGAGTGTTCTCTGGCACTCCAAAACTCCGACAGCTTCAGCATCCAGAGTCTCCACGTTACAGACGAGGGCTCATTCTACGCCGTACAGCCTCAAAACCCTATGCGACAGTGACCATTTGAGGGCGAGCACCGTCACACAAACCGGCGGATCATAATCGCCGCGCGCAAACGTTTCAACCCATCCAGAAATAAACCCGATCCCGCTCAATTAGCGCTGGTCAGCCCCATCTCAGCCACTACAATAGCGCCCAATTTTATCCCCCTCCCCACCATTTTTTGAGGTATTTATGGAACAGGCAGCCGCCACGCGCGCCCCCCTAGAGGCACATCCCCCCAGGCGAGCCCACAGCGAACTGGTCTACGGCATCGACGATATTCCCCCCCTGCCCCAGACCCTGTTCGCCGCCCTGCAGCATATGCTCGCCATGTTTGTCGCCATCATCACCCCGCCCCTCATCATCGCCAATGCCCTCGGCCTCCCCGCCGCCGACACCCGCTATATCGTCTCCATGTCGCTGGTCATGTCCGGCATCGCCTCCTTCATCCAGACCCGCCGCTTCGGCCCGCTCGGCTCCGGACTGCTGTCGGTGCAGGGCACCAGCTTCAACTTCCTCGGCCCCATCATCGCCTCAGGCCTCGCCCTCAAGCAGGCCGCCATGCCCACCGAGGATCTGCTGGGCACCCTGTTTGGCACCATGCTGGCGGCCGCCCTCACCATAGTGGTGATGAGCCGCTTCCTGCATCTGGTCAAGCGGGTGATCACCCCGCTGGTGACCGGCATAGTGGTGCTGCTCATCGGTCTGACTCTGATCAAGGTGGGCCTCATCAGCATGGGCGGCGGCTATGGCGCCCTGGCCGACGGCAGCTTCGCCAGCCACAGCAACCTCTTCCTCTCCCTGCTGGTGCTCGGCCTCATCGTCTTGCTGCAACGCAGTCGCAATCCCTGGCTGCGCCTCTCCGCCATCATGATCGCCATGTTGGTGGGTTATGGGGCGGCCTTGCTGCTGGGCAAGGTGAGCGCGCCGACCTTCGAGGGCCCATTGGTGATGGTGCCCATCCCCCTGCACTATGGCCTCGGCTTCGACTGGCAGCTGTTCGTGCCGCTGGCCATCATCTTCGTGGTGACGGCGCTGGAGGCCATAGGCGACATGACCGCCACCTCCGACATCTCCGGCGAGCCGCTGGACGGCCCCGTCTACATGGCGCGGATCAAGGGCGGCGTGCTGGCCGATGGGGCCAACTCCATGCTGGCGGCGGTCTTCTCCACCTTCCCCATGTCCACCTTCGCCCAGAACAACGGTGTCATCCAGCTGACCGGGGTGGCCAGCCGTCACGTCGGCCTCTTCATCGCCGCCATGCTGGCCCTGCTCGGCCTGTTCCCGGCGGTGGCCAGCCTGGTACAGCAGATCCCCGAGCCCGTGCTGGGTGGCGCCACCATCGTCATGTTCGGCACCATAGCCGCCGCCGGGGTGCGCATCATCTCCCGCGAGGAGCTGGACCGCCGCGCCCTGATGATACTGGCGGTGTCGATCGCCATGGGGCTGGGGGTGGCGCAGGTGCCCGAGGTGCTGCAGCACCTGCCGGAGCTGGCCCGAAGCGTGCTCTCCTACGGCGTCGCCACCGGCGGCCTGACCGCCATCATCATGAACCTGCTGCTGCCCATTCGCGCCAACACCAGCCGCTGATCGGGTCAGACCTCCTCCCCTTGAAGCCCCGCCGTGCGGGGCTTTACCTTGCCCCTCCTCGCGGGTACTGTGCTGGCACCACTGCCGCCGGAGGCCGCCATGCCCTACTCCCTGCTCAGCCCGACACCTGATACGCCATCCACTCCCCAGCCCCCCGATCTCGTGCTGGCCCAGGAGCAGCAGTGGCTGCGCGACTGCGCCCGCCACGGTCAGGCCGGTGCCCACCTCTGGCAGGCGCCCCAGTGCCTCATCGTCACCCGCAAGGACATGCGGCTGCCCCACTATCAAAGCGCCTGTGAGCAACTCGCCGCCGAGGGCTGGCCCGTCTATGTGCGCGACAGCGGCGGCACTGCCGTGCCCCACGGCGCCGGCATCCTCAACCTCTCCCTGTTGCTGCCGCGCACCACCACGGATCTTGGCCACTACTACCAACTGCTGGGGGCGCCGCTGCTGGCCCTGCTGGCGGACTATGGCCTGCAGGGGGGCTACGACTTCGTGCCCGGTTCGTTTTGCGACGGTCAGTACAATCTGGTGATCGGGGGTCGCAAGATCACCGGCACCGCCCAGCGCTGGCTGGCGCCGGCCCAGGATCACGGCGGCGCCGTGTTGGCCCAGGCCATGCTGCTGGTGGCGGGGGATCTGGACGAGGGAACCCGGATGGCGAGCCGCTTCTATGAGCTGGCGGGCGGAGAGCTGCGCTTCCTGCCCGGCACCTCCACCACGCTGGCACAGCAGATCGGTTGGCAGGGCAGTCCCGAGGAGCTGGTGGCGCAGGTCCGGCGGCGGCTGCAGGTGCTGCTGATCGGCGGCTAGGCCCCCGCCCTTCTCCAACGGGCAGGAGAGCTAACCACTAGGACGCCAACGAAAAAGCCACGACCGGGGTCGTGGCTTTGTCATTTCCTGCACGGAGCAAAGACAGGCTCAGGCCGTCTGCGGCTCGGGCTCCGACTCGGTATCCTGGTTCCGGCTGAAGCAATAGACCAGGGTCTCGGCTGTCAGCATGGTGCACCAACAGAGAATCAGGCCGTCTGGGGCTCGGATTCCACATCCAGATCCCGGCTGAAGTAGGCGCGGGTCTCGGCGATCACCACGTGGCGCAGGCCGATGAGGCCGATCAGGTTCGGCACCGCCATCAGGCCGTTGACGATGTCGGCCAGCAGCCAAATCATGTCCAGATGGAGGAAGGCGCCACTCGCCACCAGCACCAGATAGATGAGGCGGTAGGGCTTGATGGCCTTGACCCCGAACAGGTACTCGGTGCAGCGCTCGCCGTAGTAGTTCCAGCCGAGAATGGTGGTGAAGGCGAAGAACAGCAGCCCTATGCTCACCAGATACTGGCCTATCTGCGCATCCAGTCCCTGGGCGAAGGCGGCGCTGGTCATGGCGGCACCGCTAAGGTCCCCGCTCCAGACGCCGGTGACCACCAGGGTCAGGCCGGTCATGGTGCAGATGATGAGGGTGTCGATGAAGGTGCCGGTCATGGAGACCAGCCCCTGCTCCACGCAGGAATCCGTCTTGGCCGCCGCCGCCGCTATGGGGGCAGAGCCGAGGCCGGATTCGTTGGAGAAGACACCGCGCGCCACCCCGGACTGGATCGCCAGCATGATGCCGGCCCCGACGAAGCCGCCGGTGGCGGCATGGCCGGTGAAGGCGCTGTTGATGACCAACATCACCGCCTCCGGCAGGGCGCCGGCATTGTTCACCAGCACCCCGGCACAGGCGAGGATGTAGAAGATGGCCATGAAGGGCACCACCTTGCTCGACACGCTGGAGATGGACTGGATGCCCCCCAGGGTCACCAGCGCCACTATCAGCGTCAGCACCACGGCGGTCGCCTCGCGGGGCACCGAGAAGGAGAGGCTCATGGCGTCGGAGATGGCGTTGACCTGGGGGAAGGTGCCGATGCCGAAGAAGGCGACACCTATGCCAAACAGGGCGAACAGCTTGGCGAGCGGCTTGGAGCCGAGCCCCTTCTCCAGATAGTACATGGGGCCACCCGCCATCTGGCCGTTGGCATCCTGCTGGCGATACTTGACCGCCAGCAGACACTCGGCGTACTTGGTCGCCATGCCGAACAGGGCCGCCATCCACATCCAGAACAGGGCACCCGGGCCGCCGAGCTTGATGGCGGTGGCAACCCCGACTATGTTGCCGGTGCCTATGGTGGCGGATAGCGCGGTGCAGAGCGCGGCGAAGCTGGAGACATCCCCCTGCTTGCCATGGCCCTGATCGCGACCAAACACCAGTCGCAGGGCGAGCGGCAAGCGCACGACCTGAAGCAAACCCAGACGCAGGGTGAGATAGACACCGGTCCCGACCAGCAGGATCAGCAGGGGCGGACCCCAGATAAAGCTATCGATGGCGGTTAACGCCGATTGAATTGATGACATGCATCCTCCTTAAAAAACAACAATTAAGGAGGAGAAGGATGATCTTCCCATAGGTGTCGCGATCGCCAGAGGTGATCGGATGCGGGCCAAGCCCAGGTACAACCATCCCATCCCCTCTGTCCTTTTGCCTGAGAGTTTCCGACACCTGCCTGCGATGCAGTCATGGTGCCTTGCTCCTTCGGCGCCCGATCTAACGGGTCTCTCCAGAGTATCGTCCAGTAGCAGTCCACACCGGTTGCCCGGTACCTGAAAGATTCACTTCTTCGGTGGATGGTCCCCCATCGCTCTCCTGCTACCTTCATCCGAACTAGTTTGGATTAGGAAGCGGGCATGGTAATCCAAAAACTGTGAGCTGTCTCCCGCTCGGCCGCCCGGGGCCGCGCTTTTTTTCCGCTAGCACCAGCATCAAGAAGAATGTTACTTGTTCGTTAACTATCAACAGCTTACCGAGTTTCATTCGACCCATTCTCGAGACAGCTTCGCCACCTCGTTGCATATCGACAGCATCTTTCGTCTCGACCAGAAAAACTTGCCAACATATCCAATCAAAATGCTTGCACAGAAACGCAATAAGCCGATAATCCGGCGCATAACTAAGCACTTTGCCGAGGAGTTATGCATTGTGCCTGGTGGGTCCCTCCGGACCACTCGCCTGAGCCGGCCGCTGCCGTCTCAACAAACCAAGGCTAGGGCAGACCTGCCCCCTAAGGACTTTCAAAACAGAATGAACGAGACCCTGATCGCACAAGACTACCGTCAGCTGGTTGAACAATTTGGCTCCCCCCTGCTGCTGCTCGACAAGGCAGCCGTCCGCAAACAGTATCGGGCCCTGGCCGCCGCCCTGCCCGATGTGCGCTTGCACTATGCACTCAAGCCCCTGCCCCATGAGGCGGTGGTCTCTGTCTTGAAGGAAGAGGGGGCCTGTTTCGATCTGGCCACCAATGGCGAAGTGGATCTGGTGCGCAGCCAAGGGGTTCGCCCGGGACGCTGTATTCATACCCATCCCATCAAGCGCGACAGCGACATCCGCTATGCGCTGGAGTTCGGCTGCACCGTGTTTGTCTATGACAACCCGCTGGAGCTGGAGAAGTTCATTCCCTACAAGGACGAGGTGAAGCTGCTGCTGCGAGTCAGCTTCCCGAACCCGGAGACCAAGGTCGATCTCTCCAAGAAGTTTGGCTGCACCCCGGAGCAGGCGCTGCCGCTGCTGCAACTGGCCCAGGCCAAGGGGATCAAGGTGATGGGGCTGTCGTTCCACGTCGGCTCCCAGGTCCCCCACTCCCGTCGCCACGTGCAGGCCATCGACGCCTGCCGCGAGATCATGGAGCAGGCCTGGGATCTCGGGCTCAAGCCCTGGGTGCTGGACATCGGCGGCGGTTTCCCGGTGGACTATGAGGGCGGCGAGTTCGACATCGACGGCTTCTGCGCCCCGATCCGCGCGGCGCTGGCCAAGCTACCCGCCACCGTGCAGAAGATCGCCGAGCCGGGCCGCTTCATCAGCGCGCCGGCCATGACCTCGGTGTCCAGCGTGATGGGCAAGGCCCACCGCGGTGACAAGATCTGGTACTACCTGGATGACGGCCTCTACGGCAGCTACAACGGTCAGCTCTATGACCACGTCACCTACCCGGTGAGCACCCCCTATGCCCACGGCGAACTGCACAATGCGGTGCTCTCCGGCCCCACCTGCGACAGCGTGGACGTGATCCGCGACGGCATCATGCTGCCGGATCTGGCGATCGGCGAGCTGGTCATCGGTCGGGTGATGGGGGCCTACACCTGGGCCTCGGCCTCCACCTTCAACTTCTTCCCCAAGGCGAGCATCCTGATCCTGGACAGCGCCCAGAAGCAGAAGCTGGTGGCGGTGGCCTGATCCGGCCTGGATTGCACCAAACAAGAGGGGGAAGCAAATGCTTCCCCCTCTTCGTATCTATCCCTGCGTCACTCTGGCATCAGAGGAACTGGCTACCCAGCAGCCAGGAGGTATAGGCCACGAAGATAGCGAGCAGCAGGCCCCCTTCCCAGCGGTTGATCCGCCCCTGCCCCTTGCGGCCAAGACACATGATCAGCAGCAGCAGGGTCAGCCCCATCATCAGGCTCCAGTCACGGGAAAGCACCACAGAGTCCACATCCAGCGGCGCTATGCCGGCGGCGATGCCGACCACGGCCAGGGTGTTGAACAGGTTGGAGCCGAGCACGTTGCCGAGCGCCAGATCGTGCTCCTTCTTGCGAATGGCGATGAGGGACGAGGCCAGCTCCGGCAGCGAGGTGCCCACCGCCACTATGGTCAGGCCGATCACCAGATCGCTGATGCCAAGCGCCTGGGCTATGGTCACCGCGCCCCACACCAGCAGGCGGGAGGCGGCGATCAGCAGCACCAGGCCAACCAGGAGCCAGACGATGGCGCGCTTGAGCGACATGCCCTCGCTGCTGATATCGTCCGCGATATCCGCATCGAGCGCATCTCCCTTGCCGGTCATGCCGGCCCAGATGGACCAACCCATCAGCACCAGGAACACGGCCCCCAGGATCAGCGCATCCGTGCCACCCAGGTGGCCATCGATCAGCAGGGCACCGGAGAGCAGGGTGATGCCGAGCAGGATGGGGATCTCCTTGCGTACCACCTGGGAGGAGACGGCGATGGGGCTGATGAGGGCGGTCAGACCCAGGATCAGCGCGATGTTGGTGATGTTGGAGCCATAGGCGTTGCCGAGGGCCAGCCCAGGGTTACCCTGAGCCGCCGCCAGCGCGGAGACCACCATCTCCGGGGCCGAGGTACCAAAACCTATGATCACCATGCCGATCAGCAGCGGTGGCATGCCGGCATAACGGGCGGTCGCGGCGGCGCCGTCCACAAATTTATCCGCACTCCAGACCAGCAGCGCCAGTCCGGCAATCAGGGCAACAAAAGCCAGGGTCATATTCTTCTATCCCATCGACTGCAAACACGAGAGCCAGGCTGCTAGCCTGGCTCCATCCAAAAGTGGGCTCAGTGTAGCGAGCCGCCTTGCTATTTCAAGGTGAAATCAAACAATGATTAACAGTTCAGAGCGCGGCCAGCAGACTCTCGGCATCGGACACCTCAAACTTGCCCGGCGCCTCCACGAACAGCTGCTGCACCACGCCGTCCTGGGCGATCAGGGCGAAGCGTTGCGCCCGCAGGCCACCGAAGGCGCCGGTCTCCTTGGCAAGGCCCAGGGCCTGGGTCCAGCTGCCGTCGCCATCCGCCAGCATGGTGATGGCTTCGGCATTCTGGGTCTCCTGCCACGCCCTCATCACGAAGGCGTCGTTCACCGAGAGGCAATAGATGGCATCGACCCCGCGCGCCTTGAACCGGTCGGCCAGCACCACGTAACCGGGCAGATGGGCATTGGAGCAGGTGGGGGTGAAGGCGCCGGGCACCGCGAACAGCACCACTCTCTTGCCCGCAAACAGGGCCTGGCTGTCCTGCACCTGCTTGCCCTCGGCAGTCAGGAAGGTGAATTCGCCCGCAGGCAGGGATTGGCCGACAGTGATCATGATGTCTCGTCCTTAAGTGGAGGGAAGAAGTCTCAGTCTACTCCAACCCTGGAGGAGGCGACACCGGCTCACCCGTACCGCCGTGCCTGCCAGGCCGCGTTGACCAGCAGAGAATCCAGGGTGAACTCGGCGGCTCACGTCGCCCCCCTCACCCGTGCCGCCGCGCCTGCCAGGTTGCGATGGCCAGCAGGGAATCCGGCGTGAACTCGTCGGCCCGCAACCCTATCTCGGCCAGGCTCATCCAGTGCACCTCGCTCACCTCCTCCGCCTGCAGCTGCAGCGGCCCCTGATAGCAGCAGCTGAACAGCCCGCCCCAGACCCGATAGCCTTCCCCCTCGGCGTAGAAGGTGCCAAACGCCTGCAACGCCACCTCGCGGATGCCCAGCTCCTCGGCCAGCTCGCGCCGGGCGGAGGGTTCCATTTGCTCACCATGGGTCACCACGCCGCCGGCGCAGGCGTCCAGCATGCCGGGGCAGAAATCCTTGCCGAGGGTACGGCGCTGCACCAGCACTCTCTCGGCCTCATCGAGCACCAGGATATAGCTGGCACGATGGCGCAGATTCTCCCGCCGCACCTTGGCCCGCTCGGCGACCCCGATCACCCTATCCTGCGCATCCACTACGTCCACCCACTCCACTCGCGACACCTTCATTGAACTCATCGATGACCCGCAGTATATCGGGGCAGCGGCCTGCCGAGGCACCCTTTTTTCACGGCCCGGCGCGCCGCCCCGCAGGGGGCGATAACGCCGAAAGAAGGATTCATACAACCCTTTATAAAATGTCACATCAGTGTCACGGGAGCGCGGCATAGTGTGCCCTGTCCAAGCAACAGGGTGTTTTGCCATGAAGGTGTTCAAGCAGTTGTCTCCACGCCAGATTGCCCGTTATATCAAGAGCTTCCATCACGGTAGCTTCATGATAGAGGCGCTGGGGCGCTTCGAGTTTCAGGGCGGGATCATCGATCTGAAATCCCTGAGCTGCCATCAGGCGCTGCGCCTGGCCCGGCAGATCAACCTGGCGGTGCGCGATCTGCGCACCACCGCCCTGTTGCCGGGCTGACATACTCCTTTCCGTTGGTAGTCTGCTTCCATGTACGTCTTTGCCCGCCGATCACCGATCGTGCGGGCGTTTTTATCGCGCCCAGCAGTCGGCGCTCAATGCTGCAGGATCTGGGACAGGAACAGCTTGGTGCGCTCCGATTGGGGATGGTCGAAGAACTGATCCGGCACGTTCTCCTCGATGATCTGGCCTCTGTCCATGAAGATCACCCGATCCGCGACCTGCTTGGCAAACCCCATCTCGTGGGTCACGCAGAGCATGGTCATCCCCTCATGGGCCAGCTCCACCATGACATCCAGCACCTCGCGCACCATCTCGGGATCCAGCGCCGAGGTCGGCTCGTCAAACAACATGACCTGCGGATTCATGCAGAGGCTGCGGGCGATGGCCACCCGCTGCTGCTGCCCGCCGGACAGCTGACCCGGATACTTGAGCGCCTGCTCCGGGATCCTGACCCGGCGCAGGAAGGTCATGGCGATCTCCTCGGCCTCCTTGCGGGGCAGCTGCTTGACCCAGATGGGGGCCAGACAGCAGTTTTCCAGCACGGTCAGATGGGGAAACAGGTTGAAGTGCTGGAACACCATCCCCACCTCCTTGCGCACCGTCTCTATGTGCTTGAGATCCGAGGTGAGCACTGTGCCCCTGACCAGGATGTCGCCGCTCTGGTGCTCCTCCAGCCGGTTGATGCAGCGGATCATGGTGGACTTGCCCGAGCCGGATGGCCCGCAGATGACGATCTTCTCCCCCTTGCCCACCTGCAGGTTGATGTTTCGCAGCACATGAAACTCGCCATACCATTTGTTGACGTCTTTGAGTGAAACCACGGTGTCCGTTGTCATGTTGAAGCTACTCCCGATTCTTGTGAGCGCTGGTTCTGTGCTCCCATTATCCGTTTTTCCCCATTCCACCCCTGTCGGGCGATATTGCGCTGCATATGACAGTCGCCATGCCGTTTGTGATAGGCGGCCTTGAGCGCGGCCATCATCTCTGTTGTCATCTTGCAATCACTCCTAACGCTTGTGACCCGTGTTGAGCTTGTTCTCCAGATAGATGGAGTAGCGGGACATACCAAAACAGAACATCCAGAAAATCATGGCGATGAACACATAGGCCTCGGTGGAGAATCCCAGCCAGGCCGGATCCGCCAACGCCACCTTGGAGATGGCGAGCAGATCGAACAGGCCGATGATCAGCACCAGGCTGGTGTCCTTGAACAGGGAGATGAAGGTGTTCACCAGGGAGGGGATGGTGATCTTGAGGGCCTGCGGCATGATGATGAGCCCCATCACCTTCCAGTAGGAAAGCCCAAGGGCATCCCCCGCCTCATACTGCCCCTTGGGGATCGCCTGCAGGCCGCCGCGCACCACCTCGGCCACATAGGCCGACTGGAACAATATGATGCCGATGAGGGCCCGCAACAGCTTGTCGAGCTCCACCTCGGTGGTCATGAACAGTGGCAGCATGACGGAGGCCATGAACAGCACAGTGATCAGGGGCACCGCCCGCCAGAACTCGATATAGACGGTGGACAGGCTGGAGATGACCGGCATGTGGGAGCGGCGCCCCAATGCCAGCAGGATCCCGAATGGCAGGGCCACCGCTATGCCCACCACCGCCAGCACCAGGGTCAGCATCAGCCCGCCCCAGCGGTTGGTCTCCACCACCTCGAGGCCGACTCCGCCGTGGATCAGCAGGAAAGCGATGACCGGGAACACCAGCAGGGTAAAGATCGCCAGCCAGCCCTTGCGGGGGGTCCTTGGCCAGATCAGCAACGCCAGCAGCCCGGCCAGCCCGGCAAACACCAGGTTGATGCGCCAGTACTGATCCACCGGGTAGAAGCCGTAGAGGTATTGCCCCAGCCGGCTCTCGATGAAGATCCAGCAGGCCCCTCCCTGCACGCAATCGGCACGGCTGCTCCCCAGCCAGCTGGCCGAGAACAGGGCCCAATCCAGCGCGGACCAGATAGCCGGCAACAGCAGGTACGCCAGCCCCAGGGTCAGCAGGCCGTTCCACCAGTTGGGGAACAGGTTTTGCCTGATCCAGGCGAGGATCCCTCGACGATTGCTGGGCGGCGGCAGCGCTTCTTGCAACTCATTCACAAACATATTGCCTCCCTAGCGCTCCACCAGCGTCATCTTGCGGTTGTAGATGTTCATCAGCACCGAGGTGGTGATACTGATGAGCAGATAGACCCCCATGGTCATGGCGATCACCTCGATCGCCTGCCCGGTCTGGTTGAGGGTGGTGCCCATGAACACCGAGACCAGATCCGGATAGCCGATGGCGGTGGCCAGCGAAGAGTTCTTGGTGAGATTCAGATACTGGCTGGTGAGCGGGGGTATGATGACCCGCATCGCCTGCGGAATGACCACCAGCCGCAGGGTCTTGGTGGGTGACAGCCCCAGCGCGGAGGCGGCCTCCGTCTGCCCCTTGCTGATGGCCTGGATGCCGGAGCGCACTATCTCGGCGATGAAGGCCGCCGTGTAGATGGTCAGCGCCAGCAGCAGAGCGGCCAGCTCGGGCAGCACCGTCAGCCCGCCCCTGAAGTTGAAGCCCTGCAGGGTCGGGATGCTCCAGGAGAGCGGGCTCCCCACCAGCAGGAAGGTAAGCAGGGGCAGCAGGATGAGCAGGCCTATGGAGCAGAGCCAGACCGGGAAGCTCCTGCCAGTCAGCTCCTGGCGGCGATGGGCCCAGCGACGCAGGCCCCAGCTCACCAACAGCGCCAGCAGCAGCGCCCACAGCACATAACCGAAGCCATCCTCGAACAGGGGCTTGGGGATATACAGGCCGCGCACATTGAGGAAGGCGAGTTCTCCCAGCTCTACGCTCTGGCGCGGCGAGGGCAAGGTGCGCAGCACCGAGAAGTACCAGAAGAAGATCTGCAGCAGCAACGGAATGTTGCGAAAGGTCTCGATGTAGACGGTGGCAATCTTGGCCACCAGCCAGTTGCTCGACAGCCGGGCCACCCCGAGCACGAAGCCGAGCAGGGTGGCAAACAGAATGCCGAGCACCGACACCAGCAGGGTATTGAGCAGGCCGACCACGAAGGTGCGACCGAAGGTATAGGTCTCGTCGTAGGGGATCAGGCTCTGCAAGATGCCGAAACCGGCGGTGTTGCCCAGAAAGTCGAAGCCGGTGGTGATGCCACGGGTGGCCAGATTGGTCAGGGCATTGTTGATGATGTAGAACAGAAACGCGATCACGGCCGCAACGGCCAGGCACTGGAAGATCAGAGCCCGTACCTTCGCGTCATACCACCAGCGGCCCTGTTCTTTCCTCTGGTTCGGTGCATGTAACGCCATAGGGATGACTCCGGCAAGGCCAAGGCAAGAGGGAAATGGGGGGCCAGGCCCCCCGGCAGTTCATCGACTCAGCGGATGGGCGGGGCATACATCAGGCCCCCCTTGTTCCACAGCGCGTTGATGCCACGATCGATCTTGAGCGGAGACCCAGCCCCCACGTTGCGATCGAACGACTCGCCGTAGTTGCCGACCTGCTTGACGATGTTGTAGGCCCACTTGTCATCCAGCCCCAGCACGGCGCCCTTGGGCTCTTCCAGCCCCAGCAGACGGCGGATGTCCGGATTGGTGGATTTCAGCATCTCGTCCACGTTGGCACTGGTGACCCCCGCCTCCTCGGCATTGAGCATGGCGTAGAGGCTCCAGCGCACCACCTTGAACCACTGCTCATCCCCTTGCCGCACCGCCGGGCCCAGCGGCTCCTTGGAGATCACCTCAGGCAGCACCACAGCCTCTCCCGGCTTGGACAGCTTGATCCTGAGCGAATAGAGCTGGGACTGATCCGAGGTCAGCACGTCGCAGCGCCCCGCCTCAAATCCCTTGACGGTCTGATCCGAGGTATCGAACACCACAGGGGTATATTTCATGCCACCGTTGGCGCGGAAGTAGTCCGCCAGATTGAGCTCGGTGGTGGTACCGGACTGGATACAGACAGCGGCGCCGTCCAGCTCCTTGGCGCTCTTGACCCCGAGGGACTTGTTGACCAGGAAGCCCTGGCCGTCGTAGTAGTTCACGCCGGCGAAGGTCAGGCCCAGCGAACCGTCACGAGTCAGGGTCCAGGTGGTGTTGCGGGAAAGCAGGTCGACCTCACCGGATTGCAGGGCGGTGAAACGCTCCTTGGCGGTGAGGGAGACATACTTGACCTTGCCGGCATCCCCCAGCACGGCGGCGGCGACGGCGCGGCAGACGTCCACGTCCAGCCCAGTCCAGGTGCCCTTGGCATCCGGGTTGGAGAATCCGGGCAGACCATCGCCGACCCCGCACTGCACGAACCCCTTCTTCTTGACTGCGTCCAGGGTCCCATCCGCCCAGACATTGGCCGCCGTCAGCGACAGCACTATCACCATACCTGCCTTGTGTATCTGCTTCATGTCACTCTTCCCTGTGGTTTGATTCAAAGTTGGCACCCCAAACCTCATCAGATGCCTTGGTTTTCTCTGCTTTTTGCAGCTTATCCAGCCGGTTAAAAACCTGTCAATCGGTGCAACCTGGCCCACTTCTGGTGCAACAGCACAAAATGTTTAAACCGCTCGCGGTGCACCATTTGAATAGAAAATAGACCCTTATCGACCAAATAGCCTGCTGTCATAGGCCATTCATTCCATGAGGATTATTTTTTCGAC
The DNA here is from genome assembly GCF_019218705.1 of Aeromonas sp. sif2433. NCBI lineage: Bacteria > Pseudomonadati > Pseudomonadota > Gammaproteobacteria > Aeromonadales > Aeromonadaceae > Aeromonas > Aeromonas sp. sif2433. The sequence continues at coordinate 223,213 of NZ_JAHUXD010000004.1, forward strand.
AAAATGCGACTGCACCGTGGTGGGGCAACGAAGTGGCCTCATAACAGATTCATTAAGCTCAGATTTCTGTCAGCAGGCTCCAACACAGGGAGCCGTGACCCTGAAAGGCAGGGATGGACGGGCCGATGGCCCTGTGGCTTTCCGGCTCAAGGGGACGCCATAGGCGGGGGTACCATTGGCCCCTGCCCGCACTGGCTCTGTGATAATGCAGCCGGGCGGCCAGGGGATCAGCCGCCGCGCGGGCCATCTTCGATCTCGGTGATGACGCCGTTCTCGACGGTGACAAACTGCATGAACTCGCTCTTGCCGAAGTTGTATGTCCAGCGCTCGGCATACTTGACCGTCATCCTGGCGCCAAAGCCGTTCTCCTCGTAACGGGTCAGGTCCTCCCTGAGCATCGGCTGACCGCAGCGGATCAGCAGCTCGGCCGTGGTATCCCCCTCGGTCAGCAGGGTACTCTTGCAACGCAGGGTACCGGCGCTCACCGGCAGCGTGGCAACCAGCAGTAGCAACCACCACATTGACTTCATTTTGCACTCCATTTGAACAACGCGGCCCCCAGCGTGACACACACCAGGGCGAACAGGACGACCTGGGCCAATGGCCCAGCCACCTCCTGCCAACCGGCTCCCTCCAGCATCACGGCGCGGGCCGCATCGATGATCTGACTGAGCGGCAAACGCGCCGCCACCGCTTGCAACCAGGGGGGAGAGCCTTCCAGCGAAAACCAGACGCCGGATAAGAACATCATGGGCAGACTGATGAGATTGAGCAAACCGCTCGCCAGCTCTTCGTTCTGGATGCGGGCAGCGATGAGCAGCCCGAGCGAAGCCATGGCGGCGCCACCTGCCAGAGCGATCAGCAGCAGCAACCAGCCCGAGCCAAGCAGCGGGACGCCGAGCAGCCAGTACGCCACCAGAAACACCAGCAGACTCACCACCAGGGTGATCAGGACACGCGACAGCAGCTGCGCGCATAGGAACTCGGCCGCCGACAGCGGGGTCGCTCGCAATCGCTTGAGCACCCCGTTCTTGCGATAGCGCACTATGACGAAACCAACCCCGAACAGGCCGGAGAACATCAGGTTCATGCCGATCACCCCGGGCAGCAGCCAGTCGCCATAGCGGATGGCCTGGCCGCTCAGGGTCTCCTTCTGCAGCGGCATGAGCACAGCTTGGCGCAACAAATACTCCGCCATGGCCCCCTGGGGCGCATCCGGGTTGACCCAGTAGCGACCCTGCGCCGGCGAGAGCAGCAGATCCAGCTGATGGTGGCGCACCTTGAGCCGCCCTCTCCCCTCGTCCTCATAGGGGATCAGCTTGAGCAGCGGAATGGCACCGAGGGGCTGGTAGGCGGCGGGCAGCGCCCCCAGCACCCCGATCTGCACCAGCGGCTTGGGGGGGCCGGAGAAGATGAGGGAGAAGCCGATCACCAGCAGCAGTGGGAAGGCCAGGTTCCAGATCAACGCCGCCCTGTCCCGCACAAACTCGAGGTTGCGGGCATGGAAGAGTGCGCCTATGCGCTTCATCGAGCCGCTCATGCGCCGCTCCTCAGGCTATGGCCGACCCGCTGCGGGAAGAGATCCTCGAGGTTGCGGGCATGGAAGAGTGCACCTATGCGCTTCATCGAGCCGCTCATGAGCCACTCCTCAGGCTGTGGCCGGTCAGGTAGAGGAAGAGATCCTCCAGATTGGGGGAGCGTACCTGCATGCCGGTCAGCGGCACCCCCAGGCTGAGCAGTCTCGGCAGCAGGGCCGCCACGTCGGGACAGCTCAGCTCCACCTGATCGCCATGGCGCTGCAGCGGATGGCCCAGGGTGGCGAGGGCCGGGTGATCCATCAGCCGCACCAGCACGCCGTCGAAGTGGCGGGCCAGCAGGGCCGCCGGCGTATCCAGGCTGAGCAGGTGACCGTGGTCGACGATGGCGATGCGGTCGCACAGCTGCTGCGCCTCGTCCATGTAGTGGGTGGTGAGCACCACCGTCTTGCCCTGGGCCTTGATCGCCTCGATACGCTGCCAGAAGTGATGACGCGCCTGGGGATCCAGCCCGGTGGTGGGTTCGTCCAGAAACAGCAGCTCGGGATCGCCGAGCAGCGCCAGCGCCAGCAGCAGGCGCTGACGCTGGCCGCCGGAGAGCTTGCGGCTGTCCCGATCGATAAACTCGCCGAGGGCGCACAGCTCGATGAGCAGTTCCCGCGACAGGGGATTGGGATAGAGACTGGCAAACAGACGCAGGGTATCGTGCACCGTCAGGAAATCCTGCAGCGCCGTGTGCTGGAACTGGATGCCGATACGGGAGCGGTAATCGGGGCCGCGGGGGGCGCCATGAAACAGGATCTGGCCGCTGTCCGGGGTGAGGATCCCCTCCAGCAGCTCTATGGTGGTAGTCTTGCCCGCCCCGTTCGGCCCGAGCAGGCCGAAGCAACTGCCGGCGGGAATGGCGAAGCTGAGGCCATCCACCGCCTTGACGCCGGGAAAGTGCTTGATAAGGTCGATGACCTCGATGATGGCTGCCATGGTCGCTCTCCTGGGAGAAGCCCTGACTATAACTCGGGCATCTGCCCATTGCCCGGCCCCGAGGCCCCAAAAACAAACGGCGACCCAAGGGTCGCCGTTTGCATCAAGCCAGCCGGATCACAGGATGTCCAGCAGCTCCACTTCGAATACCAGCGCGGAGTACGGCGGGATGGAGCCGGCACCACGGGCACCGTAGGCCAGATCGTGCGGGATGTAGAGCTTCCACTTGGAGCCTACCGGCATCATCTGCAGCGCTTCCACCCAACCGGCGATGACGCCGGTCACCGGGAATTCGGCCGGCTCGCCACGGGCGACTGAGCTGTCGAACACGCCACCGTGGGTGAAGGTACCGTGGTAGTGCACGCGCACGGACTGACCGGCCACCGGCACGGCGCCATCGCCTTCCACCATGACTTCGTATTGCAGACCGGAGTCGGTCACCTTGACGTCGGCGCGCTTGGCGTTGTCGGCCAGGAAGGCTTCGCCTTCACCGGCAGCGGCCTTGGCAACGGCTTCCTGCTGTTCCTGCATGCGGGCGGTGATGACCTGGAAGGCATCGTTGATATCGTCACGGCTGACCGCGAACTCCAGACCATTCAGGGCATCTGCCAGACCTTGTTGCAGGGCCGGGATATCCAGACCGGCGAACGCTTGCTGCGCCAGTTGATCACCCATGTTGCGGCCGATGCCATAGCTGGCCTTCTGTTCGATAGAGTCGTATTGGGACATTGAGATGTAGCTCCAGATCCAAGTAATGAGGCATGTAAAAGAGACGGGATGATATCAGACTTTTTCCCGGGGTGCTGCCGGCGCCGGCCCTGATTTCCCCGCCGGTGGGAGAGAGTTCACACCAGCCGGAGGCGAACGCCGCCCATTGGCGGCGATCTCCTCAAGAGCTAACCACTCTCGTCAGGCGTCCAGCAGCGCCCGCACCGCCGCCACCTTGGCGCCGTCGGTGATATTGACCCGACCGTCGTCCGAGGTGCCCATGTTGACACCTTGGCAAAGAGAGGCACCATGCCGCCGCGTCACTCTCTTCTCAGACACGGTCCAGCAGGGCCCGCACCGCCGCCACCTTGGCGCCGTCGGTGATATTGACCCGGCCGTCGTCCGAGGTCCCCATGTTGACGCCGTGAGGCACCATGCCGCCGCGCCAGCCCATGCCGGACATGTGCACCTCGCTCACCCCGGTGAACTCGAGGATGGTGCGCACGTTGTCTGCATTGACCCCGGCCCCCGGCATCAGGCTGGCGCGGCCCGCCAGCGTCTGCTGCATGGCCTGCAGGGTCTCCAGACCCGCCAGGGCGGTCGGCGCATGGCCAGAGCTCAGGATCCGCTCACAGCCGGCCGCGACTATGGTCTCCAGATCGGCGCGCCAGTTGGAGCTGAGATCGATGGCGCGATGGAAGGTGACGCCGAGGGGACCGGCGGCATCGACCAGCTGCTGGAGCAAGGCGGCGGGCACCCTGCCGGCCTCGTCCAGCAGCCCCACCACCACACCCTGCAAGCCGGCGGCGCGGGCGGCGGCCACATCCAGCAGCATGAGCTCGAACTCGGCGGCACTGAAACAGAAATCCCCGGCGCGGGGGCGGATCATGGCGTACACCGGGATGGTCGCGTGGCGCGCCACCTGTTGCATGAAGCCATAGGAGGGGGTGAGACCACCCAGTCCCAGCGCAGAGCAGAGCTCGATGCGATCCGCGCCAGCCTGCTGAGCGGTAAACAGGGATTCCAGGTTGTCGATACAGATTTCAAGACGGGTCATGAAGACTCCTTATTCCGGGGAGATCAGACCCTGTGTCTGATCTCATAAATTGAGCAGGGCCGCACCGCGCACCCCGCCGGCACCGCCGAAACGGGCCTGGCGGATCGCCGGCAGGGCGACGCCGGGCAGCAGATGGCCGGGCAGGCGCTGCGGCAACTGTTCATAGAGGGCGGGCAGGCCGCTGAGGCCACCCCCCAGCACAACCACCTCGGGGTCGATCACCGAGATGGCGGTGGCGAGACCGGCGGCCATGATCTCCAGCCAGCAGTCGATGGCCGCCAGGGCGCTGGGCTCGCGGGCATCGGCGCAGGCGACGATCTGGTGGCCGCTGGCCCGCTCGCCGTGGAAATGATGATAGAGCCGCTCCAGGCCGGTGCCGGAGGCATAGGTTTCGAAACAGACCAGGCGGCCACAGCCGCAGCGAGGACGAGGCAGGTCGGGATACTTCATCAGGATGGTGGCCGGCAGCGGGTAATGGCCTATCTCCCCCGCCAGCCAGTTGCGTCCCTGGATGAGCCTGCCTGCCAGATAGACGGCGCCGCCGATGCCGGTGCCTATGGTCACCCCCAGGGCGCTCTCCGCGTCGGCCGCAGCCCCTTGCTGCACTTCGGACCAGAGGAAGCAGTTGGCGTCGTTGTCGACACTGACGGTACGACCCAGCAGGGTCGCCAGATCCGCTCCCAGATGACGGCCATGGATGGCGGGCAGGTTCGCGGCCACTATGCTCCGATCGTGGCGATTGAGGATGCCGGGAAAACCGATGCCGACCGCCCCTCTGGTGCCAAACCGGGCGTCGGCCTCCAGGGTCCTGGCGAGAATGAGTTGCTGCAATCCCTGATAGTCGTCACCCGGGGTACTCATGCGCTCCTCGTGACAGAGATTCAAGCCGCCGTCATAGACCGCGAAGGCGATCTTGGTGCCGCCAATATCAAAGCCGTAATACATGCCCACACTCCCTTGCCGGTGAACCGGGTCACCTCAGTCTGTCCAGAAGGGGCACATTGTATTAATTCGCAAAAAAAATAAAGTGACCGGAGGCGAAAAACGGGAGCCAGCTCAAAGCAAACGGAACATTTGTCGCTGCAGGCAGGGTTGCCCGAAGCTCTGCAGGGTGCGCTCCTGGCCATCGAAGATGAAGCCGCGCCGCTGGTAGAAGCGCTCCCCAATGTCGTTGCCATCGAGCAGCCACAACCTGACGCATTCGCAGCCTTCCCGGCGCATCTGCATCGCCACCGCCTGCCACAGCCGCTTGCCGTGGCCCCGGCACCAATGGTCGGGATGCAGGTAAAACGCCAGGATGCGGGCCGTCGTCAGCTCCCCCTCCCGCGCCGGCTGCCAATAGAGCAGGCCGATGACCAGCTCCCCCAGGCAGAGCAGCATGGGATGGGGACCGGGCTCGGCGAGCCGGTGGCGCCACACCCGCAGGTGCGCGGTGACCGCCAACCGGGTCAGCGGCGCCTCCCCGAGCACCTTGCCATAGGCCGCCAGCCAGCTGGCCCGCTGCATCACCGTCATGGCGGCAGCGTCAGCGGGGCGGGCCATGCGCAGACTTATGCCTTGCACTGAGGAGTCAGACCTGCGGCACGGGCCTGCTGATACAGGGGCTGCGCCTCGGCCTGCTGGGCTTGCAGCTCGGCGATGCGGTTCTGATCACTGGGGTGGGTGGAGAGCAGCTGCGGCGGCGCCTTGCCACCGGAGGCCGCGCTCATGTTCTGCCACAGGGGAATGGCCTGGGCCGGGTCGAAGCCGGCACGGGCCATCAGATCCAGCCCAAGCCGATCGGCCTCGCTCTCCTGTTCACGGCCATAGGGCAGGGTGATCCCCACCTGGACCCCGAGTCCGAGCGCCGCCATGGTGGCACCGCCGCCCTGGCTGCTGCCCAGAGCCACATCGGCCACCGCCAGCCCTATGCCGGTCAACTGATCCCGGGAGAGACGCTCGTTGGAGTGCTGGGCCAGCACGTGGGTCAGCTCGTGACCGATGACGGTGGCGAGCTGATCCTGATTCTTGGCGACCTTGAGCAGGCCGCTGTAGACCCCGATCTTGCCGCCAGGCAGGGCGAAGGCGTTCACCTCCTTGGAGTCGAACACCACCACCTCCCAGCTGGTGATGCCGTAGCTGGCCGGCACCTGGGCGGTGATCGCCTTGGCCACGCAGGAGACATAAGCGTTGAGCCTGGCATCCTTGCTCACCTTCTCCTGCTTCTTCATCTGATCGAAGGAGTCGGCCCCCAGCTGGTTCATCTGCTGGGGGGAGAAGAGCAGCATCTGGCTGCGGCCGGTCGGCGACTGGGCACAGCCGGCCAGCAGCGAACCGCACAGAGCCACCAGACCGATTTTGGACAGAGAAGAGGTGCGCATGAAGGGATCCTTTACCTTGAAGTTGCCCTATTTTCGGGAATGCCGTCGTCCGGTGCAAGCCGGCAGCCATGACATGCGACCAAAAAGATCCCATGGCACCAATAAAAACGAGCCCGCATGGGGCTCGTTGTTCTGTACTGGCGAGGCGATGGCTTACATCAGGCCCAGCTTCTTCAGGTCGGCCTGGACCACCTTGGCGGGGACCGGCACGTAACCGTCCTTGGCCACTATGGTCTGACCGGCCTTGGAGAGGATCATCTTCACAAACTCTTGCTCCATCGGGGAGAGCGGCTTGTTCGGGTGCTTGTTCACGTAAACGTACAGGAAGCGCGACAGCGGATACTTGCCGGTGATGGCGTTGTCAGAGGTCGCCTCGATGAAGGTCTTGCCATCCTTGGAGAGCGGCACGGCGCGCACGCCTGAGGTGACATAACCGATGCCGGAGTAGCCGATGCCGTTCAGGGAGGAGGAGACGGACTGCACCACGGAGGCGGAACCCGGCTGCTCGTTCACGCCGCTCTTGAAGTCGCCGTTACACAGGGCGTGCTCCTTGAAGTAACCGTAGGTACCGGATACCGAGTTGCGACCGAACAGCTGCAGATCCTTGCTGGACCAGCTGCCATCCAGACCCAGATCGGACCACTTGGTGGCGGCCTTGGCTTCGCCGCACTTGAGGGTGCTGGAGAAGATGGCGTCGATCTGCGGCATGGTCAGCCCCTTGATGGGGTTGTCCTTGTTGACGAACACGGCCAGGGCATCGACCGCGACGCGGATGGCGGTCGGCTTGTAGCCGTAACGCTTCTCGAATGCCTCTTCTTCACCGGCCTTCATGGCACGGCTCATGGGGCCAAACTGGGCGACGCCCTCGGTCAGTGCGGTCGGCGCGGTAGAAGAACCGGCGGCCTGGATCTGCACGTTGACGTTGGGGTACATGCGCTTAAATTCTTCGGCCCACAGGGTCATCATGTTGGCCAGGGTGTCTGAGCCGACAGAGGACAGGTTGCCCGAGATGCCGCTGGTCGGGGCGTATTCCGGCAGGTCTTTATCCACACCGGCAGCCAGAGTGCTGACAGAAAACAGGGTTGCTGCGGTGAATCCGATCACACCGGCCAGTTTGTTGAGTTTCATCCAATCTCTCCAAAATTACAGAAGGCTATTGCCAATACATGGCGCCGATTAACACTGTCTTGCGGTGGTCAACCCGACTGCATCAGTCAGATTGTTGAGTTTCATTCCCTAGCCTCTATCTCCAAAGTGACAGAAGGTCTGTTCTTAAGACGGCGCCAGTATCTGACCTGGCAATGACAAATTTATGGATTTAATGTGACACTTTGATGACATGGCGGCAGATGCTGGCAGATGAGAAGGGGGCCTCGCAGAGGCCCCCTTGATGACGCTAACGCATTGCTGCCGAGGCTATTTCACCACCATCCTCGCCGGGATGAGGAAGCTGAAGCGGCTGCCGACGCCGACCTGGCTCTCTATCTCGAGCTGGGCATCGTGATGACTCAGCGCGTGCTTGACGATGGCGAGGCCGAGCCCGGATCCGCCGGTGTGGCGGGAGCGCGCCTTGTCGACCCGATAGAAGCGCTCGGTGAGACGCGCCAGATGCTCAGGCGGTATCCCCTCCCCCTCGTCCTGCACCGCGAACAGCGCCATGGCCCCCTGCTTGCGCCACTCCACGCTGATCTTGTGACCCGCCGGGGTGTAGTGAATGGCGTTGTAGACCAGGTTGGAGACGGCGCTGCGCAGCTGATCCCTGTCCCCTCGCACCAGCAGGCCGGGCTGCACCCTGAACTCTATCTGGTGCGCATGCTCCCCGGACAGCGCCCGCGCCTCCTGCTCCAGCAACCCCAGCATGGCGGGCATGTCCACCAGATGGGACAGATCCACGGTCGGGGCCGCCTCGATCCGCGACAGGGTGAGCAGCTGATTGACCAGATTGTCCATGCGGATGGTCTGCTCCATCATCACCCTGTGCGCCTTGGCCCACATGGCGGGGGGCGGCGGCTCCTCGGTCATCTCCAGATAACCCTTGAGCACGGTGAGCGGGGTGCGCAGCTCGTGGGAGACGTTGGAGACGAAGTGCTTGCGGGTCTTCTCCAGACTGCGCAACCGGGTCACGTCGCGCACCACCAGCATGGCCTGATCCTCGGCGTAGGGCATGATGCGAAACTCGAGCGACTTCTCCTCGTTGATCGGGGAGTTCATCTCGAAGGGTTCGTCATACTGCCCCTTGCCGAGGTAGGCGACGAAGGCAGGATTGCGGATCAGGTTGCCGATGTGCTGACCGGCATCCTCAGGCCAGCGAAAGCCGAGCAGTTGCTCCGCCAGCCGGTTGCACCAGAGGATGCTGCCATCGGTGCGAAACACCACGGCCGCATCGGGCAGCGCCTCGGCCCCCTCCCGAAAGCGGCGGATCAGACCCGCCAGCTCGCGGCGCCGGGCCCGGTGGCGCTGCTGCAACTTGTAGATGCCGTTGAAGATGTATTCCCAGCTGCCGCTGCCATTGGGGGGCACCAGGCTGCGATCGTGCCACAGCCAGTCCGACAGCCGCTTCTGGAAGCGGTAATGCCAGCCGAGGTGCAGCAGAGTGGCTAGCAGCAGGCAGAGGGTGAGGTAATTCGTCAACCAACCTACCAAGACGAAGGGGGCGTAGAAGAACGCCATTCGCCACAACTGTCGCCGCCAGGCGTAAGGTTGCAACATGTTAGCCCCTAGAGACGGGTTGAGAAGCGATATCCGGCTCCACGCACCGTCTGGATCAATCTGTCGTGTCCCGTTTCTTCGATCGCCTTGCGCAGGCGACGGATGTGCACATCCACGGTTCTGTCCTCCACATACACATTAGTGCCCCAGACGTTGTTGAGCAGTTGCTCGCGGCTGTAGACCCGCTCCGGGTGCGTCATGAAGAAGTGCAGCAGCTTGAACTCGGTCGGCCCCATGTCGAGCGCCTTGTCTTCGGCACTGACGCGATGGGAAACCGGATCCAGCTTAAGCCCCTGCACCTCGATCACCTCGTCCACCGAGGTGGGGGAGACCCGACGCATCACGGCATGCAGGCGCGCGGTCAGCTCCTTGGGGGAGAACGGCTTGGTGATGTAGTCGTCGGCTCCCGCCTCCAGACCGCGCACCTTGTCCTCCTCCTCGCCACGGGCGGTCAGCATCACCACCGGGATCTGGCGGGTCACCTCATCCTGTTTGAGTTGCTTGATAAACTGGATGCCACTGCCACCGGGCATCATCCAGTCCAGCACGATAAGTTCCGGGTAGGGCTCACGCACCTTCGCCAAGCCATCGGCATAGTCTTCCGCTTCAATCGTCTCATATCCTTTTTGCTCGAGCACGAAGCAGAGCATTTCGCGGATTGGTGCCTCGTCCTCGACCACCAGAATTCGCTTAGCCATATCCCTTCTCTCTCCTCTGTGAAGATGGGTGCGCCAATTATTAGAACTTTCTGTGACACTTTTATGACTTTATGACGGGCGGGATAATAAACGTTTTCAGTTTCAGTTGGCAGCGACGCGTTGCAGCAGGTCCCAGCGGTTGCCACTGAGGTCCTCGAACACCACCACGGTGCCATAGGCCTCGACGCGGGGCTGTTCACAAAAGTGCACGCCATAGGCCTGCATCCGATGGTAATCGCCCCAGAAATCGTCGGTCTCGAGGAACAGGAAGACCCGGCCACCGCCCTGCCGGCCGATGGCGGCCTCTTGCTCGGAATTGGCGGCCCGCGCCAGCAACAGCGCCGACCCGGAGGCGCCACGGGGGGCGACCCGCACCCAGCGCTTGCCGGGCTTGCCCGGCTCGTCGAGCGGGCTGTCTTCCAGCAGGACGAAGCCGAGCCCCTGGGTGAAGAAGGCGATGGCCTGGTCGTAGTCGGCCACCAGCAGGGTCAGGGCGCCAAGGTGTTGCGGCATGGGGATGTTCCTCGTCAGATGAGCCGGGCGGCGAGCGCCCTCATTGCGGCGCAGCATAGCGGGTTTTTGCCCGCAGAGGCCAGCACGGCCAGGGCATTTGAGGGCACCACCGCGCGCCCTTACCCCACCTCGACCCGGTTGCGCCCCTGCTTCTTGGCCCGATAGAGCGCCTCATCGGCCCGCTTGAGCACGCTTTCCAGCGGATCGCCGCGCCGCTCCGCCACCCCGAAGGAGGCGGTGATCTTCAGGCCCCTTGGCCAGTGCGGATAGCCGACCAGCGCGGCCCGCAGCCGCTCGGCCAGCGCCAGCGCCTTGGCCTGCTCATGGTGCAGGCAGACCAGCACAAACTCCTCTCCCCCCCAGCGCACCAGACGGCAGAGGCTATCGCAGTGGCGCAGCACCTCGCTCACCATGTGCTTGAGCACCTCGTCTCCCATGGGGTGGCCATGGTTGTCGTTGACCCGCTTGAAGTGATCGATGTCGATATAGATGAAGGAGAGCGGTATCTCGCCGAGCTCGCTGAGCAGCTTCTCGCCGCCGAACCGGTTGAGGGCCCCGGTCAGGGGATCGTAACGGGCCTCCTCCTCGGTGCGCCGACTCTGCTCGCTCAGGCTCTGGCTAAGCGCCTCGGCCGCCCGCCGCGCCGCCCTGGCCTTGCGCAGCCGGTCCCGCATCAGCAGATGCTGCACCAGAAACAGCGTGAGCCCGTAGGCCAGCCAGCTCAGCAGCAGGGGACGATAGAAGGAGCCAGCCCGCCCCCAGCGGCCATAAAACTCCATCTGCTCCAGCGCCAGCCGGTAGTGGCCGGGCTTCATGCCGACACCGGAGGCGATCTCGATGGCAAAGACGTGGTGCAGATCCGGCCCCTGCTGGGAGAGCGGGATCTTGTACTGCTGCACCCACCAGGTGGCCGGGGTAAACACCTTGAGCGGCACGTCCTGGACACGGCCGTAATCGTCGGGGCGGAAGATCACCTCGTTGAACTTGTGGGAGGTCTCATCCCCGGGCTTGGAGTAGGCGGGGTGATAGTTGCGCAGATAGAGTCGCCATACTTGCTCCCCCTCGCCCTCGACCCGCAACTTGATGCGCACCCCGTCGAAATGGGAGAGATCGATTCCCTGCTCGGGCTTGGCCAGGGTCAATGCCAGCTCACAGAAGGGAAATTCGTAGCCGGCGCGCAACTGGCAGTCGATGGCGGGTTGCTCCCGTGATGGGAGCAGAGAGGTGACCGAATGGCCCCCCAGCGGGCGATCATCATGCACGGTGACGGACAGTTCGGTATTGGCCACCATCTCCAGCCGTCGATCGGGCCCGAATTCAAACAGCAGGATCGCCAGCAGGCTCAATACCAGCAACACCCAGAACAGCAGGTTGGTCACGCGAGAATAGGAAGGAAGCATATGTATCACGCCTAAACAGGACTCTTACTCTACACCTTCCGATCCGGCTCCAACCTGCTCCGGATCCGAAGGTTATTACACGCGCCGCCGCGGGCGCCATGGGCTAACGGACCGGTGACATGCCTAGGGGCATGCGGGGCCGCCGCTCCCAGACGCAGGGATAACCCTGCTTGAGTTCCGTTCGGGATCAGACCCATGCTCGGGGTGGGAGGGCGCGGGCCAACGTCTTGATATCTTTACCACAGAGCACTCCATGCTACGGAAAAATAAAGAGAAATCGTCTTGCGCCCCATAGTACACAAGGCGGGCAGGAAGCGATAGCGCCCTCAGCCGCCCGTTCGCAACGTCCGGTAGAGGGTGGTGCGGCTGATGCCGAGCCGGCGCGCCGCCTCGCTCACGTTGCCGTCGCACGCCGCCAGGGTCTGCTGCACCCGCAGCCGGTTTTGCTCCCTCAGGGTGACGGCCTCCCCCACACACTGGGCTCGCGACAGCGTCTGCGCCTCGGGCAGATGCAGGTGCGAGGGCAGGATGATGCCCAGCCCTTCCGCCAGCACGCAGGCCACCTCCAGCACCTGCTTGAGCTGGCGTACGTTGCCGGGCAGGGAGTGGGCCAGCAGCTGGCGCTCGGCGGCCTCATCGAGCCGCAACGCGGGATCCATCTCCCGCAGCAGGTGCAGGATCAGGGCCCTGCGCTCGGCCAGCGGTCGCGCCCGCAGCGGCGCAAGTGACTGGCGCCAGCCGCAGATGCGGTAGTAGAGATCCTCGCGAAAGGTGCCGGCCTGCACCATGGCGGCCAGATCCCGGTGGCTGGCGCTGACCAGCCAGAAGTCCACCGGCTCGGGTCTGTGGCTGCCGACCGGGGTGACGGCTCGCTCCTGCAACACCCGCAGCAAGCGGGTCTGGGCCGACAGCGGCAGCTCGCCGATCTCGTCCAGCATCAGGATGCCGCCGTGGGCGGCGCGCAGGTAGCCCTGACTGCCCTGGCTGCGTGCGCCGCTGAAGGCCCCCCCCACGTAGCCGAACAGCTCGGCCTCCACCAGCTCCGCCGGCAGGGCGCCGCAGTTGACGCACAGCAGCGCCTTGTCCCGTCGGCTCGACTGGCGGTGCAGGATGCGCACCAGGTGCTCCTTGCCGCTGCCGGTCTCCCCCTCGACGAGCAGGGAGATGCCCCGCTCCAGCATCTTGAGCGGCACCGATGCCGCGTCCTGACGAGGCGCCACGACGGGCGCGGGTTCGGGTGCCAGCCGCAGGCCACGGCACTCGCGCAGCAGTTGTTGCCCATCGAAGGGATACTGGCCGAGCCAGAGTCGCCCGGCCCGGTTCGCGCCGAGCAGTTCCCCCGCCTCCCCCAGCAGCAGCCGGGCAGACCAGAGGCTCTGGGGCTCCAGATCCACCAGCCAGCCCGGCTGGCGGGCCAGCAAGGCGTTCTCGAGCGTCATGGCCAGCAGCCGCACCGTGCCCAGCATGTCGCCGTCGTGGTGCGCCGCATCGGTGGAGATGTCGAGCACCCCGAGCAGACTACCGTCTGGCCCGAGCAGCGGGCTGGCGCTGCAGCTGAGGAAGCTGTGCTGGGCGAAGAAGTGCTGGGCCCCCAGCACCTGCACCTCGCTCTGTTCGGCGAGCGCGGTGCCGATGGCGTTGGTGCCCTTGCTCGCCTCCCCCCAGCGGGCGCCGCTGCGCAAGAAGATGCGCTCGGCGTGACGGGCGAAGCCATCGTCGCCGCTGGCGGCCAGGATGGCCCCCTCGGCGTCACACAGCAGCAGCCGGCAGGGTCGCCCGGCCAGCAGCTGGGCAAACAGCGGCAACACGAAACGCTGGAAGCAGGCGACGAGGCCCTGGCTCGCCTCCAGCCGGGCGGACAGCTCCCCCTGGGGCAGCAAGTCCAGCTCGGTGCTCTGCTGGCGGCTGAGCCCCTGATGCAGGCAGCGCTGCCAGGAGCGTTGGATGGGGCCGGCAAACTGAGGTAACTCGATCATCACGCCTCCTGTTCATAAAGGGCACAGTGTCGCGGTCACTGTCCAGAAACGGCACAGGCTGGACGCCGCCACCGGGCTCACTGGTTAATCAAGATACGACGCCACACCCCGTTTGATAACGTTTTTGTAACTTTTATCGTGCTGGTCAGACCCTCTGGCATGACCCTTGCGATGGCTGATGGGTGATTGCGGCAGGGAACAGGCATGACAGCCGGAGTGCCCAGGCACAACCGATCAGGACCACACACATAAGGACGTCGAGATGATTTATACCGCCCCCGGCCAGGCAGGTGCCCTGGTCAGCTTCAAGTCCCGTTACGACAATTTCATCGGTGGCGACTGGGTCGCCCCCCGCGCCGGCCGCTACTTTGAGAACATCTCGCCGGTGGATGGCAAGGTGTTCTGCGAGGTGGCCCGCTCCGACGCCGCCGACATCGAACTGGCGCTGGATGCCGCCCACAAGGCGTTCGCCAGCTGGAGCAAGACCAGCGTCACCGAACGCAGCAACCTGCTGCTGCGCATCGCCGATCGCATCGAGCAGAACCTGGAGCGCCTCGCCGTCGCCGAGACCTGGGAGAACGGCAAGGCGGTGCGCGAGACCCTGGCCGCCGATCTGCCGCTGGTGGTGGATCACTTCCGCTACTTCGCCGGTTGCATCCGCGCCCAGGAGGGCTCGGCCGCCGAGCTGGATCAGAACACCGTCAGCTACCACTTCAAGGAGCCCATCGGCGTGGTCGGCCAGATCATCCCCTGGAACTTCCCGCTGCTGATGGCGACCTGGAAGCTGGCACCTGTGCTGGCGGCCGGTTGCTGCAGCGTGCTCAAGCCCGCCGAGCAGACCCCGGTCACCATCATGCTGCTGATGGATCTCATCAAGGACATACTGCCCCCCGGCGTGGTCAACGTGGTCAACGGCTTCGGTGCCGAGGCGGGCCAGGCGCTGGCCACCAGCGACCGTATCCAGAAGCTGGCCTTCACCGGTTCGACTGAGGTGGGGGCCCATATACTGCGCTGCGCCGCCGACAAGATGATCCCCTCCACCGTCGAGCTCGGCGGCAAGTCCCCCAACATCTATTTTGCCGATGTGATGAGCCACGAGAGCCAGTACATCGACAAGGCGGTAGAGGGCATGCTGATGACCTTCTTCAATCAGGGCGAGGTGTGCACCTGCCCCTCCCGCGCCCTGGTGCACGAGAAGATCTACGACGATTTCATGGAGCGGGTGCTGGCCCGCACCCGTGCCATAGTGCAGGGCAACCCGCTCGACACCGCGACCCAGGTGGGGGCCCAGGTCTCCCGCGAGCAGTACGACAAGATCCTGAGCTACATGGCGATAGGCCGTGGCGAGGGGGCCAGGATGCTGATCGGCGGCAACGCCGCCAGGGTGAGCGGGCTGGAGGGGGGCTTCTACATCCAGCCCACCATCTTCCACGGTCAGAACAAGATGCGGGTGTTCCAGGAGGAGATCTTCGGCCCGGCGCTCGGGGTCACCACCTTCAAGGACGAGGCGGAGGCGCTGGCCATCGCCAACGACACCCAGTACGGGCTGGGGGCGGGTCTGTGGACCCGGGACAGCAACCTGGCCTGGCGCATGGGCCGCGGCATCCAGGCCGGTCGGGTCTGGGTCAACTGCTACCACGCCTATCCGGCCCACGCAGCCTTCGGCGGTTACAAGAAGTCGGGGATAGGCCGCGAGACCCACAAGATGATGCTGGATCACTACCAGAACACCAAGAACCTGCTGGTGAGCCACGACATCAACCCGCTCGGCTTCTTCTAGCCAGGCAGTGCTCATCCCAACCGACAAGGGCGCCTTAGGGCGCCCTCTCTTTGTCCATCGCTCTCATCCCGGCAGGCCGCCAGCCCGGGCTCAGCCCCCTGGCTGGGCCAGCTGCTGACGATAACGCTGGGGGGAGCAGCCCAGCTCCCGGTTGAACATGGCGATGAAGGCAGAGGTGGAGCCGTAGCCGAGCCGCCAGCCTATCTCCTGAATGGGCAGCTCCCCCTTGAGCCAGGCCAGCGCCTTGAGCAGCCGCAGCCGGGCCCGCCACTGGCCGAAGTTCATGCCGAGCTCGCGCACGCAGCGCCGGGCCAGGGTGCGCTCGGTGCTGTGCAACTGCTCGGCCCACTGGGCCAGGGTGCGGGGATCGGAGGGATCGCTGCGCAGGGCCGCCAGCATGGGGGCCAGCAGCTTGTCCTGGCTCATCGGCAGGTAGCTCTCCTGGCAGCGGGTCCGGCTCAGTTTTTCAACCAGCAGCTCGGCCTGACGCCTGTCCCACTCGTCCTCCATGTGCCCCAGCCGCCGGTCGCAGAAATCCGCCAGCATGGCCCGGATCAGCGGCGTCATCTCCAGCAGCCTGGGCTCGGTGGGTAGCCGGGCGGCCAGGCTGTCGTTGACGTAGATGGAGGTGTAGTCGAGGGCCTGCTGGTTGTAGGAGGCGTGCTCCAGCCCGGCCGGCACCCAGATGAGGTAGTCCGCCGGGGCCAGCAGCCGCTGCTCGTCCAGCACTATCTCCATCACCCCGAGGCTTATCATGCTGAGCTGACCCCAGGGGTGGCTGTGGGAGGCGCAGGCGCTGTCGGCCTGGATCTGCTGATAGCGCAGGTAGAGCGGATTGGGCTCGGCCAGTTCGGCATCCTGGCGCTGATGGGGACGCGGCTGCATGGGTTGTCCTTTCTGCGGGATAGATTGTCAGTTTTACGTTACTTGCCAACAAAAAGACAAGAGTAGACTGATGGCCTGATGCTAAGGAGTCTTTAATGCGTATCTTCTCCCCCCTCCTGTTCCCCCTGATGGCGGTGCTGATCTGGGCCACCAACACCGTGGTCTCCAAGGCCGCGGCCGGTGTCGTCGATCCCGCCGCCATCTCGTTCTACCGCTGGGTGCTCGCCGCCCTGGCGCTCTCCCCCTTCTGCCTGCCGCAGCTGTGGCGCCGCCGCGCCGAGGTCCGCCTCTGGCTCGGCAAGCTGCTGGTGCTCTCCCTGCTCGGCATGGTGCTCTACCAGTGCCTGGCCTACTACGCCGCCCACAGCACCTCGGCCACCAACATGGGGGTGATCGGCTCATTGCTGCCGCTGCTCACCCTGCTGATCGGCGCCTGCTTCTTCGGCCAGCGGCCCGGCAAGCAGGCGCTGGGGGGCATGAGCGTCTCCCTGTTCGGGGTGTTCTGGCTGCTGAGTCAGGGCCAGCCCCTGGCGCTGCTGCACAACGGCATCAACCCGGGGGATGGCATGATGCTGCTGGGAGCGGCCAGCTATGCGCTCTATGGCCTGCTGATCCGCCGCTGGCAGCTGCCGTTCGGCCCCTGGCTCAACCTCTATGTGCAGATCCTGCTGGCGGTGCTGCTGCTCATCCCGGTCGCCCTCAGCGCCGACTCGCTGGCGGTGCCGCGGGAAGGCTGGAGCATGGTGCTGTTCGCCGGGCTGGCCTCCTCCCTGCTGGCGGCCTACTGCTGGATGCGCGGCCTAGCCAGCCTCGGACCTGAGCGCACCTCGGTGTTCATGAACCTGATCCCGCTGTTCACCGCCATGATCGCGGTCAGCAGCCTGGGGGAGCCCATCCACGGCTATCACCTGCTCGGCGGCGGCCTGATCCTGGGGGGGGTCATGTGTTCCCAGTTCAAGCCGAGACGGCGCGCGCCCCAGCTGGAAGGGGCCTGATCCCCGGCCGCACCAAGGGTGCAGGATGCAGATAAACAACAAGGGAGCCGAGGCTCCCTTGTTGTTTATCCTGCTCGCCTCAACCGGGGCGGCGCCAGTGATAACGCCGCTCGGGGCGGCCGCGCTGGCCGTAGTTGAGATCCACATCCAGCTTGTCTTCGGACTCCAGAAACTCCAGATAACGGCGCGCCGTGGTACGGCTGAGCGACAGGCGCAGCGCCACCGTATCGGTAGAGAAGGCCTGGTCCGGCTCCCCCGCCAGCAGCTCCAGCACCTGGCGCAGGGTGATGGCATCTATGCCCTTGGGGGTGTCGCGCACCTCCCGCGGCTGAATGCGACCCTTGCCCATCAGGCGGTCGAGATCGCTCTGCTCCAGCAGGCCGCGCTCGCACAGGCGCCGGTGCAGGGTCAGGATCTCGTCCAGGCTCTGCTGGATGCGAAACAGCCGCAGCGGCTTGATGATGTAATCCTGCACCCCCAGGTTGAGGGCCTGCTGTATGGTTTCCACGTCGCAGGAGGCGGTCACCATGACCACATAGACCTCGCGATTGTGGCTGCGCAGCCGGTTCACCCACTCCAGGCCGGAGCCATCTGGCAGGGAGATATCCACCACCAGCAGCTGGGGCTCGGTGGCGCGCATCATGAGATCGGCCTGGGCCAGGCTCTCTGCCCGGCCCAGCAGGGAGTAACCCGGGGTCGAGGAGATCAGCTCGGCCAGGATGGCGCCGATCCGCTCGTCATCCTCGATAACAAGAGTGAAAATTGGCTTCATCGCTCACACCAATTGGTTTTTATTCAAATAGATACCGAACAATGTCGTCTGCTCGGCGGTGCGTCGCCATTCTATCACACCCCCACGGCGGGCCACCGTCTTCTTGACCAGAAAGAGACCTACGCCGTGATCGCCGATCTGGCGGCTGACGCCGTAGTCGAACAGGTGATCCGCCAGCGCCTCGTCCACCCCCTCACCGCTGTCCTCCACCTCGATCACCAGCCGCCGCCCGAAGTCGTCGACGGAGAGCAGCACCCTGGGGGGGCACTGCTGGCGGTTGGCCCAGGCGGCGCGGATGCCGTTGTCCAGCAGGTTGCCGAGGCAGGTGATGAGATCCGCCGATATCTCGGCCGAGTACTCCCCGAGCGCCGAGCCGGGATCCAGCACCAGCTCGACCCCCAGCTCCCGCGCCCGGCTGAACTTGCCGAGGATGAGCCCGGCCACCGGTTTGTTCTCGATGGAGCGCAGCAGATCCTGCAGCATGGTCTGGCAGGCCTCGTTTTCCTGCTGGATCAGCTCCACCGCCTCGTCCACGTGGCCAAGCTGCAGCAGGCCGGAGAGGCTGCTCAGCTTGTTGGCAAACTCGTGGGTCTGGATCCGCAGCATCTCGGCATACTGGCGCAGGTGGGTCACCTGCATCCCCAGGCTGCCGGTGCCATCCGGTCGGCTGAAGATCAGCATGCGGCCCGGCTCGCGGCCGCTCAGCTCCTGCCAGTGGCCGACGAACGCCTCCCCCTGCACGGTGAAGTTCACCCCGCCCTGCTGGTTCAGGGCCGGCAACAGGCTGGGGGCCAGCTCGGCCAGGGATTGCCCCAGCAGGGCATGGCGGCCGGTACCCGGCAGCCGCAACTGGTAGAAGGCCGCGCTGTTGAGCATCTTGATGCGATGGTTGCCATCGAGGGCCACTATCCCCTCCGAGATGCCCTCCAGCACCAGGTCTTGCTGGGCGAAGCGGTTGACTATGGTCTCCGGCTCCAGATCCAGCAGGGTGCGCCGCAGCCGGTGCTGCAACCAGAACGCCAGCAGCAGGCCGCAGCCCAGCACGGCGCCGATGGCGCTGATGAGCAGGGCGATCCTCTCCAGATAGATGCCCTCCACCGTCTGCATCAGGTAGCCCACCGCCACCGCGCCTATGGCGCGCCCGTCCGCCCCTATCACCGGCGAGAAGCAGCGGATGGCCGGGCCCAGCGTGCCCGCATCCTTGGAGCAATAGCTGCGCCGCTCCTGGATCGCCGGCCAGATGTCCTCGCCGCGAAAGACCTCACCGACCAGCTCGGGGGAGGGGTGGCTCAAACGGCGGGCATGTTCGTCGGTCACCACCATGTAGGCGGCATCGGTGCGGCTGCAGATCCCCTGCACGTAGTCGCGCAGGCCGGGATCGCTGCCCTGCTGCAGGGCCTGCACCACCCGGGTGTCCGCCGCCAGCACCCGCGCCAGATCGCTGCCCTTCTCCTGCAGGTTGCTCTCCAGCAGGTGGCGGATGAAGAGGGCGAGCAAGCCCCCCAGGATCACAATCAGCAGCAGTGACAGCCCGAGGGAGAGGGTGACCAGTTGGTGGCGCAGTTTCATCGATTAACCTTGCAGCGTCAGGAGGCGGACCAATAGTGCGGGCGCCACCAGGTCTGGTCAATAAGCGGCGCGGGATCGCCGCTGAAATCGGCAAGCCCCTCGTCCCGGGCGCAGAGCGCCACCGCCCTGGCCACGGCGCGGGCCACCTCCCCCACCTGCTCGATGGGAGGCAGCAGCCGCCCCTCCGCCAGCGGATAGGCCCCCACCGCCCGCACCGCCGCCTGCAACATGCCATCGCTGATGCGGCGCGCCTTGACGGCGCAGGCACCGAGGCCGATGCCGGGGAAGACGTAGACGTTGTTGCACTGGGAGACCACCCGCGCCTCCCCAGCCACCTCGACCGGGGCGAAGGGGCTGCCGGTGGCGAGCAGGGCGCGCCCGGCGGTGGCCTGCCACACCTGCGCCGGCGTCGCCTCGGCGCTGCGGGTCGGGTTGGAGAGCGGCAGTATCACCGGCCGCTCGCACACCGCCCCCATGGCGCCGAGCACCTGCTCGGTGAAGAGGCCGCCCTGGCCGCTCACCCCGATCAGCACCCCGGGGCGCAGCCGCGTTATGAGCTCGGGCAGGGAGGCGCAGGCCTCCTCCGCCGGGCGGGCGAAGGGGCGCTGGGACGGCGTCAGGTTGGCTCTGTCCAGGCAGACCAGGCCGTCCTGATCGAACAGCTGTACTCCCTCAGGGCTGCCCGCCAGCTGGGCCAGCATGGCGGCGATGCCGCAGCCCGCGGAGCCAGCGCCGACGATCAGCACCGGGGTCGTCGCCAAGGTGCTGCCGGCCTGCTGCAGGCCGGCCAGCACGCAGGCGGAGGCGACCGCCGCCGTGCCCTGGATGTCGTCGTTGAACATGCACAGCTCGTCTCTATAACGGGCCAGCAGGTTGGCGGCGTGCTTGCCGGCGAAGTCCTCGAACTGCAACACCACCTGGGGCCAGCGCCGGCGAATGGCCGCCACCACCTTGTCCATGAAGTGGTAGTAAGGCTCCCCGTCCACCCGTGGCGCCTGCCAGCCGAGGTAGGAATCATCCTCCAGCAGCTCCGGGTTGTTGGTGCCCACATCCACGCACAGCGGCAGGGTGCGCGCCGGGTTGATGCCGCCGGCGGCGGAGTAGAGCGCCAGCTTGCCGATGCAGATCCCCATGCCGCCGATGCCGAGATCGCCGAGCCCCAGCACCCGTTCACCGTCGGAGATGACGATGACGTCCACCTCCTGCTCCACCGCGGCGAAGATGTCGTCGAGATCGTCCCGGTCGTGCCAGGAGAGGTAGAGGCCGTGGCTGCGCAGGTAGAGATCGCTGTGGCGCTGGCAGGCCTCGCCCACCACCGGGGTGTAGATGATGGGCAGCAGCTCCGGCAGGTGGTGGCGCACCAGATCGTAGAACAGCACCGGGTTGTCCTCCTGCAGCTGGCGCAGCAGCAGGTGCTGATCGAACGGGCTCTGCATGGCCGAGACCAGGCGGTAGATGCGGCGGCGCTGCTGGGAGAGTGACTCCTCCTTGTGGGGCATGCGCCCCATCAGGCCCTGTCGCTTGCGTTCGGCATAGGGCAGGCTGGTGCCCATCATGATGTCGTTCATTGTCGATTCCTTTTATGCCAGCAGCGAGATGAGCAGGGTGGCCAGGATCAACATCACGGCCCCCCCGAGACGGGAAGAGATCTGGGCGAACGGCATCAGCTTCATGCGCTGGGCCGCCGACAGCACGGCCACGTCGCCGGTGCCCCCCATGTTGGCCATGCACAGGCCGCCGGTGATGGCCGCCTCTATGGGATAGAAGCCGATCATCCGTCCCACGATGGCCGCCCCCAGGGCCCCACCGACCACGGTGACCAGCACCATGATGAAGTAGTTGACCGAGAAGGCACCGATAAGCTCGGGGATGCTGGTGTAGGCGACGCCTATGCCCACCAGCAGGGAGGGGGTGAGGTTGCTCACCACGAACTGGTACCAGTCGGCAGCCGCCTGCTCGTAGCGGCGCGGCAGCACGCCGCTCACCTTGATGATGGCCACCGCCAGGATCATCAGGGCGAAGGGGTGCATGGGGATGAAGTTGCCGAGCAGGGAGCCCAGCACGAACATGCTGGAGCTGATGAAGAGCCCGAGACCCAGGCTCTCCAGGGTCGGGGCCTGGACCTTCTCGTCGGCCACGCTCTCGCCGCTCTCCTTGATCATCAGCTTGCCGTTGCCGGTCAGGGAGGGATAACGGCGGCCGAGGCGGGCCAGCATGGTGCCCACCAGGATGGCCAGGGTGTTGGCGATCACCACCGCCGGCACCATGCGTGACAGCAGATCGGCGCTGGACATCTGCATCGGGCCGGAGAGGATCTCCACCAGCGGCACGGCGCCGGCGCCCATGCCGCCACCCATGATGGGCAGGCCGATGAGCAGCACCGCATTCTTGAAGCCGTAGCCCAGCAGGGAGCCAACCAGGCCGACGCTGAGCAGCGCCAGGGCCACGCCCCCCAGGATCACCGGCAGGTAACGCATGGCGGCGTTTTTCAGCAGGGCGCCGCTCATGCCGAACACAGATCCGGTCACCAGGCTGGCGATGAAGAAGTTGAGGAAGCCCCCCTCCTTCATGAAGCCGATGATCACCTGGCCCGCCTCGACCGGCAGGACCCGGTACTCAAACAGCGCGGCGCCGCCGAAGATGGCGAGTATGGTGCCGCCCCCCAGGTATTCGCGGATGGGGGTGATGCGCTCGCCGAGCTCGGTCAGCAGGGTGCCGAGCACGAACATCAGCGCCAGGGCGCCGACCATGCCGAGCGGCAGGGAGCCGTTCCAGCCGGAGAAGAGGACGCAGGTGGCCAGCCCGAGGAAGATCATCATGGGCATGCCGGCGATCTGCTGGTCGCTCCAGGCGACCTTGGCTTGTGCTTGGGGGGTAGAGAGGTTTTTCATTGTTATGCTCCAGCGTGTGGTGTGGCGCTACTCTAGTGATCCCCCCCGGCGCTGTCGGTTAGCAGGCTTGCAAAGCCATATAAAAACATTGAAACCTTAAGCACCATTCAGCACCGGACGCCGGCCCGGCCCGCTGAATGCCCCTACCCCCGTCACCGCCTCTTTTTTGTGCCTCTCGCCGCCGCAACCTTAATGTGAGCTGAATCACGCTTTACTTAGCCTGCTAAATAAATATAATGCTTAGCAGGCTAAGTATATGAGGTGTCTGCCATGAAAAAGGATCTGGAGATGTTGCGCGAGTTGTCCCTCGCCGAGCAACTGGGGCGGCTGCACCGCTTGTGGCGCACCGTGGCCGATATCGAGCTGGCCCCACTTGGGCTCACCCATCCGCGCTGGACCGCGCTGTGGAAGCTGAGCCGCCTCGGCGGCCACCTCAGCCAGAAGACCCTGGCCGAGGCCCTCGAGATAGAGCTGCCCTCCCTGATGCGCACCCTGGGTCAGCTGGAAGAGCAGGCCCTGATCGAGCGCCACTGCTGCAGCCAGGACAAGCGCGCCCGCATCGTCACCCTGACCCCGGCGGGCAAGGCGCTGCTCGATCAGATCGAGGATCGCATCATGGGGATACGCCATGAGCTGCTCAGCGGCATCAGCCAGCAGGAGCTGGCGCAGTTTGAAGAGATAGTGCACCGCATTTCCGCCAATGCCCTCGGCAAGATTGGCGCCCCGCAGGAAGAGAGAGAATAAGATGACCCCGGATCAACAATTCAAACGCTGGATCAAGTGGTCCATCCTGTGCTTCATCCTGGTGTTCGGCTACTTCCTGCTGGCCGACATCAAGATGCCGCTCACCCCGCAGGCCATGGCCACTAGGGTCGTCACCAGGATGGCGCCCCAGGTCAGCGGCAAGGTGGTCGAGGTCGCGGTGGCGAACAACCAGCACGTCAAACAGGGAGATCTGCTGTTCGTGCTGGATCCCGCACCGTTCGAACTCGCGGTCGAGCAGGCCCGCCTCGCCCTGGCTCAGGCCGAGCAACAGAATCGCCAGCTGGATGCGACCCTGAACGCCACCGCCGCCGACTACAGCTCGCTGCAGACCCAGACCGCCCAGAAACAGCGGGAGGCCGAGCGCATCGATGCCCTCTATCGTCGCCACATGGTGTCCGAGCAGCAGAAAGATGACGCGGACAGCGCCGCCCGCACCGCCCGGGCCAACCTGCTGGCCAGCCAGGCCCGCATGGAGCAGGCCAGGGTCAATCGTGGCCTGGCCGGTGACGACAACCTGCTGCTGCGCCAGGCGCGCAACCGCCTCGCCCAGGCCGAGCTCAACCTCACCTACAGCCAGGTCCATGCGAGCCAGGATGGCATCATCACCAACCTGCAGCTCAAGCCGGGCAGCGTGGCCAGCGCGGGGGCTCCCCTGCTGGCCCTGGTCTCGGAGCAGGTGGACGTGATCGCCGATTTTCGCGAGAAGAGCCTGCGCCATGTCAGCCCCGGCAGCCAAGCCCTGATCGCCTTCGACGGCGAGCCCGGTCGCCTCTATACCGCCCGGGTCTCCAGCCTGGATGCCGGGGTCAGCGCCGGCCAGTTCGATGCCAACGGCCTCTTGGCCAATCCCATCGAATCGGATCGCTGGGTGCGCGATGCCCAGCGCCTGCGCCTGCATCTGGCCCTCGAGCAGCTGCCAGCCCATCTGCCGGCCGGGGCTCGCGCCACCGTCCAGCTGCTGCCGGACAACGCCCTCACCGCCTTGCTGGCACGCGGCCAGATCCGCCTGCTCAGCCTGCTGCACTACATCTACTGAGATGACGGCCATCAACCTGTGGCACAGGCCCCTCACCGCCAACGAGCTGCGCCAGTGCCTGCGCATCGCCTTTGGTTGCACCCTGGGTTTCGTGCTCTGCAAGATCTTCGGCTGGAGCAACGGGGTCTTCTTCACCGTCACCCCGGTGCTGCTGCTGGGGATGATACCGGTGATGAACGGTCACGCCGCCCGCCAGCTCATCGCGTCCGCCGCGTCGTGCGGGCTGGAGGTCGGCCTGCTCGGCGGCCTGTTCGGCGGCCATCCCGGCCTGATGACCCCCATCGTCTTCCTGCTGTTCCTCTACCGTTTCGCCGCCATGTCCCGCGGCAGCCTGTTCCTGTTCGGCGCCAACGGCGTGCTGAGCCTCAGCATCATGCTGCACTTTGCCAGCTACCCCGGGACAGACCTGAACGATCTGATCTTCAGCAACCTGTGGGCCAGCGTCCTGTCGGTGCTCATCGCCTACCTGATGACGGCCCTGATCCCGGATGTGGAGGAGCGGCCCAAACCCGCCGCCGCGCCCAAGGCCCCGCACCGGATGCGGCACGAGGCGCTGCTCGGCGCCAGCATCGCCACCCTCTCATTTCTGGTATTCCAGCTGTTCGATCTGCGCGACTCCATGTCCGCCCAGGCGACCACCCTGCTGGTCCTGTTCCCCATGCACTGGGACGGTGCACTGAGCTACGCTCGCAAGCGCGCCATGGGCACCCTGCTCGGGGTGAGTTTCGGCATCCTCGGTCAGCTGGTGCTGTACGACTGGTCCGGTTTGCTGCTGCTGGTCGCCCCCCTGCTCTGGCTCGGGGCCATGCTGTTCAGCCATGCCCACGTGAAGGAGGCCAGCGGCTCCGGGGTCGGCTTCGGCGCCCTCACCACCCTCGGCATCCTGTTTGGCCAGTACCTGACCCCGGGCAACGATCTGGTGTTCAGCGCCCTGTACCGGGTGAGCAGCATCCTGTTTGCCATCGTCGTCACCCTGCTGGCCTGTTACCTCATTCACCGCCTGCTCAACCGCTTCGAGGCGACCCGCTTCGGTTATTGACCCCTTTTCTGCAGCCAAAGGATGGCTCCCTTTCGCCCCGCTATGCCTACCGGGGCGTTTTTTTGCGTCCTGTGCGCTGGCCGGGCCATAGGCTTGTGGTACCGAGAGACTGCACTCCGTCTGCGAGGTGCCGGACGGGATGTCGAGGCCATATGTGGACTCCATTGAATGGTATTTCTGCGGTACCGGCGATATATGACGAACCTGGCCCGAACCGTGCTACTGTGGCGCCTCACTCACCGGCCGATTGCGCTCTGCACCTGATGACAGGCTTGTCATGCAAAAGAGTCGCCAGCCAGGGCAGCCCTTGCCCACCTCTCACCCTCAACCCGACGTCGCCGGACCCGCTGTATTGACCCGATGCCATAAGGCGCATCCCTCCCTGCCGCAGCCTGTTCTCACTGTTGTTATCTGCTATCCACTCTTTTTTACTGCGACAGCGGCCATCCCGACGGGAACCAGCTTCAAGCCATCCGCCTGAGGCACTTTCTGTTTGGCGCAGCCCTGCCGCCAACACAGGACACCTGCCATGATTGCCTACCTCATTCTGGTTCATCGCTATCCCGACCAGTTCAAGCGCCTGTTCAAGGCGATTTACCACGACAGCAACCACTACCTGATCCACGTGGACAAGCGCTCGGGTCCCGAGTTGCAACAGGAGATCGCCGACTTCCTTGCCGATTACCCCAACGCCGCCATGCTACCCAGCAAGAATGCACTCTGGGGCGGCTACAGCCTGGTGGATGCGGAGCTGCGCGGCATAGCGGCGCTGCTGGAGCAGAACAAGGAGTGGGAGTTCTTCATCAATCTGAGCGCCCAGGACTTCCCGCTGCGCTCCCAGCACGACATTCACGATTTCCTGCGCGATCACAAGGGCAAGGATTTCCTCAAGGTCGCGGATCAACGCCAGCACCGACCGGACACCCTGCACCGCATCGATCACTATGTGACCGAGACCGCCCGGGAACTGGTGTGCGAGCCGGTGAAGACCCGCCCCTACCTGGAGGGGGTGACCCCCTACATTGGCAATCAGTGGATGATCCTGAGCCGGGCCTTCTGCGAGTTCGTCAGCCACAGCCCTGAGGTCGATCGCTTCAAGGCCTTCTACCGCCACACCCTGATCGCCGACGAGGGCTTCTTCCAGACGGTGATCATGAACACCAGCTATCAGGGCCAGATAGTCAACGATGACAAGCGTGCCATCGACTGGATCCCCATGGGCGACATCAAGCTGCGCCCGCGCGACTACACGGTGCATGACGCAGATGCCCTGCAGCAAAGCAATCACCTGTTCGCCCGCAAGTTTGATGAGACCATCGACAGCGACATCCTGGATATTCTGGAGCGCGCCATGATGTGTCCCCTCGCCACACCGGCTATCCGGCAGCCAGTGCCGGCCTGACTATCCATCCGGACACATACCGACGCGGTCAGCACTCTTCGAGATTGCGACGCTGGCTCAAGCTGTTAGGCTCAAGTCCATATGACACCAAGGGGAGCTACAACATGAAACAGATCAACCTATTCCTGCTGAGCCTGGGTGCCCTGACCCTGCTCGGCGGCTGCGAGCGCGGTGCCGGCGGCCTGGGGGTGACCGGCGGCGATCCGGTCAGCTATCTGTGCGAACAGAACCAGAAGGTGCAGGTGCGCTACTTCTCGCTCTCGGACGAGAGCCTGAACTTCATCAAGCTGTCCCTGCCCAACGGCAAGGACTACACCCTGCCACAGGCGGTCTCCGCCTCCGGTGCCCGCTATACCGATGATCATGAGGTGGTCTGGTGGAACAAGGGGAAGGAGGGCTTCGTGGAGATGCGCGACAAGGATGGCGAGTGGCAGAGCCTCTACAACGACTGTAAACAACAATAAAGTGACCCCGGCCTGGCCGGGGTCTGTTTTATCACCCAGAGATCAGTTGATCTCGATTTCGAAGCGGTTGACCACCTGTACCGGGTGAGCATCCGGATTGCCCTCTGCCGGGCTATAACGGAGCCGGGACAGAGTAGCCAGCGCACTCTGCTCCAGTTCACCGGGTGGCTCTGCCGCCACCACTTCCGGCTTGGTCGGCATGCCATTGGAGTCGATCAGATAGCGCACCTCCACATAGCCCTTGACCGGCTTGGCAGGCCGCCGTACCGGTTCATCATCACCGAAGAATGAACGCTGGTTCTCCTGGATCCAGTAATGGGACAACTGCTCGAGCGGGATCACTATAGGTGCGCGATCGAGTGCCGCCTCAGGTCGGGATGAGCACCCCTGCAACAACGCCAACACCAGTCCTGACCAGACTGCGACTTTCCATTTCATGCAAGGCTCCTTGTTCTCTCTACTGGGCTCAGAGGCCGTCATGAACCACCCCTGTCGGTCAGTCGCCCATCCTAACGAAAAAGTATCCGT
The DNA here is from genome assembly GCF_019218705.1 of Aeromonas sp. sif2433. Lineage (NCBI taxonomy): Bacteria > Pseudomonadati > Pseudomonadota > Gammaproteobacteria > Aeromonadales > Aeromonadaceae > Aeromonas > Aeromonas sp. sif2433. Next base: position 251,276 of record NZ_JAHUXD010000004.1, read on the forward strand.
TTGAACACCGCCAACCAGACCAATCCCGAGTGGTTGACCCTGTATCACCCAGCTTGCTCATCCGTGAGCCTGTGGTGTCAGGCGCGCTTGTCGCTGACCACCAGCCAGAGTGCGTGCACCATGCCGGGCAGGCCGCCGAGCAGGGTCAACACTATGTTGAGAAAGAAATGCAGGCTGAAGCCCACCTGGATAAAGGCACAGACCGGGGGCAGGAAGATGGCCAGCAGGATCTTGAGCAGATTGTTCATCTCATGGTTCCTCATGAAAGACGTCGCGTGATTCGGATGGGCTAACCATAAACAGCCTTGCCTGCAACTGCAAACCCGACGGGGATCCTTTCCCTCGTTTCTTCCCTGGCGTTGAGCCAGGGTTCAGCTGGCTGCGGTCAGCGTCACGCAGGGGATCCGTTCTTCCATACTCTCCCGCCAGGCGTTGAGATCGTGGATCTGCTGGTTGCTGCTGCCACGCCAGAGCAGGCCGGGATCCGCCAGCCCCCGCTCGAACTTGCCGTCGACCAGCACGTCCAGCAGGGCCACCAGCTCACGCTGGGCTGCCGACAGCTCGCCGAGCAGATAGCCGGTCCAGCACCAGATGTCCTTGCCCGGACACTCGGCCCGCACCCGCCTTACCAGCGCCAGTACCTGCGGTACGTTGGCCGGATGCAGCGGATCGCCGCCGGAGAGCGACAGGCCACGGCGCTTGATGCGGCTGTCGTTGAGATCATTGATGATGCGATCGCTCATGGCCTGGTCGAACGGCGTGCCCCCATCGAGCCGCCAGGTGGCCTGGTTGTAGCAACCGGGGCACTGGTGCTCGCAGCCCGCCACGAACAGGGTGGCGCGGGTGCCGGGGCCGTTGATCACATCGACCGGGTAGTACTGGTGGTAATGCATCCTCTCTCCTCGGCCCCTGCACGGGCGCCAGATCCGCCAATAAAAATGGCTCCCTCATCAGGAGCCATCTCGTCGCTCAGCCGTTCGTCTTACATGTGCTTGACGCGGCGCTTGACCTCTTCCTGCTTGCCCGCGTTGAAGGGGCGCGCATCGGGGCTGCCGAGGTAGCCGCACACCCGGCGGGTCACCGACACCTTGGCGGGATCATGGTTGCCGCAGCGCGGGCAGGTGAAGCCCTTGGAGGTACACTCGAACTCGCCGGTGAAGCCGCAGTCGTAGCACTCGTCGATGGGGGTGTTGGTGCCGTAATAGGGCACCCTGTCATAGCTGTAGTCCCAGACGTTCTCCAGCGCTTCCAGGTTGTGCTGGATGTTGGGGTACTCGCCGTAGCAGATGAAGCCGCCGCTGGCGATGGGCGGATAGGCCGCCTCGAAGTCCAGCTTGTCGTAGGGGTTGACCTGCTTCTCCACGTCGAGGTGGAAACTGTTGGTGTAGTAACCCTTGTCGGTCACCCCGGCCACCACGCCAAACTCCTTGGCGTCGATGCGGCAGAAGCGGGTGCAGAGGTTCTCGCTCGGGGTGGAGTAGAGGCTGAAGCCGTAGCCGGTCTCCTCTTTCCACTCGTCGGTCGCCGCCTTGAGCCGCGCTATGATGGCGATGGCCTTCTGGCGCAGCGCCTCGCTGTCAAACAGATGGGTGTCGGTGCCGAACAGGGCGTTGATGGTCTCGTGCACCCCTATGTAGCCGAGCGAGATGGAGGCGCGGCCATGTTTAAAGATCTCGCTGACGTTGTCGTCGGCCTTGAGCCGCACGCCGCAGGCGCCCTCCATGTAGAGGATGGGGGCGACCCGCGCCTTGACGCCATCGAGTCGCTCGATGCGATACATCAGCGCCTGCTTGGCGACCCGCAGCGCCGCATCCAGCTTGTCCCAAAAGTCCGCCTCATCGCGGGACTTCAGGGCGATGCGCGGCAGGTTGAGGCTTACCACCCCGATGTTGTTGCGCCCCTCGTGGACCAGCTCGCCATTCTCCTCGTAGGCGCCGAGGAAGGAGCGGCAGCCCATGGGGGTCTTGAAGGAGCCGGTCACCTTGACCACCTGATCATGGTTGAGGATGTCCGGGTACATGCGCTTGGAGGCGCACTCCAGCGCCAGCCGCTTGATGTCGTAGTTGGGATCCCCCGGCTTGTGGTTGAGGCCATCCTTGATGGCGAACACCAGCTTCGGAAACACCGCCGTTTTCCTGTTCTTGCCAAGGCCAGCGATACGGTTGCCGAGGATGGCGCGCTGGATGAGGCGGGATTCCCAGCTGTCGCCGAGGCCGAAGCCGAAGGTGACGAAGGGGGTCTGGCCGTTGGCGGTGTGCAGGGTGTTCACCTCGTACTCCAGCGACTGGAAGGCGTCGTGACACTCCTTCTCGGTGCGGGCCATGGCGTAGGCGTCCACATCGGCTATCCCCCACTCCTCGGCCACCTCCCGGTGTTTCTGCCAGCTGATGGTCACATAGGGCGCCAGCACCTCGTCGATGCGGTTGATGGTGGTGCCGCCATAGATGTGACTCGCCACCTGAGCGATGATCTGGGCGGTCACGGCGGTGGCCGTGCTGATGGACTTCGGGGTGTCGATCTCCGCGTTGCCCATCTTGAAGCCGTGGGTCAGCATGCCCTGCAGATCGATCAGCATGCAGTTGAACATGGGGAAGAAGGGGGAGTAGTCGAGATCGTGGAAATGCAGATCGCCGCGCTCATGGGCCTGCACCACCTCGCGGGGCAGCATGTGGCTGGTGGCGTAGTGCTTGGCGACGATGCCGGCCAGCAGATCCCGCTGGGTCGGTATCACCTTGGAATCCTTGTTGGCGTTCTCGTTGAGCAGGGCCGCGTTGGTCTGCTCCACCAGGCCACGGATCTCCTGGGCCAGCCGACCACGGGCCTCGCGGGCCAGATCCCTGTCGTGGCGATACTCGATGTAGGCACGGGCGATCGCCTTGTCGTCGGAGGCCATCAGATGGTTCTCGACCCGGTTCTGGATCTCGTGAATGTCGACCTCGCCCCGCCCTTCCAACTCCAGGCTGACGGCGCTGGCAACCCGCTCGCCCAGCGCCGGATTGGCCTGGCTGACCGCTGCCGCCGCCCGGCTCACCGCCTCGGCAATCAGCTGGGCATCGAATGGTGCGCGACATCCATCACGTTTGATCACAACCGGTTTCATGCGTTTTCCCCGTTTTAAAGGCCAGGCTGTCGCCTTCGGCTTACCTTGTTTGGTACCCTTCCCCGCGCCTCGTCCTGGGCGCAAATAAATTCAGCCGAGGCTTGACCAGCCTGGGCTGACGATGAGAAGAGAACAGCTTATACACAGCTTAACAACACAACATATAGGTGTTTTTAATGAATGCATCCCTATATGTGGTGTCTATTAGGCACCAAAGCGCGGCCTCATTTCTTGATCCACATCAGGTTTTGAGAGGAGTGGGGCAGTTCACAACCAGCACCAAAAGAGCCTCATTAAAGCCACCCCAGACGGGGGGCGGGCTGGCGTCCGATCACCCCCCTATGGGGATGGCGTAGCCATCCGACAACAATTGACGAAGGCATACCCGAGCCAACGCGCACATACTGGGTGCAGTGTCCTGCCAACGGGAAATGAACGTGACCAAGGTGTTGCTACTGCTAGCCCTTCTCCCTCTCCCCCTCCGGGCCGCCGAGATATTGGTGATCAGCAGCTATCACCCCGCCAACCTGTGGGATCAGAGCTACAACACCAGTCTGCAGGAGCACCTCAAGGGCGCCCATCATCTCAGTCACTTCTATCTGGACAGCAAACGCCAACCCCGCCAGGAGGTGGAGCAGAGCACCGCCAGGGCGATGAGCGCCTACCGGCAACTCAAGCCGGATCTGGTGGTGCTCGGCGACGACAATGCCATCAACGCCCTCGCCCGGCCGATCGCGGCCCAGGGCACCCCTGTGGTGTTCCTCGGCATGAACGAGAATCCCCGCCACAAGGGGCTGGTCGGTCACCCCCAGATCACCGGGGTGCTGGAACGCCCCCTGCTCAAGCGCAACATCAGCGAGATGAGCCAGCTGATGGGGGGGCTGGGCAAGGCGCTGGTGCTGTTCGATGCGAGCGAGGTATCGCGCACCGCCATCGAGGATGAGTTCACGACCCCGGACGAACAGCGGGTCGGCCAGACCAGGGTCAACAGCCAGCAGATCGACGACTACCGGCGCTGGCAGGAGGTGGTGCTCGCCAGCCGGCAGAACGGCTATGAGGCGCTCTTCATCGGCCTCTACCACACCCTGACCGATGAACGGGGAGTCCATGTGAGCGAGAAACAGGTGCTGACATGGACCAGCCAGCATAGCCCGGTGCCGCTGTTCTCCTTCTGGGAGTTCTCGGTCGGCAAGGGCGGGGCCATCGGCGGCCTGGTGCTCAACGGCCATGCCCAGGGGGAGAAAGCCGCCGAGCTGGTCAACGCCATCCTGGCGGGCACCACCCCCGAATCCCTCTCCCCGCGGGCGGCCCTGCGCGGTGAATACGTGTTCAGCCGGGAGGAGCTGGCGCGCTGGCAACTCAGGGTGCCACCCAAGTGGCAGGAGAAGGCCCAATGGCTGGAGTGAGCCCAGAAACGACAAACCCGGCCTGATGGCCGGGTTTGTCGTTCAGTGTCCCACCTCGATTCAAGGCTGGATCGCCGCCTGCAACTCCTCTTCGGTCCAGACGGTGATGCCGAGCTCCTGCGCCTTGGCGAGCTTGGAGCCTGCGGCTTCGCCGGCCACCAGCACGTCGGTCTTGGCGGAGACCGAGCCCGCCACCTTGGCCCCCAGCGCCTGCAAGGCCGCCTTGGCATCGTTGCGTGACAGGGTGGTCAGGGTGCCGGTCAGCACGAAGGTCTTGCCGGCGAAGGGCTGCTCGGCGGCGGCCTTCTTCTCGATAGCCGGCCAGTGGATACCGGCCGCCAGCAGGGCGTCGAGCACCTCGATGTTGTGCGGCTGGCGCAGGAAGTAGTAGACATGCTTGGCCACCACCTCCCCCACGTCCGCCACCGTCAGCAGCTGCTCCACCGAGGCGGCGCGCAGGGCATCCAGGGTGAGGAAGTGGTTGGCGAGGTTGAGGGCTGTCGCCTCCCCCACCTCGCGGATGCCGAGGGCAAACAGGAAGCGCGGCAGTGTGGTGCTGCGCGCCGCATCGATGGCCGCCACCAGGTTGAGCGCGGATTTCGGCCCCATCCGCTCCAGCCCGGCGAGCTGGATGGCAGTCAGGCTGAACAAGTCGGCCGGGGTCTTCACCAGCCCCTTGTCCACCAGCTGCTCCACTATCTTGTCCCCCAGGCCATCCACGTCCATGGCGCGGCGTGCGGCGAAGTGCTTGATCGCCTCCTTGCGCTGCGCCTCGCAGAACAGGCCGCCGGAGCAGCGGGTCACCACCTCCCCTTCCAGCCGTTCCACCGCCGAGCCACAGACAGGGCACTGGGTGGGGAACAGGATGGCGCGGGCATCCGCGGGGCGCTGGGCCTCCACCACCGCCACTATCTGCGGGATCACGTCCCCCGCCCGGCGCACGATCACGGTATCGCCGATCATGACGCCGAGCCGCTCGATCTCGTCGGCATTGTGCAGGGTGGCGTTGGAGACGGTGACGCCGCCGACAAACACGGGTTTGAGCTTGGCGACCGGGGTCACGGCGCCGGTGCGGCCGACCTGGAACTCGACGTTCTCCAGCAGGGTCATCTCCTCCTCCGCCGGGAACTTGTGCGCCGTGGCCCAGCGCGGGGCGCGCGCCACGAAGCCCAGCTCCAGCTGTAGCGGTATGCTGTCGACCTTGTAGACCACGCCGTCGATCTCGTAGGGCAGCTCGCCACGGCGGGCCAGGATGTCGTCATGGAACGCCTGACAGCCGGCGGCGCCCTCCTTGAGCTTCACCTCGGCGCTCATGGGCAGGCCCCACTCCTTGAGCTGGCACAGCCGCCCGAAGTGGGAATCCCCCAGCAGCTCACCGCCCACCCCGACCCCGTAGGCATAGAAGCTCAGAGGACGGCTGGCGGTGATGCGGGAATCGAGCTGGCGCAAGCTGCCTGCCGCGGCGTTGCGCGGGTTGACGAACACCTTCTCGCCGGCGGCCAGCGCCTTCTCGTTCATCGCCGCGAAACCGGCCTTGGGCATGAATACCTCGCCGCGCACCTCCAGCCGGGCGGGCCAGCCGGTGCCCCGCAGGGTGAGCGGGATGGCCTTGATGGTGCGCACGTTGTCGGTGATCTCCTCACCGGTGGCGCCATCGCCCCGGGTCGCCGCCTGCACCAGCTGGCCATCCACGTAGAGCAGGCTGACCGCCAGCCCATCCAGCTTGGGCTCGCAGCAGAAGCTGAAACTCAGCTCGCGCTTGAGGCGATCCCTCATGCGCTGCTCGAAGGCCTGCAGCTCCTCGCTGCTGAACACGTTGTCCAGACTCAGCATGGGGATTTCGTGGCGCACCTGCCGGAAGGCAGACAACGGCTGGCCGCCGACCCGCACGCTGGGTGAGGCCGGGGTTTTCAACTCGGGATGCTCGGCCTCCAGCGCAATCAATTCGCGCATCAGCCGATCGTATTCGGCGTCCGGCACGGAGGGGTTGTCCAGCACATAGTACTGATGACCATATTCGATCAGCAGCTCACACAGTTGACGGTGGCGGGAGAGGATTTCGCTCATGGAGAAGTCTCGGACTGTGGTTGGAATAGTAAGTTAATCGCACAAACAAAAATGCGGCACCCAGGTACCGCATTTTTGATGTCATAGACCCGCAGGCGCCTTAGTCGCGACTGGCCTCGTAGGCCGCCAGCTCGTGACGGTAACGGGCGATGTCGTCGTCGCTCAGGGGGCTGCGCGAGGCATCGGTCAGCATGGCATCGAGGTCGCTTGCCAGCTGATCCGCCGCCTGCAGCATGTGCTCGAAGGCGAAGGCCGCGTTGCTGCGCAGGGGCAACTGCATGAACAGGGAGACACCCGGGGTGCTGAACTGCTCCATGCGGTAGGGGTTGAAGGTGCCCGGCTTGACCATGTTGATCATGGAGAACAGCACTTCACCCTTGCCACCCAGATCCTCGTGACGGTGGAAGATATCCATCTCGCCAAACTTGAAGCCCAGCGTCAGCAGGGAAGAGAGCAGCGTCGCCCCCTGCAGATCGTGACCGGGGCGGGCCATCAGGTTGATGACATAGACATCCTGCCAGATCTTCTCGACCGGCGGCAGCTCCTGCACGGGGTCGGCCATGAGGGGCTCGTCATCATAGACCGGCTCTTCGTAGGCTGGCTCAGGCGCAACATAACGGGGTTTGTGTTCGGGGGCTGGCTCGCGGGCACCGAAGGTCGGCGCCGTGGCGTAGGCCGGCTCCACCAGCGGCTCTTCGTCCAGCGGCTGCAGCATGGGCTCGCGCTGGGGACGGGAGCGGTGCACCGGGGTACGACGGATCACCTGGGCAGGCTTGCGCACCGGGGCGGCAGGGGCTTCCTCCATGGTCTCGGCGAGCGGCTCTTCATACTCGTCCTCGTCATCTTCATAGACGGGCGCGGGAGCCACCGGGCGGGCGACAGGCTTGCGCACGGGCGGTGGCAGCTCGTCATCCTCGTCTTCGTCATCGAAGGCGGGGACGGCAGCACGGCGGCTGGCTTCAGGCTGGCGCGCCTCATCGTTGTGCAGCTTGGGCTCGGCACGACGCCCGCCACTGACCACACGCACCTGGCCGATGCCATCGCTGTCGAACGTATCGTTGTCACGTTCCCGTGACTTGGAATCCATCCGGCCCAGAGGTTTCTCTTTGATCGGTGCCTGACGGTTTTTTCTGTTGCTCCACAACCCGTGAATGAGCAATGCCGCGATGGCAATACCGCCCAGGGCAACCAAGATGTAACGCAATTCCTGCATTAGCTGCTTCTCTTTCTAGTTTTGCTCAGCCAAAGCGACGGCTTCACCGATATCGACCGACACAATGCGAGAAACCCCGGGCTCTTGCATAGTGACGCCTATCAGTTGCTCAGCCATCTCCATGGAGACCTTATTATGACTGATGTAAACGAACTGTACTGTGCTCGACATCTCTTTGACAAGAGAACAGAAGCGACCAACGTTCACTTCATCGAGCGGCGCATCCACCTCATCCAGCAAACAAAAGGGTGCTGGGTTGAGTCTGAAGATGGCAAAAACCAACGCAAGGGCGGTTAGCGCCTTCTCCCCCCCGGAAAGCAGGGCAATGGTAGCATTCTTCTTGCCCGGAGGTCTTGCCATGATGCTCACTCCGGCCTCCAAAAGATCATCCGAGGTCAACTCAAGCCAGGCACTGCCCCCCCCGAACACTTTCGGAAACAGGGATTTTAAATCTTCGTTGACCTTATCGAAAGTGTCGCGGAAGCGTATTTGTGTTTCTTTATCAATTCTTTTAATGGCTTGGCTCAGGGTTTCCAGCGCTTGCTCCAGATCCTGGCACTGGTTTTCGAGGTAGGTTGAGCGGGTTTTCGCCGCCTCATACTCCTCCAGCGCCGCCAGGTTGATGGCCCCCAGCGCCTCCACCTGGGTCTCCAGGGTCTGGATCTCCTGGCGCAACTTGCCGCGATCGGCGGCGATCAGCACCGCCTGATCGAGATCCACCAGCCGCACCCCCAGCTCCTCGAACTGCTCATGCAGCCCCTGGCGCCGGGTCAGGTTGCGCTCCCGCTCCAATCTGAGCTGGGCGAGCTTCTCCTGCAGGGTCACCAACTGCTTGTGATCGGCACTGCGTGCCTGCTCCAGCTCGGTCAGCTGCCGCTCCAGCTCCGCCAGGCGCTGATGACAGGCCAGCTGCTGCGCCTCGAGGTTGCGCTGCTCGGTCAGCAGGGGCGACAGATCCTGACCCGGCGTGTCCCCCGGCGCCTTGAGTTCCGCCAGCTCCAGCCCTAGCCGCGCCAGCTCCTGCTCACGCAGGGCGATGAGCTGTCTCAGATTTTGCTGCTCCAGCTGCCAGCGCTGACAGTGGGCCTGCTGCTGCTCCCGGCGCGCGCGCGCCTCCTCCAGCGCCCGCTCGGCCTGGCTGACCCGCTCCTGGGCAAGCAGCAGGGCCTCGGCCAAGGGCTCGCCCTGCTCCTGCAACTCCATCAGCCGCGCCTCATCCAGCTCGAGCTGCTGCAGGGCTCTCTCCAGCCGCTGCGCCTCGTCGGCCTGCTCCCTGTCCAGCCGCAGCAGCTCCTCACCGAGCAGGCCGAGCCGCTGCAACCGCTCCTGGCGCTGGCCCTGTTGCAGGCTCCAGGCTTCCCGCAGTTGCTGCCACTGCTGCTCCCGCTCGCGCAGGGTGCGCTTAGCCAGCTCGAAGGCAGCATGCAACTGGGCCCGCGTTGCATCGGCCGCACCCAGCTGGGCATCCAGCTGGACCAACGCCTGCTGGCTCGCCGCCAGCTCGGTGTGTAACCGCTCACGTTCACCGAGCAGGGCCAGGGTACCGAGCGCCCCCCCCTGGCCGAGATCGGCCCAGTTCGGACCGAACCAGTCCCCCGCCGGGGTCAGCAGCGACTCACCGGCCGCGAGCCCGGCCTGACGGGCCAGGGCCGCCTCCCGGCTCTCCACCAGCCAGATGGCGTTGAGGAAGGCGGGGATATGCTCCCCCGCCAGCTGGGCCGCCAGGGTGCCGGGCACCGCCGGATGGGCCGGGCCTATCCAGAGTCCACTTTGTTCGAGATTGCACTCATCCGCCGGCTGGGCGGTGAGCCAGCGACCGAGCACCTTGTCCAGTGCCTGGGCCCATTCGGGCGCCACCTGCAGCCGATCGGCCAGGGTAGCCCCCTGCATCTGCTCCCCCAAAATTTGGTCAAGCGTGGTGAGGCGGGCCTCCAGTTCGCGCACCAGGCCGCCCTGCTGGCCCCGTTGCGCCTTGAGTGCCTCGTGGCCGGCCACCGCGGCCTGCCACTGTTCATCCAGCTCGGCGTGCCGCGCCCGGGCGAGCTCCAGCTCGGCCGCCAGGGCATCCAGCCTGGGCTGCAGATCGTCACTCTCCCCTCCTAGCGGTCCGGCCTGTTCGTCTTCCAGCTTGAGCCGCGCCAGCCGGGTCTTGGCCTGCAGCTCCTGCAGGCCATTGACCTGGGCTCGGGTCTGATTGAGCCGCCCCTGCAACTGCCCCAGTTGCTGCTGCCACTCTTGCTGGCGCAGCCGGGCCTGCTCCAGCTGCTCGCTGGCAGTCAGGCGCTGCGTCTGCTGGCCGGTGAGCAACTGCTCACACTGCTCCAGCCGCGCCGACTCCAGCTCCCCCCTGAGCGTGCCGTCGGTCAGTTGCTCCTGCTGACTCGCCAGCTGCGTCTTGATGCCGTCTATCCGCTCGCCGAGGGCCTGGCGCCTGACCTGCCAGTCACGGCCGAGTTCGGTCTGGTGAAGCTGCTGCTGCTCGAGGCGGGCGATGGCCTGCCCACCGAGGAAGATCTGTTGTTGTCGGTTGGCCTGCTCGGCCTGGGCCTCCTGGCGGGCCACCGACAGGCTGACGTGACGCCCCTCGTCCTGGGTTCGCTTGGCGTCCAGCGCCGCCAGCGCCTGCTCGGCCTGGCTCAGTTCGGCCTTGGCCTCGCCGAGGCGGGTCTCCAGCGCCCACAGCTCGGAGCCGATGAGTTCGGCCCGGGCGGCGCGCGAACGGCCCTTGAGTTGCTTGTAGCGTTCGGCGGTCTCGGCCTGGGCCTTGAGGTGATCGAGGCGGGAACCCAGCTCGCCGCGAATGTCGCCGAGCCGCTCCAGGTTCTCCTGGGTGTGGCGGATGCGTTGCTCCGTCTCCCGGCGCCGCTCCTTGTAGCGGGAGACCCCTGCCGCCTCCTCCATGAACAGCTTGAGATCCGCCGGACGCGACTCCACCAGCCGGCTGACGGTGCCCTGCTCTATGATGGCGTAACTGCGGGGGCCAAGGCCGGTGCCGAGGAAGAGATCGGTCACATCCTTGCGGCGACACTTCTGGCCATTGATCTGGTAGTGATTGGTGCCGTCACGCAGCACCTCCCGGCGCACCGAGATCTCGCTGAAGCGGCCGAATTCGCCGGGCACCCGATTGTGGGGGTTGTCGAACACCAGCTCCACCGAGGCGCGGCCATGGGGGCTGCGGTTGAGGGAGCCGTTGAAGATGACGTCCGTCATGTTCTCGCCGCGCAGATGACGGGCCGAGCTCTCCCCCAGCACCCAGCGCACCGCGTCGATCACGTTGGACTTGCCGCAGCCGTTGGGCCCGACCACGGCCGTCATGTCGGCCGACAGTTCGATGCGGGTCGGCTCGACAAACGACTTGAAACCGGCGAGTTTGATCAATTTCAGACGCATGAGGGCCTATCTGGGTAACGAAATAACGAAAAGGCGGGCGGTTTCCATCAATATCCGGCGCTCAGCTGAACTGCGACGGAAAAGGAATGGTCAGCGACTTTACCAAATCAAGGGCTTGTTTGTAATATGCTGGCAGTTTCCCGTTAACAGATGGAGCTCAGATGAGCCAATCCCCCCTGGTCAAAGATTCAGTCAGCGGTGCAGACTACTTCCTGCGCGGCTTTTCGCTCATCCGCCAACCCGGCATTCGCACCTACGTGCTGATCCCCCTGCTGGTCAACGTGGTGCTGTTTGCCGGCGCCTTCTATGCCCTGTTGCTGCAGCTCGACGGCCTGTTCGGCTGGCTGCATCAGCAGATCCCGGCCTGGCTCGGCTGGCTCGACTACCTGCTGTGGCCCATCGCCCTGGTCACCATACTGGTGGTGTTCTCCTTCATCTTCAGCTCGGTGACCAACTGGATTGCCGCCCCCTTCAACGGCCTGCTGGCGGAGAAGGTGGAGCAGATCCTGACCGGTGAGGCGGTGAGCGACACCGGCATGCTGGATGTGGTCAAGGATGTGCCGCGCACCTTCGGCCGCGAGTGGACCAAGCTGAAGTACTACCTGCCCAAGGCCATCGGCTGCCTCATCCTGTTCCTCATCCCGGTGGTGGGGCAGACCCTGGCGCCCGTGCTCTGGTTCCTGTTCAGCGCCTGGATGATGGCGATCCAGTACGTGGATTATCCGTTCGACAACCACAAGATCGACTTCATCACCATGCGCGATGCCCTCAAGCAGCGCCGCGGCAAGTGCCTGAGCTTCGGCGCCCTGGTCACCCTCTTCTCCGCCATTCCGGTGGTCAACCTGTTCGTGATGCCGGTCGCCATCTGCGGCGCCACCGCCATGTGGGTGGATCAATACCGCAACGAACAGCTCCGCCGCTGAGCAGCGGCCTGCCACAACTAAAAACGGGGGCATAGGCCCCCTTTTAATTACTTATTCTAATGCAAATGTGAGAGTGCTTGTCGTGCCAGACCAGTCTTGTTAGGATGCGGGCCTTTCTCGCACCCTGGGATAACTCATGTTACATGCTCTCTTCTTGCTCGGCCTGGTGGCCGAAGGGATGACTGGCGCGCTGGCGGCGGGTCGGCGGCGGATGGATCTGTTTGGTGTGGTGATCATAGCGTCGGCGACGGCCATCGGCGGTGGCACCATCCGGGATGTGCTGCTGGGGCACTATCCCCTGCTCTGGGTGGAGCATCCCGAATACGTGCTGCTGGTGGCGGGGGCGGCCATGGCGGGGGTCATCTCGGCACCGCTGATGCGCTATCTCGGCAAGCTGTTCCTGGCGCTCGATGCGCTGGGGCTGGTGGTGTTCTCCATCTTTGGCGCGGCCCGGGCGCTGGAGATGGGCCACGGGGCCGGTATCGCCTGCATCATGGCCGTGGTGACCGGCGTCTTCGGCGGCGTGCTGCGGGATCTCCTGTGCCAGCGCATCCCACTGGTGTTCAAGCGCGAGCTCTACGCCGCCGTCTCCCTGGTGACGGCCGCCCTCTACTGCTTCGCGCTGGCCCAGGGCCTGCCCAATGACTGGGCCGCCTTCGGGGCCATCGGCGTCGGCTTCGTGCTGCGGCTGCTGGCGGTGCGCTTCAAGTGGGGGCTGCCCACCTTCAATTATCAATATGCCACTCACTGAGTGCGCCAGCTTCTGACTGTATTGAGTTTATTATCACCAACAAAAAAGCGCCTTCCGGCGCTTCTTTGTTGGTGACGACGACACAAGACGGGCTCAGTTTATCCCTTCCGAACTGAAGAAAGTCGCCTTGTCGGCGATGAAGCGGATCTTGATATTCTTGCCCTCCCCTCCCCAGATGCAGCTGGTAGTTCCCAGCTTGTCGTCACAACTCTCGGCCTTGCCCAGGATGCTGCTCGCCTCGGTATAGCTGATCCCCATCTTCAACTTGTCGTAGTTCTCCCGGTTCAGCTTGCTGCACCCGGTCAACAGCAGGGCGATCAGCCCCCCGATCAGAATCTGCTTCATTTATTTCTCCTCTGGATAGTGTCCAGAGCCTAGCAGCTCAGGGGCCCCCTGTGCCAACCCTGCGCCGCGGCACACCAACCCGGAATCCCCTGTTGGCGAGCAGCGAACGGCAGAGCCGAACCGCCGGTTACCAGCTGCGTACCGGGCCCGTGTCGAGGTGCACGAAGTTGTCAGACGGGTAGTAACCCACACCGCCGACCTTGAGATTCAGGGCCGCCTTGCGCAGGTGTGCCAGCTGCACGCCGGGGATGCGCACATCCACCGCCTGACCCAGGGTGTGGTAGCTGTGTTTGGCGACGCCACGGCTGCGCTGCCGCTTCTGGCGATTGGTGGCCGGTGAGCGGTAGCCCGAGATGAGCTGGATCTCGCCCTGGCGACCCAGTCTGTGCTGCAACAGAAACAGCTGATCGAACAGCTTCTTGTCGATGTTGAACACTTCGTTGCGACGGTAGTCGCGGAAAATATGATTGAGTTCGGCCAGGCCATCGCTCAGATAACGGCCATTCTCCCAATAGCTGGTGCGCACCCGCTCGCCGGTATTGAGGTTGAAGAAGCTGAGTTCACGCCCCGAGGTACTGCGGCTCGCCATGGCCGGGAACGACAGCAGGCTGGCCCCCATCAGGCAACCGGCGCCCAGCAGCAGACGGCGTCGGCTTATCTCTTGTTCCAGCATCCGTTGTCCGTCCATCGCATCGTTAAGTGAAACTGGTGAATGAATGTGGTACCGAGGCCTGAAACTACCCGCCGAGAAAAGCCCTGTCAAACCGCAAACGCCCATAGAAAAGCCCGGCATGAGCCGGGCTTTTCACTCTGTGGCAGGGATCACAACAAGCGACTCTGGAAGCTCACTCGATCGAATCCGTAGATGTCGTTGCGCAGTTGCTGGCGACCCTCTTCGTCGATCCAGCTGCTCCAGTAGACGGTGAACACCGGGATCGGCGTGGTCAGGGGCAGCCACTTGGTCTGGCTCTCTTTCAGGATATTGGCGACCTTGTCCGGCTGATAACGGGAGTCCGCCAGCAGCAGCTCGGCGAGATCGTCCGCATGCTCGACCCGGATGCAGCCGGAGCTGAAGGCGCGCGCCCCCTGCTCGAACAGCGCCTTGCCCGGCGTCGAGTGCAGATAGATGGCATCGTTGTTGGGCAGATAGAACTTGTAGCGCCCCAGGGCGTTGTGATCGCCGGGCTTTTGCCGCAACCGGTAAGGGAAGCCCGACGCCAGCGCCTGATGCCAGCCATCTTCGCTGAACTGCACCGGGTTGCCCTCGCCGTCGATCACCTCGAACTGCTCCCGATTGAGGTAGGCCGGATCCCGTCCCAGCTTGGGCAAAATGTCCTTGCTCAGGATGGAGCGCGGCACGTGCCAGGCAGGGTTGAGCACGATGGAGCGGATCTCGCTGGCGAGGATGGGGGTGGCCCGCTGCTCCTTGCCGACGATGACGCGACTGGTGAAGACCTCGCTGCCAGACTCCACCACGCTCAGGCGGTAATCCGGGATGTTGACCAGCACATAGCGGCCGGCGAGATGATCCACCAGATCCCGGCGCCACAGGTTGCGCAGCAGCAGGCTGGCACGCACCTCTGGGCCTGTGTTGAGCCAGGAGCGGGTCTGACGGCCTATGATGCCGTCGGCGGTCAGGCCGTGGCGACGCTGGAACTGCTTGATGGCCTGTTCGGTGTCCGCATCATAGGTGGCGTCCTGATGGGTGGGGGCGCCATCCCCCAGCTCGTTGAGGATGGAGCGGATCTGTCCGAGCTCGGTCGAACTCTCCCCGGCACGCAGGGTCGGCATGTCCAGGTTGGGCCAGTGCTTGGCCATGGGCATCGCCAGCAGCTTGCCCACCTCCTCGCGCACGGCCTCATATTCGGCGACCTGGGGCCTGAGTTGCTTGACCTGATCCAGCAGGTTGTCACCAACCGGCTCGTGGGCCAGCGGCTTGGTCAGGTCGAGCTTGAGGGTCTGCATCTGCTCGCGGGCGACCAGATCCATGGCACGCCAGGCCTGCTGGAAACGGGCCAGCTTGCCAAAGGCCTCGTCGTAGAGGGCGCCGCGCCGATCGGCAGGAGCCTTCTGCAACTGCTGCCAGAGTCGGTAGAAGTCCGGGTGCAGCTGGGCGAGCACCGCCTCCTGCAGCTGACGCTCCAGCTCCAGGCGCGCCTGCTGGGCCGTGCTGTTCTGATACCAGTCGTGCTGGATGCTGGGACTGGCCACCACCATCTGTTCCGTGCTGGCCTGGGCCATGCCCGCCGGCCAGCAGCCCAACCAGATAAGGTTTGCCAATGCCCACCAATACTTCTTACCCATGCTTACCTCAAATCGGTTCACTTCGGCCTGTCAGGCGCCACGGTCAGGTGCCCATGATGCGTGAATGCCAGCGACTTTGCTAGCGGGCGGGCGCGTAACGACGCCAGATGAGCGCGTGCTCATCACTCTTGCCAACCGCCTCGATCGCCTGGTTGAAGCGCTGCACAAAGTCGCTCGACAGGGTCTTCTTGCTCAACATGAAATAGGTTGGCGTCTCATAGACCCGCATGACATGGGGGACTATGCCTTCCGCCAGCCCCTCTCTCTTCAGACCCCAGGGAGTGGCAAGAATATCCCCGAGGAAACCATCGACCCGCCCCAGCAACAGCTTGCGATAGTTTTGCGCATCGTTGACCTCGCTCACCTGCTCTCGATGGCGCTGCAGCAGCCCGGCAATCTCGGCGCCGTAGTAATAGTCCTTGGTCACCCCCAGCTTGTATCCCCTGGCCAGCCAGCTGGCCAGGTCCAGCTCGGCATAGCTGTCGGACTTGCGCACCCAGAGCGCGCTGCGGCCCGGGTTGTAGGCGGTGGAGAACCAGGCGTAACGCGCCCTGTCATCGTAGAAATAGGCTTCCATGGCGATGTCCAGCCGGCCCTGTGCCAAGTCCTGCAGCACCCGTTTCCAGGGGCGCTCGACATAGACCAGGCGACACCCCAGCCGGGCCGCCACCGCGTTGAGATAATCGACCGAGAAGCCGTGCAGGCGCCGACGCTCACCGTCCTGCTGGTAATAGTGATAGGGTGGCCAGTTGTCGAAGCCGACGCGCAAGGGCGTGGCACAACCCGAGCGGGCCCACGCCAGCTGG
The DNA here is from genome assembly GCF_019218705.1 of Aeromonas sp. sif2433. Classification (NCBI taxonomy): domain Bacteria; kingdom Pseudomonadati; phylum Pseudomonadota; class Gammaproteobacteria; order Aeromonadales; family Aeromonadaceae; genus Aeromonas; species Aeromonas sp. sif2433. The sequence goes on from NZ_JAHUXD010000004.1 coordinate 267,581, forward strand.
GCAGGCAACAAGCAGAGCAGGCAGAGAAAGAGCAGCCTCATGGATCATCCTTGACGATGGGACGCGCCATCTTAGATCTGCGCAGGACAAATGGCGACAGATCCTGCCACAGCAATGAGCAATATCAGTCATTTGCCTGATGAGGCCCCCCTTTGACGCGGGCATGGCCATGAGCCAGATGCGGGGGCACAGGCCCCGATGGCGAGGATAAAGGGAGGCCGTCGGCGACATTTGGAGCGTGGGGGAAAAGGGGTTAATATCTGAGCGAATATATTTTTGTGATCCACTATGCTTTTTTTGCAATTGGATTAGCATATGCGCGAAATCAGCCTACCCATCCGTCAGGCATCGAGTGAGTGATATGACCTATAAAAAGTTCGGTTTTCTGGCTGCCATCATGGCATTGAGTGGTTTTTACCTCTACACCCTCTACCTGGCCGCTCACCCCAACGTGAGCCTGGCTTACAAGCTCTATTACCTGGAAGGCAAGACCCGCTTCTGGGAGCACAACTCCAGCATGACCTACCAGCCGGGTAACGAACTCAACCTCACCAAGCCGAGCCGCTTCCTCTCCAGCGAAGGCTGGGCCAAGAAGCCGAACGCCGAAGGCACCGAACTCAGCGGCCAGGGTGGCCTCTATTTCGTGCTGCCCAAACACCAGGCACAGCCCGGGCAGGTGACCATCCAGGCCAGGATCAACAGCCCGGAGGCGGGTACCCTGCTCAAGGTCGCGCTGGGTCACGACATCACCACCACAGTCAAGCTGGCCAAGGCGGGCATCAACGAGATCCGGCTCAACCTGCCCGGCGAATCGCTGACCGCCGATCCCAAGCACCCCAACTTCCTGGCCCTGTCCGCACCGACACCACTCAACGTCCAGTCGGTGCGTCTGACCGTCGCCCAGTGAATCTAAAAATATAAAATATTGTTTTATAACACCATTTTCCAATAAGGAAGTTCCCATGTCGCATGCCGATTTTCGACTCTCTCTGGTCGTTCCCGTTTATAACGAGGAAGAGAGCATAGACGCCTTCATCAGCGCGATAGACAACGAGCTGGCCCCGCTCAAGGATCAGCTTGAGATAGTGTTCGTCAACGACGGCAGCCGCGATCGCACCCGTGAGGTGGTCGAGCAGGCCATCGCCCGCGACCCCCGCGTCACCCTGGTCAACCTGGCCCGCAACTTCGGCAAAGAGGCCGCCATGACCGCCGGCCTGCATCAGGCCAAGGGCGATGCCATAGTGCCGATGGATGTGGATCTGCAGGATCCCCCCGCCCTCATCCTGGAATTCGTCAAGCTGTGGCAGACCGGCGACTACGACACCGTCTTCGGCATCCGGGTCGATCGCAGCGCAGACACCCCGATGAAACGCCTCACCGCCGGCGGTTTCTACCGTTTCTTCAACGCCCTCTCCACCAGCACCAAGCTGCCGGAGAACGCAGGTGACTTCCGCCTGATCGATCGCAAGGTGGTCGAGGCGCTCAAGCAACTGCCCGAGCGCAACCGCTTCATGAAGGGGCTCTTCGCCTGGGCCGGTTTCCGCGCCGTCGGCGTCCCCTACGAGCGTCCCGCCCGCCACGCCGGTGAGACCAAGTTCAACTACTGGAAGCTGTGGAACTTCGCCCTCGACGGCCTGCTCAGCTTCTCCAGCTGGCCGCTGCGGGTATGGAGCTACGTCGGGGTCGGCGTCTCCCTGATCGCCTTCCTCTACATCCTCAAGATCATCACCCAGGTGCTGTTCTTTGGCATCGATGTGCCCGGTTACGCCTCACTGATGTCGGTGATGCTGTTCCTCGGTGGCATCCAGCTACTCTCCCTCGGCATCATCGGCGAGTACATTGGCCGCATGTTCGTCGAGGTGAAGCAGCGCCCGGTCTACCTCATCGAAGGTGTGTACGGCCAGTATGCCAAGCAGGATGAAGCACAACCACAGGACGGCGCGGCCACCGGCAGCAAGAAGAGTGCCGGCAAGAAGGCGGCCACAGTGAAGGCCGCTGACGACCAGCAGGAGCAAGCGCCTCAATGATCTCCCGCGAGGAATTCTGGCGTCTGGTTCGTTTCGGTTTCGTCGGCGGGGGGGCTACCCTCGTCGATCTTGGCACCTCGATCGCGCTGTTTCGCACCTGGCCCACCATCTCAGAGCACCTGGTCACCACGCTCGCATTTGCGGTAGCCTTCTGGTTCTCCTTCTTCGGCCATCGCTACATCACCTTCCAGAAACAGGGGGCGGCCGGCAAGTTCCTGCTGGTGGCCCTCTTCTCGCTGGTGGTGCGTAACCTGCTGCTCTCCGGCCTGCTGCTGGCGGGCCTCTCCGGCCTGCTCCCCGTGGTAATCGCCACCCTGGCGGTCACAGTTCTCACCTACCTCCTCTCCAGGATCTGGGTATTTGCCTGATGAATGACATGACAATTCCGACCCCCGACACCGCGGGCCCCTACCGCCCCTCCCTGCGGATCAGCAACCGCGACTGGCTGATGATCATCGCCGCCTTCGTGCTGAGCCGGGCCGCCCTCTACGGCATGGGTTACTTCGGCGTCCAGCTCTACGGCACGGCCCCCATAGGCCCGCTGCAGGCTTACTGCCAGTTTGACTGCGTCTGGTTCCAGCGCATCATAGAGAACGGCTACGACCTCTATCCGCGCTGGCTCAGCAAGGGCAACGCGGCGAACTGGGCCTTCATGCCGCTTTACCCCATGCTCGCCGGCGGCCTCGCCAGCCTGCTCAACATCGAGAGCCTGATCGGCCTGATGCTGGTGGCCAACATCGCCTTCTTCATCAGCCTGCCGCTGATGCTGCTGGTACTGCGCCAGCTCAAGCTCGGTGACGAGACAGCCCGCTTCGGGGTCTGGCTGCTGGCCTTCTCTCCCTTCTCCGCCTACTTCGTCTCCGGCTATACCGAGCCCATGTTCATGGCGCTGATGCTGGGCATGTTCCTGTTCGCCTACCGCGAGCAGTGGCTGATGGTGGCCTTCCTCGGCGTCCTCATCTCCGGCACCCGCAACCTGGGGGTGATGATGGTGTTCCCGGTGTTGATCCTGGCGCTGCAGGCCTATGGCTGGCGCGAGTTCTTCCGCTTCACCGAGCGAGCCTTCAAGGTGGTGTTCACCCTCTGGCTCATTCCGTTCGGCCTGTTCGCCTACATGGTCTATCTCTACCACCTCACCGGGGACGCGCTCGCCTTCAAGCACATCCAGGTGGCCTGGGGCCGCTACATGGACAGCCCCCTCGACTGGTGGCTCAGTGGCTTCGAGCTCGGCGGCCGCAAGGCCTACCTTTCCATCATGGTGATCTTCGGCTGGTGCCTGAACGGCTATCTGTTCAGCCAGAAGCGCTGGGCCGAGGCGACCCTGATGTTCATCTGCTGCACCATACCGCTGATGACCGGGCTCAATGCCATGCCGCGCTACATGTTCGGCCTCTACCCGACCCTGCTGGCCATCGTACTGCTGACCCATCGCTGGCCGGCCATCCGCCCGGCGGTGCTCTGCGTCAGCGGCATGGTCGCCTCCTTCATCGCGGTGGCCTTCGTCAACTTCAAGTTCTTTACCGTCTGACGCGGGCTCGCCTGCAGGCGAGCAGCCCCACCTGAACATGCCGGTCGACTGACCGGCATTTTTTTGGCCCCCGTCCGGGGGCCTGCACGGCAGCCATCACACTTTGCTCTGCTTGAAAACGTAACCATTTGAACTGACCTCACAAATCGGGATTTTACCGATCCAGACCCGCCACCTTGCCCCCTAGAATGAGCTCCTCAACGGAATCCGCTCACCCAGCTCAAGGAATGGCTTATGCGTCCCTCTCTTCGCCTCGATCGCAGCCTCTCGCCCCTGTGGCTCGCCGTGCTGGCCACGCCACTGTTCGCCAGCCAGGCGCTGGCCGCACCGGCGCTGCACCTCTATGTGGATGGCGAGCCGGTGGCCGAGACGCTGGCACTGGACGAGGGCACCGTCAGCCTGACTCACACCTTAAGCAAGGGCAGCCACCAGATCCGCATCAGCGACGCAAACAACAGCTGCGGCACCAGCTTCGGCCCGAGCGAGAACCAGCCACTCCCCTTCGGCACCGCCCAACCCATGGACAAGTGCGCCAAGGATCAAAGCTTTAGCCTGCGGGTGATGCTGGCGGGGGACTACGAGTTCACCTTCAACCCGGCGACCCCCAGCCTCAAGGTGCTGCGGGCGACCAAGAAGAGCGAGTTCAAGCGCCAGCCCCCCGAGGAGCCCTGCATCGCCTGGGATGGCGGCCCGGTCACTGTGTCGCTCAAGGGCGTCTGGCCGGATGGCACCCGGCTACGGGATGCCTACTCAAAACAGGAGGCTGTGGTCAAGGGCGGCAAGCTGACGCTAACGCCATCGAAAGAGAGCGGCGGCTTGCTGCTGCTCGAGCCCATAGCGGCGCCCAAGCCCGAGCCCTTCAGCTGGGATCAGGCCAGCGTCTACTTCCTGCTGACCGACCGCTTCCACAACGGCGATCCCGCCAACGATCACAGCTTCGGTCGCCAGAAAGACGGTCAGGACGAGGTCGCCACCTGGCACGGCGGCGACTTCAAGGGCTTGACCGAGAAGCTCGATTACATCAAGTCCCTCGGCATGAACGCCATCTGGATCACCCCCATGGTGGAGCAGGTGCACGGCTTCATCGGCGGCGGCGAACAGGGCAACTTTCCCTTCTACGCCTACCACGGCTACTGGGCGCTGGATTTCACCAAGATAGACCCCAACTACGGCGACGAGGAGAGCCTGAAGACCCTGGTGGACGAGGCCCACAAGCGCGGCATGCGCATCATCCTCGATGTGGTGATGAACCACGCCGGCTACGCCACCCTGGCGGATCTGCAGGATCTGGGGCTCGACAGCCTGACCCAGAACACGGGGAAATTGCCGGCCCGCTGGAACGAGTGGCGCCCGAGCGGTGGCCTCGACTGGCATGGCTACAACCAGTTTATCGATTACCAGTCCCCGAACTGGAACCAGTGGTGGGGGCCTGACTGGGTGCGCGCCGGCCTGCCAGGTTACCCGCAACCCGGCACCGACGATGTGACCGGCTCGGTGGCTGGGCTGCCGGACTTCCTGACCGAATCGACCAAGCCGGTGGGTCTGCCCCCCCTGCTCGCGGCGAAGAAGGACAGCCTGGCCAGGGCGCTGCCCGATGCCACGGTCAGCGATTACCTGATCGCCTGGCACACCGACTGGGTGCGGCGTTTTGGCATCGACGGCTTCAGGGCCGACACCGTCAAGCACCTGGAGCCGGCAGTGTGGGCCAGGCTCAAGCAGGCGGGCACGGCGGCGCTCAAGGAGTGGAAGGCCGCCAACCCGGCCAAGGCCCTCGACAACCTGCCGTTCTACATGGTGGGCGAGGTGTGGGATCACGGGGTGGCCAAGGACTTCTGGTACCGACACGGTTTCGACTCCCTGATCAACTTCGACTACCAGCGCGAGTTCGCCCTGCCCCAGGCCCAGTGCATGGCGGCGGCCGAGCCGACCTATGCCGGCTACGCCAGCCGCATCAATCAGGATCCGGAGTTCAACGTGCTGAGTTACATCAGCTCCCACGATACCAAGCTGTTCTTCGGCGACTATCGGGACGTGCCGCTGCAGCGCCGGGTGGCCAACAGCTTTATGCTGCTGCCGGGCGGCATCCAGCTCTACTACGGCGACGAGTCCGGCCGCGATCTCGCCAAGGATGGTGGCGTCTTTGACCAGAGCGTGCGCTCTGACATGAACTGGCAGGAGCTGGGGAGCGGCGACAAGGCCGAGCTGGTCAAGCACTGGCAGCACCTCGGCCAGTTCCGCGCCGCCCATCCGGCGGTGGCGGCGGGCAGCCACCAGAAGCTGTCCGATGCACCCTACAGCTTCGTGCGAGAAAAAGGCGCCGACAAGGTGGTGGTGGTGTTTGCCGGCCGGCAACAATGACCGGGCCAGCGTAAAAGCCAGCCGCAAAAAGGGGAGCCAGTGGCTCCCCTTTTCTCTGACTGAGGCTGCTAACCTGGCTGGCGGGCCAGCACAGGCCACTGCAGCCGCGCCTTGACCAGCTGCGCCTGCCACAGGGGCCAGGCCAGCAGGGCCTGCTGATAGGCGCCGGCCTGGCCGGGCAACTGGATGCCATAGCTCGCCAGCCGGTAGGCCATCACCGCGTAGAAGGCGTCGATGATCCCCGCCTCCTCGAAATAGAAGGTGCCCCTCGCCTGGGCCCAGAGCGTCTGCAGCCTGGCCAGCTCGCCTATGGTCTCCACCGGCGGCTCGCACTGGGTCGGCGCCCCCAGGAAGAAGGGCAGGCGGCTGCGGATCTGGCCAAAGCCCGAGTGCAGCTCGGCGCACAGGCTGCGGGCCAGGGCGCGCTCGGCCCTATCCTGCGGGTAGAGCTGCCGTTCCGGGCACAGCTCATGCAGGTATTCGGCGATGGCCAGCGAATCGTGTATCCGCAGTTCGCCATCATCCAGCCAGGGCACCAACCCGGTCGGCGAGACCCGCTTCAACCGCTGCAGCGCCTTGGCATCCTCCAGATCGAACACCTGCTCCTGCCACTCCAGCCCGCTCATGGTGAGCACCAGTGCCGCCCGCATCGCCCAGGTGGAGCCCGTGCCCACCGTCAGTACCAAGGATCCCATTTATTGCCTCCTGCTTGGGTTGTTGATGGCCATGGATCGGCCCCGTTGGCACGACATCCCATGGTCGCCTCACATTTGCACCGCTGCGGGTTTGACCCCCCACAGGAGCAGTGCTAGTTTGATTTTTCAAAACAATCAGTTAGCAATAATGTGAGCAATGGACAGCCAATTTACCATCGTCATCGCAGATGACCACCCCCTGTTTCGGGGCGCCCTCTATCAGGCGGTGCACATGGCCATCGACGAGGCCCGACTGCTGGAGGCCGACTCCATCGACAGCCTGACTCAGCTGCTGGGAGAACACCCCGAGGTGGATCTGCTGCTGCTCGATCTCAAGATGCCGGGAGCCAACGGATTCGAAGGGCTCGCCTACCTGCGTGGCCAATACCCGGATCTGCCGATCGTCGTGGTGTCCGCCTCGGAAGATCCCGCCATCATCCAGCAGGTACTGCGCCTCGGCGCCCTCGGCTTCATCCCCAAGTCCGTCCCCATGAAGGAGCTGGTCAGCGCCCTCAATACGGTGATCGGAGGCGATAACTGGGTGCCGGAGGGGATCTCCCTGCGGCCCGAGTCCGAGGATGGCCCCGACTTCGCCAGCAAGCTGGCCAGCCTCACCCCCCAGCAGTACAAGGTGCTGATCATGCTGCGCGACGGCAGCCTCAACAAGCAGATCGCCTGGGAGCTCAAGGTCTCCGAGGCCACCATCAAGGCCCACATCACCGCCATCTTCCGCAAGCTCGGTGTCAAGAACCGCACCCAGGCGGTCATCGCCCTGCAGCAGATGGGCATCAAGGACGACTGAGCCCGGGCGGTCTAGCGCCTTCCGCCGGTTTGTGACTCGACAAATAGTACGATCGTACTTTATGCTGCTGGCAACAGTGAGGATCCGCCGATGAGCAAGGGCCGTTTGACCCGCGAGAACATTTTGCAGACCGCCTTCGAGCAGGCCAGCCAGCAAGGGCTGGAGAGCCTGACCATAGGCTCCCTCGCCAGCCTGTGCGAGATGTCCAAGAGCGGCCTGTTCGCCCATTTTCAGTCCCGCGACAACCTGCAGATCGCCGTGCTGGGCTATTCCGCCGAGGTGTTTAGGGAGCGGGTGATCCAGCCGGTGCGCCGGCAGCAGCATCAGACCCAGCAGCAGAAGCTGACCGCCCTGCTCCACGCCTGGCTCGCCTGGAACCAGAGTTTTGCCGGCCGCTGCATGTTCCTGGACGCCTGGACCTCGGCCCAGGAGGGGGAGGTGCAGCAGGCGGCCCGCCAGCTGGTGCGCTTCTGGCTCGACTACCTGGCTCGCCAGGTGGTGCAGGGCCAGGCCCAGGGCGAGTGGCGCAGGGATCTGGATCCCTGGCGCGCCGTCTACCGGCTCTATGGCCTCTATCTCGGGGATCAGGTGTTCAATGCGCTGGATTTGTGTCAGGATCCGGCCCGCCACTTCTGGCCCGAGGTGGAGAGTCTGCTGCTGAGCTGGCGCTGATTTTCAGTTTTCCTTTTAAAAACCGATAAAAAAGCACGACCGTTCGCACATAAAAACGACAGGATGACCATGAGCAGCAAGATCTATTTCAACACCCGCCGTTTCAGCCCGAGCAAGCTGTTGCTGGGGCTCGGCACCCGATTGCACCACGTGCTGGCCCCCGCCCACGCCAGGCGTACCGCCAGCAAGCTGTTGCTGACCCCGCAACGACCCAGCCGTGAAACCGACGCGCCGGCCGGGCTGGTGCAACAGGCGGTGCATACCCGCGAAGGGGCGCTGATGAGCTATCGGCTCGGCCAGGGACCGGTCTGGCTGCTGATGCACGGCTGGTCCGGCAGCGCCAGCCAGTTCTACCCGCTGATGGCCCATATAGCCGCCCAGGGCTTCACGGCGCTGGCCTACGATCACCCGGCCCACGGCCGGAGTGACGGCCACACCGGCCACCTGCCCAGGTTCGTGCGCGCCTTCGACGAGCTGCTCGAGCGGTTCGGCCCCATCGAGGGGGTCATCACCCACAGCATGGGCGGCGCCGTCACCCTCGCCAGCCAGCATCCCGCCCTCGACAGGCTGCCGCTGTTGCTGATCTCCCCCGTGCTCGACTACGTGCCCCAGCTCTATGGCATGGTGGCGCGCTCCGGCTACTCCATCCGGCTGTTCGATGCGGTGGTGAAAGAGATAGAGCACGAATACCAGCATCCCCTCAGCACCGTCGATCCCCTCGGCCGGCTCGCCAGTCGCGCCGGCCATGCCCTCATCGTCCACGACGAGGAGGACAGGTTCGCCCCCCATAAGGACTCGCTACGCGCGGCGCAGGATGGCCGCACCCGGCTGGTGAGCACCCGTGGCCTCGGCCATGGCCGCATCCTCGCCAGCCCCCCGGTATTCGCCGCCTTCGATCGGCTGACCCAGCCCCAGGGCGCCGCCTGATACTGCCGCTAACTGGCCGCCTCAAAAAATGATGAGGCGGCCATTTTTATATTTGATACAGCGGCTTATAGTTGAATTGCTCGGTGGTAAAACGCGCAGATGGCAACAACAAGGCGCAACATCATGCTCAGACCCGCCCATGGTGGCTGCTTGCCGGCAACAACATAAGGGGTAGCGTCATGGCCAGACCCAATACAGCGCTTCTGTTGACCGGTGGCGGTGCCCGCGCCGCCTATCAGGTCGGTGTCCTCAAGGCCGTGGCCGAGCTCTACCCCCGCAACCTCGGCATCCCGTTTCCCATCCTGTGCGGCACCTCGGCCGGGGCGCTGAACGTCACGGCGCTGGCCTGCTACGCCTCCTGCTTCCATCTGGGGGTGCGCAAGCTGGAGTGGATCTGGCGCCGCTTCGAGACCCACCACATCTTCGACTTCCACCCCTGCCAGCTGCTGTGGCGCACCCTGTATCAGGGCTCGGCCGGCCTCATCAGCCCGAGCAGCAACCGCGCCTTTCACCTGTTCGACAATGCGCCGCTGCGCCGCCTGCTGGAGCAGGTCATCGACTATCACCGCATCGATGACAACATCCTCTACGGCAGCCTGGAGGCCATCGCCATCACCGCCTCGGACTATGATGGCGGCCTCTCCACCACCTTCTTCCAGGGGCGGGCCGAGCATCAGCCCTGGGAGCGGGCCAGACGGCGCGGCCTGCGCACCCTGCTCACCTCGGATCACCTGCTGGCCTCCTCGGCGCTGCCCTTCGTCTTCCCGGCTACCCGCATCGGCGACAGCTTCTACGGGGACGGCTCCATCCACCAGCTGAGCCCATTGAGCCCCGCCATCCACCTGGGGGCGGAGCGGATCCTGCTGGTGACCCTGGACTCGCCACACCCGGCGGCGATGGCGCCGCATCAGCGCCATCTGACCAGCTCCAACATCGCCGGCCATCTGCTCAACACCGTCTTCTCCGACACCCTCAACTCGGATCTGGAGCGGCTGGGGCGCATCAACCAGACCCTGGCACTCATTCCGGAGCGGGAGCGCAATCGGCTGAAGCTGCGCCAGGTGGAGACCTGTGTGATAAGACCTAGCCAGGATCTGGATCTCATCGCCCTCGACTACCTGCCCAGGCTGCCGACCCATGTGCGCCGCCTACTGCGGGTGATGGGGGTCACCGGCAGCGAGAGCAGCAGCCTGGCCAGCTTCCTGATGTTCGATCCGGGTTACTGCCAGCAGCTGATAAAGCTCGGCTATCAGGATGCGCTGGGGGAACGCCAGCGCATCGAGGCCTTCCTGGGCATAGAGGAGCGGATCCGCGAGGAGGCGTGAGGAGGCGGCTCGCCTAGTGCCCCTCCAGCAGGCGCTGCTCGGCCCGCTCCATCGCCACCGCATTGCCAAACAGCACCAGTCGATCGCCGGCGGCCAGCCGCAGCTCGGGCCTCGGCTCCAAGCTCTGCTCGCCGCGGTGGATCGCCTTGATCCGCACCTCGCCGAGGGCCAGCTCCCGCACCCGACGCCCCACCGCCCAGGCCTGATCGTGCAGCAGCACGGGATGCAGCCGCTCGAGCAGCTGATCCGTCTCCAGGTTGTTGGCGCTCTGATCCCCCCAGTAGAAGCCGTGCAGGAAGCGGTACTGGCTGCTGCGCTCGTGCTCCATGCGCCGGATCACCCGGCCGATGGGGATGTCGCAGTTGACCAGCAGGTGGGACACCAGCATCAGGGCCCCCTCCTGGGATTCGGGGATCACCTCGAAGGCCCCGGCCTGCTTGTAGTGTTCGAGAAAGCTGTCGTCCCGGGTGCGCACCAGCACCTTGACCCCGCTCGCCAGCTCCCGGATGAGGGTCAGCATGGCATCGATCCGCTTGCGATCATCGAAGGTGATGATCACCAACTTTGCCCGCATGAGGCCGGCGGCCAGCAGGATATCCCGGCGGCTGGCGTCACCGAACGCCACCTGCTCCCCCGCCAGCTTGGCCTCGTTCACCCGCTCCGGATCCAGATCCAGCGCGAGGAAGGGCAGCTCCTCGAGCTTGAGAAAACGGGCACAGGTCTGCCCGGTGCGGCCGAAGCCGGCGATGATGACGTGCTGATGCTTGCTCAATCCCGACTGGGCCACCTCGGAGCGGGAGAGCAGCGCAGCATCGGTAAGGGAGTGGGCCAGCCCCTGCGCCTTCTGCACCAGCCAGGGGGTCAGGGCGATGGAGGTGACCCCGATGCCGATGAGCAGGGAGACCTGCTGCTGGCTGAGCAGACCATGGTGGCTCGCCAGCGCCAGCAGCACGAAGCCGAACTCCCCCACCTGGCTCAGCATGATGCCGGCCGCCATGGCATCGCGCTTGCGCTCCCCCATCAACCGGCCCGCCAGCAGCACCAGCAACGACTTGAACAGGATCAGCCCCAGCACGCTGGCGAGCACCAGCCACCAGACCCGCGCCACCAGCTGCCACTCCATGGCCATGCCGATGGTGATGAAGAAGAGCCCCATCAGCACGTCCCGAAACGGCTTGATGTCGACCTCGAGCTGATGGCGATAGTGGGACTCCCCCAGCATCATGCCGGCCAGGAAGGCACCGAGCGCCATGGAGAGCCCCATCCACTGGGTCAGCGACGCCGCCAGCAAGGCCACCAGCAGGGCGCTGAGCACGAACAGCTCGTCGGAGCGCGCCCGTGCCACCTCGTGAAACAGGGTGGGCAGCAGCCATTTTCCCACGGCGAGCAGGGCGATCAGGGCGAACAGCCCCTTGAGGGAGGCCCAGGCGATCTCCGCCAACAGGGCGCTGCCCTGCACCTCGGGCCTGGCGAGTATGGGGATCATCACCAGCAGCGGCACCACCGCCAGATCCTGGAACAGCAAGATGCTCACCCCGAGCTGGGCCCGTCGGGTGTGCAGTTGCTTCAGCTCCCCCAGTTGCTTGATCACCACGGCGGTGGAGGAGAGCGCCAGGGTGCCCGAGACCACCAGCGCCTGGGGCAGGGTCAGCCCCCACCACCACCCTAGCCAGAAGAACAGCGAGGTGGTGAACAGCACCTGCAGGCCGCCGACCCCCAGCACCAGCTTGCGCATGGAGAGCAGGCGCGGCAGTGAGAACTCGAGCCCGAGGGAGAACATCAGGAAGACGATGCCGAGCTCCCCTATGGTCTGCATGATCGCCTGCCCGGTGACGATGGCGGCGCCATGGGGGCCGAGCAGCATGCCGACGAACAGGTAAGCGAGGATCACCGGCTGGCCGAGGCGCCGGAAGATCGCCACCAGCAGGACGGCGGCGAGCAGCAGGATCAATACGTCTGCATACAATGGCTTCTCCCATTTATCTCCCGGCGCGGCGGCCGCGAGGCCAACCCCTTCACCAGCGTTGAGGAACGCCTCGGGCTCCCGGCGTCCGCTTCACCCGCGCTTGCCTCTGGCGGTTCTGCACTGGGCCAAAGCCCGTGCACGACGGGGCCGACGAGGCGTTAGCCGCGCCGCTGGCACCCCGCCAGCCACCTCTTTTTTCCTTCCTTTTTGTTTCGTTAAGCCTAGCCAGCGCCCTTGTTCACTATCGAACATATTTAGGGCACAAGTATTGCAGGGAAGGGGCAGGCAAGGACAAGCAAGCTGGATGGTTAGGGGCTGTCGCGTGGAAAACACATCATCATTGAATGGCTTCGGGCATGGCATCGAACAGTGGGTGCAGCAGATGGAGCGGCTCAGGCCGCTGGCCGGCCAGGAGCGCCAGCAGTTGCTCGAGCGGCTGCTGGCACAACGGGATCTTGACGCCCTGCTGGCAATCTTTGCCGAGCGGGTGGCAAAGGTTGTCCGTATCCATAGCCTCCATCTCGACTGCGGCCAGCCCCATAGCCTCATCTGCCGCCCGCCCCAGACCCATCAGGTGCTACATAGCTATCGATTCGAGTTGCGTGGCCAGCATGATCAGCGCCTCGGTCTGCTGCAATACGAGCTGGAGCAGCCCCTAAGCGACGATCAGCAGCGGCTGCTGCGCCAATATCATCAGCTGCTTTGCCTGCCACTGCCGCTCTATCTGCGGCTGGATGGGCTGGAGCGGCAGGTACGGCTCGATCACCTGACCGGGCTCGGCAACCGCTCCTATTTCGATGAGGCCATAGGTCGTGCGGTGGAGCAGCACTGCCGAGAATCCCACGGCTTGGTGCTGGTGTTGCTGGATCTGGACAGGTTCAAGCAGGTCAACGACACCTGGGGTCACCCGGTGGGGGATCTGGTGCTGAGCCGCTTCGCGCAACTGCTCAACGGCTGCATCCGCGGCACGGATCAGGCCTTTCGTCTCGGTGGCGACGAATTCGCGCTCTTGCTGCAACCCGCCGAACCCGAGGCCTGGCGCCCGGTCTGGCTACGCCTGCAACATGTGATGCATAGCCACGAGGAGCTCAGCGCCTTCGCGGTCAGCTGCAGCCTGGGCGCCGCCAGCTGGCAGGTCGGGGTGGATGTACAGAGCCTGTATGAGGCGGCGGATGCCCACCTCTACGCCCGCAAGAGAGCCGGAGTCAGCGGTGCGTCAGAGTGATGGTCCAGGCCGATGCCCTCATCCATACGCACGCAAGCGGGCCGCAGTGACCGGTCCATCGGAATGATGGGCCGGGTTCAAATCTCGACTGACTCAGGTTTCTGCCAATGCCAGCCGATGCCGCCCGCCGGCACCTGAAAACCGTCACAGACGAAGAGGCCGGCAACCGCCGCCACCTGCTCGCCGTAATAGAGGATGGGGATGCGGCCCCGCTGCCAGGAAGGCACCCCATATTCTTGCAGCAGCTTCTTCAGCCGCCGGCTGCCCACCCGCCCCACCGGTTTGAGCATGCTGCCCGCCGCCACCTGAAAACGCACCGACAGCGGCTCGTCCGCCCGGGGCAAGCGCAGCCCCTCCCCCTCGGGTTGCAGGCACAGGCTGAGCCAGCCCAGCCCGTCCGGCAGCTCAACCGACTCTCCCACCCGGATGGGCAACTCCTCGTGCCGGGGCAGCAGATTGGGCCGCACCAGATACAGCCGTCCCTGAAAGCGGCGGCACTGCAGATCCTTCAAGCCCAACTGCGGATTGGCATCCTCCCGCGCCAGCGCCACCTCCTGCCAGAGCAGGCCAAGCAGCTCCCGCGAGGGCATCTCCCCGCCCTGGCGGCGGATCCAGTGGCGCAGCAGGTTGTTGCGCCTGGCCGGCGACAGGGCCTGCAGCGGAGCTATGTGCAAGGCATCCCCCTCCCCGGCTCTATGCCAATCCTCTTCCGCCAGCTCGGTGATCAAGGCCTCCTGCTCGGCGCAGATCGCCATGCTGCGCGCCGCCGTCTGGGCCATGGCGGGCCAGCGCGCCTTGAGCTGCGGGATCAGCGTCTGGCGCAGGAAGTTGCGATCATAGCTCTCGTCCAGGTTGCTCTCGTCCTCCACCCAGCCATGGGGCAGGCTCGCCGCCGCCTCCGCCAGCTCGGCCCGGCTGACCTCGAGCAGCGGCCGCAACAGGAGCCCCCCGGCGAAGGGCTGGCTCGGCACTGTGCCCGCCAGCCCCCGCAAGCCGGCACCGCGCTTGAGCGCCAGCAGCAGGGTCTCCAGCTGATCGTCCTGGTGATGGGCGCTGAGCAGCCACTCCCCCTGCCCGAGGTGGGCGGCCAGGCACAGATAGCGCGCCTCACGGGCCTGGGCCTCCAGGCTCTCACCGTTGCCGCGCGCCAGTTGCACCCGCTCGACCAGGAGCGGCACTGCCAGCTGCCGGCACAGGCCTTCGCAGTGCGCCACCCAGGCGTCGGCATGGGGGCTCAGGCCGTGATGCACGTGCAGGGCGCGCAACCCGAGCCGGTGTTCGCGGGCAAATTGCGCCGCCAGCACCAGCAAGACGGTGGAATCGAGCCCGCCACTGAAGGCAACCAGCAGGCCTTTGGAACCTTCCGGCGCTGGCAGGGTCTGACAAAAACGAGAATAAATACGAGAAATCATAGGCTTCCCCAAAACGGCTGGTGGGATCTTAGCAGAGTCAGGCTTATCAAGCTGTAACCGGACTGCTAGAGTGAGATCCCTCCCGAGCTGGGCTGGGAAGCTGAATAACCCGAATTGGAATCAAGCGAATGAACAATAAGAAAAGCATACTGGCCGGCCTCATCGGGTTGGCGTTGTTAGCCGGTTGTAGTCAGGCGCCGGACACAGCAAGCAAGCACTCCGGCCTCGCGCTGGCCAACATGGACACCCGGGTCAAGCCCGGCGATGACTTCTTCCGCTACGTGAACGGCCACTGGCTCGCGACGGCCAAGATCCCGGACGACAGGCCGGCCGATGGCGCCTTCTACCTGCTGCGGGACAAGTCCCTCGCCGATGTGCGGGTGCTGGTGGAAGGGCTGGACGGCAAGGCGGCCGCGGCGGGGACGCCGGCCCAGCAGATCCACGATCTCTATCGCAGCTACCTGGATCAGGGCACGCGAGACGCCAAGGGCACGGCCCCGCTGCTGCCCCAGCTCAGCGAGATCGACCGGATCAGCGACCAGAGCACGCTGGCCAAGGCCTTCGCCCAGGCCGGCCGCCTCGGCGGCAATGCCCCGTTCGGCTTCTGGATCGATGCCGACGCCAAGGCGCCGGACAGCTACGCTGTCTACCTCTATCAGTCCGGGCTCGGCCTGCCGGATCGGGATTACTACCTCAAGAGTGATGCGGCCAGCCAGGCGCTGAGACAGAAGTACGAGCAGCACATCGCCGGCATGCTGAGCCGCTTCGGCGAGACGGATGCGGGGCCCAAGGCGAAACGCATCCTGGCCCTGGAGACCCGGATCGCCCAGATCCAGTGGGACAACGTGACCCTGCGGGATCGGGAGAAGAACTACAACAAGGGCTCCCTCGGCGAGCTCAAGCGCCTAGCCCCCGCCATCGACTGGGATGCCTATCTTGGCCAGGCCGGCCTCGCCGGCCAGAGCAGCCTGGTGATCGGCCAGCCCAGCTATCTGTCGGCCCTCAACGGCCTGATGCAGCAGACCCCGATCGGCGACTGGCAAGCCTACCTCAAGTGGCACCTCATCACCGATTACGCCCCCTATCTCGACGGCCAGACCGATCGTCAGAACTTCGCCTTCTTCGGCACCACCCTGAGCGGTACCCCCAAGCAGCGCGCCCCCTGGGAGCGTGCGCTCGGGGTACTTGACGATCTGCTGGGTGAGGCGGTCGGCCAGCTCTATGTGGAACGTTACTTCCCGCCCCAGGCCAAGGCCCGCATGGAGCAGCTGGTGGAGAACCTGCGCACTGCCTACGGCCAGAGCATCGAGGAGCTGGACTGGATGTCGCCGACCACCAAGACCCAGGCCCTTGAGAAACTCGCCAAGTTCAGGCCCAAGATCGGCTACCCGGACAAGTGGAAGGATTACAGCGCCATCGAGATCCGCCAGGACGATCTGGTGGGCAACCTGCAGCGGGCCCGCGCCTTCGAATACGCCGACAACCTGGCCCGCCTCGGCAAGCCGGTGGACAGGGACGAGTGGCACATGTCACCGCAGACGGTGAACGCCTACTACAACCCGAGCAACAACGAGATAGTATTCCCGGCCGCCATACTGCAGCCCCCCTTCTTCGACATGACAGCGGATGACGCGGTGAACTACGGTGCCATCGGCGGCGTGATCGGCCACGAGATGGGCCACGGCTTCGACGATCAGGGTGCCAAGTCCGACGGCGACGGCGTGATGCGCGACTGGTGGACCCCAAGCGATCTCAAGGAGTTCCGCTTCCGCACCAGCCGGCTGGTGGCCCAGTACAACCGCTTCGAGCCCATCAAGGGCCAGTACGTCAACGGCCAGTTCACCCTGGGGGAGAACATCGGCGATCTCGGCGGCCTCACCATAGCCCACAAGGCCTACCTGCTGTCGCTCAAGGGCGAAGAAGCGCCTGTGCTGGACGGTTTCACCGGCGAGCAGCGCTTCTTCCTCGGCTGGGCCCAGGTGTGGAAGGGCATGTATCGCCCCGAGCTGATGCAGATGCTGCTCTCCTCGGATCCCCACTCCCCGCCCGAGTATCGGGTCAACGGGGTGGTGCCGAACATCCCCGCCTTCTACGAGGCGTTCAACATCCAGCCGGGCGACAAGCTCTATCTGGACCCTGCCAAACGGGTCAAGATATGGTAATAGAGAGGGCAGAGAAATCCTCCCTGTCTGGACCCGGCCAAGCGCACCGGATAGGGTAGTAAAAGAGAAGGCGCCGGACCCGACACGGATTCCGGCGCCGAACACAGACATGATGGCAGGGGCAAGCCCCTGCCATCCCAGCAGCAACAAGGGTCACATCCATGAAAGCCTTATTGATTACTCTCGGACTGCTCACTCTGCCACTGACCAGCCAGGCGGCAGAGGGCTTCTTCAAGCAGCTGACGCTCCCCACCGGTCAGGTGCTCACCGTCGCCGAGGGACGCGGTGAACCCGCCTCCATCGGCAGCTACGACGTGCGCCTCTATTCCGGCGCCAACCCCCAGTTCCCCCTCGATCAGTTCATCGATGGCAAGGTGCAGGCGCGGGACGGCGGCATCAAGGAGCTGAGGTTGCAGGATCTCAACGGTGACAAGCAGCCGGAGCTCATCGTCATAGTGGAGAGCGCCGGCAGCGGTGGCTACCTCAGCGCCGATGCGTTCACCATCAACCCGCAGGCCGGGCTCGACAGCTTCAACCACGTCAGCGAGCTGGCCCCCGGTGACGACGTGATCCAGGCGCTCAAGACCCCCCGCGATTGACTGGCTCGCTCACACCCACCACTTTGTAACACAGCCCCGCATCGCGGGGCTGTTGCGTTATCGCAGGCTGAGGCCGCTCTCATCGCCCACCCTCTGAGCCTCTCCCCCCACCTGTCTTGACACCTCATGGCCCCAATAGACGACCCTTTTCTTCTGTGCCTATAATCGCCGCACGGTGCCATCACGAAAATAAGGAGGTAAAAAATGGTTATCCAAGCGTGTCCGATGTTCTCGGCCCGCCTGTTCGGCACATTCGAGTGCTCTTGCCTGCATACCATCGCGCTGCGATAGCGGGTTCGAGCAAAGCCGACTCCCTTCTTGACCGAGACCTTTCTCGACCGTTGTCGCCAGCGCTCCTGATGACAGGGATCTTTGATCCCGCATTTTAGAGAGCAAGAGCATGACAACTTTGATGAGCACCCACTCCCTGCAGATGAACGCGGGAGAGCTTCCCCTGTTCGACAGCATCGATCTCAGCATCCACAGCGGTGACCGCATCGGCCTCATCGGCGCCAACGGTAGCGGCAAGAGCACCCTGCTCAGCCTGCTGGCCAGCCAGGTCGAGCCCCATGACGGGCGTATCCACAGAGCCGCCCCCTGTCGCTGCGAGTTCGTGACGCAGCACCTTCCCAGCCGTTTGCACGGGCTCAGCACCCGCGCCGCCCTCGGCGATGCCGTGGCGGACGATCCCGCCCTCGGCTGGCAGCTGGACAAGATGCTCGAGGATCTGCAGCTGGCGCCGCACGCCGCGCAGGTCGTCACCAGCCTGAGCGGCGGCCAGCACAGTCGATTGCAGCTGGGCCGGGCCCTGCTGCGCCAACCCAACCTGCTGCTGCTCGACGAGCCAAGCAACCACCTGGATCTCCCCTCCCTGCTCTGGCTTGAACAGTTCCTGCAGGGCTGGCGCGGGGCCTTGGTGCTGGTCTCCCACGATGCTCGCCTGCTCGACCGGGTCACCCAGGACACCCTGATCCTGCGGGACAGACGTATCTATCGCTTCGCCCTGCCCTGCAGCCAGGCCAGGGCGGCGCTGGTACAGGAGGACGAGAGCGCCCGCCAGCGCCGGGCTGATGAGCAGAAGGAGATCGACCGCCTGAGCGCCAGCAGCAAGCGGCTCGCCATCTGGGGACGGGAGCATGACAACGCCAAGCTGGTGCGCCAGGCCAAGTCCATGGAGAAGCGGATCGTCAGGCTGCTGGAGGAGCAGAGCCTGGTCGGTGCCGGCG
The DNA here is from genome assembly GCF_019218705.1 of Aeromonas sp. sif2433. NCBI lineage: Bacteria > Pseudomonadati > Pseudomonadota > Gammaproteobacteria > Aeromonadales > Aeromonadaceae > Aeromonas > Aeromonas sp. sif2433. The sequence continues at coordinate 286,505 of NZ_JAHUXD010000004.1, forward strand.
CCCCCTGGCGGCTCGAGCTGCACGGGCTGGGGCTGCCCGCCGACGCCCTGCTGCGGCTGGAGGCGCTCGACGTGCGCCCGGCCCCCGCCTTGCCGCCCCTGCTGCGGGCCGAGGGACTCTGGCTGCGCTCCGGCGACAGGGTCGCCCTGCTCGGTGCCAACGGGGCGGGCAAGTCCTCCCTGCTGCGCCAGTGTTGGCGCGAGCTGTGCGAGCAGCGCCAGGCGGAGGGCTGGTACCGTCACCCTGCGGCCAGCATCGCCTACTACGATCAGTCCCTGCAGCAACTCGACGACCAGGCGACCCTGACCGATGCGCTCTATGCCCTGGCCCCGCTGCCGGCGATAACCCTGCGCCAGGCCCTGATCCGCGCGGGCTTCCCCTACGCCCGTCACGGCCAGCGGGTGCATGCCTTAAGCGGCGGCGAGCGGGCCAGGCTGCTGTTTCTCGCCCTGTCGCTGGCGAGCCATCACCTGCTCTGGCTCGATGAGCCCAGCAACCATCTGGATCTGGAGGGCAAGGAGGAGCTGGCCGAGGCGCTGGCGCAGTTTGCCGGCGGGGTGCTGCTGATCTCCCACGACCGGGATCTGATCGAGCGCAGCTGCAACCGCTTCTGGGTGATCAGGGAGGGCAGGATCCTGGAGGCCCACGGCGCCGAGCAAGCCTATGCCGAGCTGCGCGGCGACAGCCTGCCCCCCGGCGGCATTGCACCCCATGAAGCGCCGACGGAGGAGGCCACCCGGGCGGAGGGCGACGAGGCGCTGCTGGCGCGCTGGTACGAGCTGGATGGCCTGCTGGCCGCCGATCTCGCCCGCAAGCCCAGGCATCAGACCCCGCGGCTGCAGCAGGGCTGGCGCGACGAGTTGCAACGGCTCGCCGAGCGGCTCGGCCTCGATGACGACTGACGGTTAACGTCGAGCACCATGAAAAAGCCCCGCATTGGCGGGGCTTTTTTTATCCGTGACACGGTGTTACTCGATGGTCGAGAGGCGGCTGGCATGGCCCCGACGACGATGGCGCCGCCACAGGGAGAAGAGGCCATAGCCCGCGCTCAGCAGCAGGGCGTAGAGCACCTCGGAGGCGAGCGCCACCAGCACCGCCAGGCAGAGCAGCACGCTCAGGCCCGCCAGCCCCTTGCCCACCCCACCGAGCAGGCGCCAGCCCGCCGCCATGCAGAGCAGGTAGACCAGCACGAAGTTGCCGTTGGCATAGCGAATGAGCGCATCCAGGGGCAGCCGCCACCAGAGGATCAGGGTGATGGAGAGCAGGCAGATGCCGAGCACCCAGCACAGGGCCGCCAGCGGGGCGCCGCGGGCGCTGAGCCGGGAGAGGGAGACCGGCAGCTTGCCTTCCCGCGCCATGCTCCAGATCAGGCGGGCAAAACCCTGCAGATAGATGTTGATGCTGGCGAAGCAGGAGAGATAACCCAGGATCGCCACCAGCCACTTGGCGGTCGGCCCGAACAGCAGCGAGAGCAGCGCCGGGATGGCGGTGGCATTGGTCGCCTCATCGCCATAGAGCCCATATTTGAGCACCACCAGCGAGTGGACCCAGTAGATCAGCCCCGCCAGCAGCACGCCGCCGAGCAGGGCCAGCGGGTAGTCCCGCTCCGGCCGCTTGAACTCCTCCCCCATGTGGGCGAAGGCCTCCAGCCCCACGAAACACCAGAACATCACCGCCAGCGCCGTGCCCATGGCGGGCCACTCGGCTGCCGTCGGCAGCGGCTGGGCCGCGTCGCGCCAGCTCAGATCTCCCTTGATCCAGATGAGCAGGGTCAGCCCCAGGATCGCCAGCGCGATGAGCAGTTGCAGGTTGCCGGAGGAGCGGGCACCACGCAGGCCGAGCAGGAAGACCCCGAGCAGGGTCAACAGCTGGATGGCCCAGAGGGTCAGCTCGCCCACATCGAACAGGGCGTGCCAGAAGCCGGCGGCTATGGTGAGCGCGGCGGGCAGCCCCACCGGCAGCACCGCCAGAAACAGGAAGGCGGAGAAACGCTCGGCACCGTTGCCAAACGCCAGCCCGATCAGATGGGGTGCCCCGCCCGCGTGGGGATAACGGCGGCCGAGGCGGGCGAAGGTGAAGGCGATGGGCAGCACCAGCACGATGAGCAACAGCCAGGCCCAGAGCGAGGCGCCCCCCGCCAGCGACGCCGCGGTCGCCGGTACCACGAAGATCCCGGTACCGAGCAGGGAGGTGGCGAGCAGCCCCATCCCCTGCCAGAGCCCGAGCTCTTTCTTCAACGCAGACATATCCTTTTGTCCTGACTGGAAAAACACCCCGCCATGTTAGGCCGCAGCCCCTTGCTTGTTAAGGGCTATCCGTTGCTCAAACAAAAAAAGCCGCCTCTTACGAGGCGGCTTCTTCTTTCAACAGCGTAACCGGAGTTATCAGGCAATCAGCTTGTAGATGATACCGGACATGGCGATCAGGCCAATCAGGGTCACGAAGCCGTTGCTGATGTTGCCAGCGTATTTGCGCATGGCCGGCACCTTGGTGATGGCGTACATCGGCATCAGGAACAACAGCATGGCGATGATGGGGCCGCCCAGGTCTTCGATCATGCCGAGGATGCTCGGGTTGATGGTGGCGATGGCCCAGGTGGTCAGGATCATGAAGACCGCAGTCACCTTGTTCAGCTGCTTGATGTCAACGTTCTTGCCCTTCTCGCGCAGCGCCTTGGCCATCAGGCCGTTCATTCCTTCTTGCGCACCCAGGTAGTGACCCAGGAAGGATTTGCTGATGGCAACCATGGCGATCAACGGAGCCACAGTGGCGATAACCGGGTTGTCGAAGTGGTTGGCCAGGTAGGACAGGATGGAGATGTTCTGTTCTTTGGCAGCAGCCAGGTCAGCCGGGGAGAGGCTCAGTACGCAGCTGAATACGAAGAACATAACGGTCATCACCATCATGACGTGAGCACCCAGCAGTATGTTGCTGCACTTCTTCTCGGCACCTTCACCGTAACGACCCTTGTTGTCCACCGCGAAGGAGGAGATGATCGGGGAGTGGTTGAAGGAGAACACCATGACCGGGATGGCCAGCCACAGGGTCTTGAGGAAGTCACCGTTGAAGGCGTCAGCCAGCGCTGGCGCTTCGGTGATGATGGTACCGTTCCAGTGCGGGATCAGGTAGAACGCCAGGCCCATCAGGGTGATCACGAACGGGAATACCAGCACGCTCATCGCCTTGACGATGAACTGGCCGCCGAGGCGAACGATCGCCATCAGACCGAGGATCAGCGCCAGCGACAGGATGGCACGGGGAGGTGCCGTCATACCCAGCTGGTGAACAATCACGCTCTCAACGGTGTTGGTGATGGCGACCGAATACATCAGTACGATCGGGTAGATGGCGAAGAAGTAGAGCAGGGTGATGAACTTGCCTGCAGTCTTGCCGAAGTGCTCTTCTACGACTTCGGTGATGTCGCCATCACGGGTGGAGCCGGACAGCACGAAGCGGGCCAGACCGCGGTGAGCGAAGAAGGTCAGCGGCAGAGCCAGGATCAGCATGGCAACCAGCGGCCAGAGGCCACCTACACCGGCGTTGATCGGCAGGAAGAGCACACCGGCACCGATAGCGGTACCGTACAGACCCAGCATCCAGACCAGGTCGGCCTTATTGATGCCACGGGAAGCCTGACTGGCTAAACGACCATCAACTGCAATATTCATGTCGGACATAAGTTGTTCCTGTCATCAAGGAAAGTGGAATCTTGTTGTCTATTGGCCAGCTGGCCCGGTTCCGTTTCCCTGGAACGCCTGCTGTTCGTCCTTGTCACTACCCCCTCACGCCCCGGCAATCAGGCTATCGCTCCTTGTGATAACCGAATTGCAACAAACGACGGCATGAGATCCTGAACCTGGTTGAGGCACCCGATTGCGCTAACAACTCAGCAACAAGCACCTCATCCGATGAGCTGACTCTAATTAAATGCCCCTATTAATCACAGCGTTTTTTTGAATTAATCAACCAAAGTTTGACTGTGGTCGACTTTCGGTCGTTCGAGATCACATTACAGACGCCGATTTGTTAGCTTTTTTTAACAAATCAAATTTGTTTCAATAGATTCCAATACTTACCGCGATCAACAAATGCGTAACATGCCTGGTTCCGAACGCAGATTGTGTGTGTCAGCCCCTTGGCGTACCCTTGTTTTTCGCCCTCAGCCTGTCGAATCAAGATGACCATCACCCGCACCGATCTCGCCGAACTGGCGGTGTTTGCCGCCGTCGCCCGCCACCAGAGCTTCAGCAAGGCCGCCCTCGAACTCGGGGTCTCGGCCTCCGCCCTGAGCCATAGCCTGAAGGGATTGGAGAGTCGACTCGGGGTCAGGCTGCTCAATCGCAGCACCAGAGCCGTGGTGCCGACCGACGCCGGTCAGCGGCTGCTGCAACAGCTGGTGCCGACTCTGACCCAGCTGGAGGGGGCCCTCGACGAGTTGACCCGTCACAGCGATGAGCCGGTCGGCAGGTTGAAGATCTGTGCGCCGCGCGGGGCCATCGATGAGGTGCTGGCCCCGGTGCTGATCGACTATCTGGTGCGCTATCCGCGGGTGCAGGTGGAGGTGGTGGAGCAGGAGTTGATGCCGCGCCTCATCGAGGACGGCTATGATGCCGCCATCTTCTATGGGGATCTGCTGCCCAAAGAGATGATCGCCATCCCGCTCGGGCCGCTGCAGCGCTATCTGGTGGTGGGATCCCCGGCCTATCTGGCCAGGCGCGGCACGCCCCAGCACCCGGCCGAGCTGGTCCAGCATGACTGCATCGGCTACCGCCTCACCCCCCATCACCACTACCGCTGGGCCTTTGCCGCCGACGGCAAACTGCTGGAGATCGAGGTGAGCGGGCCGCTGACCACCAGCACCCCGGCCCTCTACCTGGGGGCCGCCGAGGCGGGGCTGGGGCTGGCTTACTGCCTGGAGGAGGAGGTTCGCCAGCAGCTGGCGAGCGGCAGCCTGGTGAGCGTGCTGACCTCATGGAGCCCAACCTTTGCCGGTTTCTGTCTCTTCTACCCCAGCCGCCATCAGCTGGGACACGGCCTGCGCGCCCTGATCGACATGCTCAAGGCGCACCACCAGCCGTCGCAATTACTGAGCGGAATTCATCAACTCATCAAATAAACACCGGATTATCAATCAAAACGTAAAAATCTACACTGGTGCTTCGATCCCAACACAGCAAGAAGCATCGCCATGTCCGCTTATTTCACCCGACGCCAACGGGCCATGACCCGTCGCTTCTGGGGCTATGCCCTCCCCTCCATCCTCGCCATGCTGGTGTCCGGCGCCTATTACCTGGTCGACGGCATCTTCGTCGGCCACTACGTGGGGGCCGCCGGCCTCGCCGGCATCAACCTGGTCTATCCGGTCATCATGGTGCTGATCGGTCTCGCCGCCATGATCGCCATGGGGGCGGCGACCGCCATCTCCTTCCAGCAGGGGGCGAAGAACCTCCACCAGGCCCGCCAGGCCCTGGTCAACGCGCTCTGGCTGCTGGTGCTGCTGGGCACCACGGCGCCGCTGCTGCTGTACCATTGGCACATCGACATCCTGCTGGGACTGGGGATCGAGCAGGGCACCGAGACCTGGCAGCAGGCCAGCGACTACCTCCTGTGGATCGGCGGCGGCACCCTGCTGCTGGCCAGCAACCTGGCGGTGCCCTACCTGCTGCGCAACGACGGCCGGCCCAGACTGGCCATGATCCTGGTCAGTGCCGGCGCCGTGCTCAACATCCTGCTCAACTATGTGATGGTCGGCCGGCTGGGACTGGGGCTGGTGGGCACGGCCCAGGCCACCCTCATCTCAGAGGGCATCGTCAGCCTGCTGGGCCTCGGCTATTTCTTTACCTCCCATGCCAGGCTGCGCCTCTCGTGGCGCCAGCTCGCGCCCGATCTGCCGGCCATGCCCGGCCTGCTGTTCACCGGGCTGCCGAGCCTGATCGCCCAGTTCAACCTGGGGCTGCTGCTGCTGCTGCACAACAGCCAGCTGATGGTCCACGGCTCGGTCAAGGATCTGGCCGGCTTCACCGTGGCCGGTTACACCGAGGCGGTGTTCATCGTGATATTGCAAGGCCTGGCGTTCGGCATCCAACCCCTCATCAGCCAGGCGGCGGGGGCCAGGCGCCACCGGGATCTGAAATTCCTGATGGAGATGGGGCTCAAGATCACGCTGATCTACGGCATGCTGGTCTGGCTGCTGATCCAGCTGCTGCCACGCCAGGTGGCCATGCTCTATACCGGCGATCAGGATGAGGAGCTGCTCTCCGCTGCCGTCAGCAGCCTGACCCTCAACCTCGCCGCCATCCCGCTGGAGGGGATCATCATGTTCGGCATAGTGCTGCTGCAATCCATGGCGCGCACCCGCCAGGCGCTGATCATCTCGGCGGCCAAGACCCTGCTGCTGCTGCCGCTGATCTTCTTGCTGCCGCTGCAGTGGGGCCGCGATGGGGTGCTGATGGCCCAGCCCACCACGGTACTGCTGCTGACCCTGCCGCTGTGCTGGCTGCTGTGGCGGGAGTGGCGCCGCCTCGCCCTGGCCTGCGCCCCCCGTCCGCTGCGCCGCACCCGGCCGCTCGGCCCCCGCCAGGAGGCACAACTGACACGCCGCGCCGGCTAGCCCTGGCCGCAAGAACGGCAGGCTAGAGCCGGATGGCTCGGGCGTGGACCTCGGGCTCGGCCATCGCCTGCTGCGCCGTCACCAGCTGCAGCTCATAGGCCCCCGCCAGCCAGGTGTGGGCCATGACCGCATCCACGCTGGCGTTGGTGCGCTCGAACGCCTGCACGGGATCCTGTCCGGCCAGCAGATTGGCCAGCATGATGGCGCTGAGCAGATCCCCCACCCCGATGGGATGGCGCTTGAACGGATAGAGGGGCCGGGAGATATGAAAGGCCCCGGCGTCGCACACCAGCAGCATCTCGAACCTGTCCAGGGCAAACCCGGCCCGCCCCAGATGCTTGACCATCACCAGCTTGACCCCCTGCTCGCGCAACTGCTGGCAGGCCGCCAGCGCCTCGGGCAGATTCTGGATCTCGCGGTCGGTCAGCTGCTCCAGCTCCAGCAGATTGGGGGCCAGCATGTCGGCGCAGGCCAGCGCCCGCGTCTTGAAGAAATCGGCGACACCGGGGGCCACTATGCACCCCTTGTCGGGGTGACCCATGACGGGGTCACAAAAATAGAGGGCCTCTGGATTGAGCGCCTTGAGATGGGCCACCGCGGCCAGGATCTCCTCCCCCTGCTCGGCGGAGCCGAGGTAGCCGCTCAGCAACGCATCGCACTGCCCCAGCACGCCTATGTCGGCGAGGCCCGTCATCAGCTGGCGGATGTGACCATCCGGCATCCCCATCCCCTGCCAGCCCGCGCTGTACTGGGTGTGGTTGGAGAACTGCACGGTATTGACCGGCCAGACTTCCAGCCCCATGCGGCGCATGGGAAACACGGCGGCACCATTGCCGGCACAGCCGAACACCACGTGGGATTGAATGGAGAGAACTCGTTTCATGATGGCGACTCACACAAAAAGGGTTAAACCCCGCAGGGAAAAACGGGCCTCGCGGCCCGTTGTTGTCACTCTCGATTAACGCAGCACCTTGACGGTGTAGCTGCCATCGGCCTGGCGATAGAGGCCGTGGATGTCGGTCTCGAAGCCAGGGTAATGGGCCCCGATCTCGCACAGCATCTCGAGGAACTCCAGCACCGGCAGGGAATCCGCGGTCACCATCTCCCCCGGCAGCACCAGCGGCACTCCCGGCGGGTAGGGCAAAATCATGTTGGCGCTGATGCGATCCACCATGTCACGCAGCGGCACCTCTTCCAGGTTGCCGGCCAGCTCCTGCTGCCAGGCGACGTGCGGGGTCATCTTCATCTCCGGCAGCACGTCGAACGCCTTGAACATCAGCTCCGGCAGGCGGTACTTGCTGGTCAGGGCGTGGATGCTCTGGGCCAGCTCCTGGATGCGCATGCCTTCGTAGAAGCTCGGGTCTTCACGGTAGAGGCTCGGCAAGATGCTCTTGATGGTCAGGTTCAGGTCGTAGCCGCGCTTGAACTCGGTCAGGGCGCGCAGCAGCTGCATCGCCTTGGACTGATCGATGCCGATGGAGAACAGGAACAGCAGGTTGTAGGGGCCGGTCTTCTCCACCACTATGCCGCGCTCGTCGAGGAACTTGGAGACCAGAGAGGCGGGCAGGCCGCGCTCCATCAGCTCGCCCTGACGGTTCATCCCCGGGGTCAGCAGGGTGACCTTGATGGGATCCAGATACATGTGGTCATCGTCGATGCCGTTGAAGCCGTGCCAGTCGTCCTTGGGATCCAGCTTCCAGCACTCGAGGGTGTCGATGTCGTCCGGCTGCCAGACGTCGAAGAACCAGCCTTCGCTCTGCTCCCGCAACCGCTTGATCTCTTTACGGAAGGAGACGGCGCGATCGATGGAGTCCTTGATCAGCCGCTTGCCGGTGTTGCCCCGCATCATGGCGGCGGAGATCTCGGTGGACGCCACTATGCCGTACTGGGGCGAGGTGGAGGTGTGCATCATGAAGGCTTCGTTGAAGGTCTCCTCCTCCACGTCACCCTTGATGTGGATCATCGAGGCCTGGGAGAAGGCCGCCAGCAGCTTGTGGGTGGACTGGGTCTCGTAGAACACCTTGCCCGGCATGGCTTCGCCGCTCATGCCGCACTTGCCCTCATAGATGGGGCTGAAGTTGGTGTAGGGCACCCAGGCGCTGTCGAAGTGGATGTAGGGGGTATCCAGACTCTCCTTGATGAAGCCGGTGTTGTAGAGCAGGCCATCGTAGGTGGAGTTGGTGATCACCGCGTAGCGCGGCGCCTGGGCGCCCGGGGTGGCGGCCACCTTGGCGGCGATGGTCTCGCGGCTGAACTCGCTCTGGGGAATGCCACCCAGGATGCCGTAGGCGTTGCGGGTCGGCCGGAAGTAGATCGGGGTCACGTCGTTCATCATCATCAGATGAGTCAGGGACTTGTGGCAGTTGCGATCCACCAGCACAGTGCTACCCGCCGGGGCGGAGAACATGCCGACTATCTTGTTGGCGGTAGAGGTGCCGTTGGTGACTATGTAGGAGCGATCGGCGTTGAAGGTGCGGGCTATGTACTCCTCGGCCTCCTTGTGCGGACCCGAGTGATCCAGCAGGGAGCCCAGCTCCGGCATGGAGATGGAGACATCCGCCTTGAACGCGTTGGGGCCGTAGAAGTCATAGAAGATGCTGCCGGCCGGGCTCATCTGGAATGCGGTACCGCCCATGTGGCCCGGGGTACAGAAGGTGTATTTACCCTCTTCCACGTACTTGAACAGCGCCTTGGTGAAGGGCGGCAGTATGGCGTCCTGATACTCCTGGGTGGCCTGGCCCATCTTGAGGGCGATGTCGTCGGCCATGCCGAGACGGTACTCGAAGAAGTGCACGTTCAGGCGCAGATCGGTAAGGTGAATGTCCAGGGTCGACTGGTCGTTGGCGAAGGCGAAGATCGGCAGCTTCTCGTTGCGATCGTGGATCTCCTTGCACAGGCCGAGGGAGTACTTGTCCCAGTCGAAGATGGCGCCGCAGACGCGGGGGTTCTTCTCGATCAGCTTGAGCAGATCGGCCACGTCGACCGGATAGACCACCTGAAAGCCTTTGCGCTCGAGGGAGGCCTGCAGCTGACGAATGGGCTCTTCCTTGAAGAACACGCCCAGGTGGTTGAGGATGGCAATGATATTCATCTTGATGCTCCACACGTGAAGAGGCGCTCTCCATCAGGGATGGTGAGTGAAGAGCGCAGGAAAAAGGGAAACGGAGTTAGTGGCTGGGCTGCTCGTTGAGCAAGGCGTCGTGCTGACGCAACCCCTGTTTCTTGGCGTAGAACATCAGGATGATGAGCGACACCACGAAGGTAGCGGTGAGGTTGGACCCCTTGGCGCCCATCAGGGCCACCAGGCAGAACACGCTGGCGACACCGGAGAACAGCATGGCGCCTATGCTGCGGGAGGTCATGCCCTCGAAGCGGATGAGGTTAATACTGGAGTAGAAGTAGGGCAGCATGGTCAGCAACACCGCATCCGTGGTCAGCACGTTGAACAGGTCGGCGGCGTGGGCGGACTGGGAGGTGAAGGCGGTCAGCACCACCATCAGGGCCGTCATCTTGAGGGAGCCGAGGATCAGCCCCTTCTTGGCGACGCCGTTCTTGTCCAGCTCACCGTAGATCTTCGGGAAGTTGCCGTCGTGGGCGGCACGCTTGCCCGCCTCCCCTACCAGCATCATCCAGGAGCCGAGCGAGGTGAAGCAGGCCAGGGCGGTGAAGGCGGAGACGAAGGGGGCAGACCAGTCGCCGAAGATGGCGGAAGAGGCCATGGCGAAGGGGGCGCCCGAGGCAGCCACCTCACCGGCCGGGAACATGCCGCCGATCACCTGGGTGGAGAGTATGTAGATGACGCCGGCGATGCCGGTGCCCAGCATGGTGGCGAGCGGCACTGTGCGCTTGGGATCCTTGACCATGCCGGAGGAGACGGCGGCGGACTCCACCCCGACGAAGGACCAGAGGCAGATCAGCACGGCGCTGATGACGGCGTGCAGATCGCTGCCGCCTGTGGTGTTCCAGTTCTGGCTGTAGAGGGTGGTATCGAAATGCGCCCAGCCCATCAGGGCGGTGCCCACCACCGGCAGCAGGATCAGCACCAGCCCCAGAGTACAGAGTCGGCTCACCCAGCTGCCGCCAAGCAGGTTGACGAAGGTGAAGATCCAGACCGCCGCTATGGTGGCCACGGCCGCCGGGATGGGGTTGTTGAGGATGGGGAAGAACACCGACAGATAAGAGACGCCGGTGATGGCGATGGCCAGGTTGCCGATCCAGTTGGCGTGGTAGTAGAGCACCCCGGTCTGGAAGCCGAACACCGGGGAGATTTCACCGGCATAGGCGATGGGGCCCCCTTCTTGCGGGTTCTTGGTGGCGAGGCGGGCGAACACGAATGCCAGGCCCATGGCGCCCACCAGGCAGATAGCCCAGCTGAATACCGAGATGGAACCGACAGTGGCCAGGGCCGAAGGCAGCAGCGCGATGCCGCTCCCCATCATGTTGCCGGCCACCACACCTGTACAGGCGATGAGGCCGATCTTCTTGCTCGTATCGAGGGACATAGGATCTCCGGGTCTATAAAAGGTCGGGTCGTCAAACACTACTGGCGGAAGCTCCCGCCAGAGAATGGGCACAGACTAGACCGCCAGCCCGCGGAAAACATAAGGGCCCCCTCAGGGATAAAAACATGAGCACACTTTTTTAAAGCCGCTCAGAACAACTCATATAAACCCATTAAATACAAACAGTTAAACCACTCACCATGAGCCACCTTGATAAAATCCTGATGTGCCGCCGCCGCCTTGATGAGGTTGATGACCCCTGCCGGCTCACCTTGATATTTTTCGGTGTGCCCCCGACGGGATGAGTGGGCGTCGTTCAACCCCACCGGCTTGCGGGCCTGGCGCCAGGCCGCCCTTGGTCAGCCGCCGCCAGCGCAATCCAGGGCCCCCTACCCCATGACCAGCAGGCGTCAGGGCTCGCCAGCACCATGAAAATCAGCAAGGGCCGGGGCGCCAGCGACTGTGGCCAAAGGTGCATAAGGAGAGGGAGAGAGGGAGAGAGGGAGATGGGGGGATAAGAGATTGGGGCGCTACGCCCCTTCGGCTGGGCGAGCGACGGATCCTACTTCCCGGCCACGGACAGCAACAGGCCACCCCGGGGTGGCCTGTTGCTGTAGAAAAAATGGGATCAGGGGGGAGAGATATGGCTTAGAACAGCTTCACCTTGCTGTTGCCAAAGGTGTTGTAGAGAACGGGCGTCAGGGTTTCCATGTTGCTGTAGAAGCCCAGCTGCTGGCAGAGCAGGTAGGTCTGCTCGGTCGCCTCCATCAGGAATGCCTGGCTATAGGCGTCTCCCGCCGCATCGGGATGCCCGTCCAGCTCGGCCAGCTTGCCTAGCAGAATGTAGTAGAGCACGGTGCGGCCCCGGCTGGCGGCCAGCGCCAGCAGCCGGTTTGCCTCTCGCTGCTGGCCGCTCAGGACGGCCTGCAGGCTCAGCGCCTCCCACACCCGCGCCGGCATCATACCGCCACTCTGCACCACGCTGGCCAGGTGGGCGCCTATCCCCTGCAGCCGTTCGCTCTCCGAGTGGCCCGTCAGGGTGGCCAGCGCCTCCCCTGCCAGGTAACGCTCCGCCAGCAGCAGGGGCTGATCGGGCTGGGTCACGAGGGAGCCGTCGAGCAGCGCTATGCCGCGCTTGAGCGCCACCGCATCCTGGCTGTTGGTGTAATAGTGCGCCTCCATCATCGCCATCAGCGAAGCATCGTCGGCGGGCCAGCCCATGCCGGGTGATGCCTCGGGCCGCTCGAGGGCGCGCAGCAGATCCTGGCTGCTCTCCTGCAGCACCGCATGCACGTTGTGACGGCTGAGCTGGTACTGGTGGCTGCACAGCACCCGGTTGGTGTTGAGGTTGCGATACTCCAGATCCATGTAGGTGCCACCCGGGTGATGGGAGACCCGCACGCTCAGCTCCTTGCCGGGCAGGATGCCGCTCGTGCGGCTATGGGTATCGTATTGCACCCGCAGCGGGGTGGCCGCCGCAACCTCCCCCATCAGGGTGCGGGTGATGCCATCGGCGAGGCGCACGCTCTCGTTCTCGCCATCCATGCCGGAGTGGAAACGAAACACCAGCAGATTGGGATCCAGCAAGCTGTGGATCTGGGGGCTGGCGTGCTGGTAGCCGAGCAGGCTGACGATGGAGACCAGCACCACGGCCACGAAGATGTCGAAGCTGATCATCTTCCAGCGACTGTGGCCGGTATGGGTCGAGATGGCGCGGGTCAGGGGGCCAGCCGGGAAAGGGGCCAGGCTCTGGCCCTGCACCACCTCGCCATCGGCCAGGGGCTCGTCCGGCTCATCGCGGGGTGACGGCTTGGGCATGGCCCCGGGGGAGGACTCCGGCATGGCCAGGGAGACGACCCGCAGCGGCCGCACCGGCGCCACCAGCTTGTAGCCGCGCTTGGGCACTGTGACTATGTAATCCGCCGCGTCGTTGCGACCATCCTTGAGGATCTTGCGCAGCTCGAAGATGGATTGGGTGACCACCTGATCGGTCACCTCGGCGCCATCCCACACCTCGTTGATCAGGGAGTCACGGCCAAATACGGTGCCGGCATTGCTCGCCAGGAACCGCAGCAAGTTGACCAGCCTGGGCTCAAGGTAGACCTCGCGATCGGGACGACACAGCATGTTGTCGTTGACGCTCAGGGTCCAGTCATGGATCTCAAAAAACGATTCGCTCATGATTCGCTCACTGCAGGATGGACGGCGTCAGGGCCAGAGCAGGCGGCACTCCGCCGCCGGCAGGCTAAAGGCGCCTGTGGGCCTGTCTGCGCTCGTCTCGTTGGTGTCTGGGGGCAATCCTTGCAGGGATTCCGATCCGGCAGATCGGAATCGGTCACTCTAAGTAAAATGGGAGATGGATCCCACTTTTTTTGATCACTAATGGCCGTCGAGTTGATCAGACAGGGGGTTTTCGGCAGGCGCCGGGCCGGGGAAAAGGAATCTGGGCGATCTTCATACAGGGCACAAATAACAAGACCCCTGCACATGGCAGGGGTCTTGGGGAGTCACTCGGAAAGGCTTGGGCTTAGCAGTAGCCGTAGCCCAGCAGGCGCTGGTAGCGCTGCTCCAGCAACTGGTCGCTGTCGAGCGGGCGCAAGGCCGCCAGGTCTTGTTTAATACGGGCCTTGAGGCGCTCGGCCATCAGCTCCACGTTGCGGTGGGCGCCGCCGAGGGGCTCTTCGACTATGTTGTCGATGAGCTTGAGCTCCTTCAGGCGCTGGGCCGTGATGCCCATGGCATCGGCGGCGACCGGCGCCTTGTCGGCGCTCTTCCACAGAATGGAGGCGCAACCTTCCGGCGAGATGACGGAGTAGGTGGAGTACTGCAGCATGTTGACCCGATCGCCGACGCCGATCGCCAGTGCGCCGCCGGAGCCGCCTTCACCGATCACGGTGCAGACCACAGGCACGGTCAGGCCGGCCATGACTTTCAGGTTGCGGGCGATGGCCTCGGACTGGCCACGCTCCTCGGCACCCACGCCAGGGTAGGCGCCCGGGGTGTCGATGAAGGTGATGATCGGCATCTTGAAGCGCTCGGCCATCTCCATCAGACGCAGGGCCTTGCGGTACCCTTCCGGGCGCGGCATGCCGAAGTTGCGTCGGATCTTCTCCTTGGTCTCGCGACCCTTCTGCTGACCAATCACCATCACCGGCTCGCCGTCGAGACGGGCGATGCCACCGACGATGGCCTTGTCATCGGCATAGGCGCGATCGCCGGCCAGCTCGTCGAAGTCGGTGAAGATCTGCTCGATGTAGTCGAGGGTGTAGGGGCGCTGGGGATGACGCGCCATCTGGGATACCTGCCAGGCCCCCAGATCGCCGAAGATCTTCTTGGTCAGCTCTTCGTTTTTCTTCTCCAGCCGACGGATATCTTCGCTCAGGTCCACGGCACTGTTGTGCTCACTCACATGGCGAAGTTCATCGATCTGAGCCTGCAATTCGGCGATCGGCTGTTCAAAATCCAGAAAAAGACTCATAGGGACTATAGATCCTCTAATCAAAAACCAATTCAACCCGCTCTCGTCCAAGCAGGACTCGCAAGTCATCTATCAGTTGATCGGTGGGCGTCACCCGCCACTCGGTACCGAGCGTCAATCGCACCCGGGAGCCGGGGCGACGATAGTTTACCTGAACCGGACAGACTCCGGCACGGGCGGGCTCCAAAATCTCGCACAAACGCGGGAAAAAGCGCTCATCAATGCGTTGTTCATCGAGGGAAATGCGGATCGCCCTGGCGAAACGCTCCCTCGCATCGTTAATATCCAGCAATTCGCGGGCCGACATTTTAAGGCCACCGGAGAAGTCATCAAAGCTGACCTGTCCAGAAACCACTAAAATACGGTCTTTTTGCATCAATTCTTCGTATTTTTCCAGCGCTTCACTGAACAGGGTCACATCCAGACGGCCGGATCTGTCGTCCAGGGTGAAGATCCCCATCTTGTTGCCACGCTTGGTCACCATGCTGCGGGCGGCGATCACCAGCCCCGCCGCCGTGGTGATGGTGTCGCGGGAGGTGGGGTGCAGATCGCACAACCGCCCCGACGTATAGCGACGCAGCTCGCTGCTGTACTGGTTGATTGGATGGCCGGTCAGATACAGACCGAGGGTCTCCCGCTCCCCTTCCAGCCAGACCTTGTCGGGCCAGTGCGGCACGTTGGCGAACGCCTTCTTGACGTCGTCGATCTCCTCGGTGAGCACCCCGAACATGTCGACCTGGCCCACCGCCTGCGCCTTGGCGTGCTGCTCGGCGGCGCGCATGGCTTCTTCCAGCGTGGCCATCAGCGCCGCCCGGTGCGGACCCAGTCTGTCCATGGCGCCGGAGAAGATCAGCTTCTCCATCACCCGCTTGTTGATCTTCTTGATGTCGACCCGGTTGCAGAAGTCGAACAGATCGCGGAAGGGACCCTCACTGTCTCGCGCCGCCAGTATGGCATCTATGGGGCCCTCGCCGACCCCCTTCACCGCGCCTATGCCGTAGACGATGTGGCCGTCTTCATTGACGCTGAACCGGTAGCGACCGGTGTTCACGTCCGGCGGTATCACGGTGAGCCCCATCCGCTGGCACTCGTCCACCAGCGTCACTATCTTGTCGGTGTTGTCCATGTCGGCGGTCATCACCGCCGCCATGAACTCGGCCGGGAAGTGGGTCTTGAGCCACAGCGTCTGGTAGGAGACCAGCGCATAGGCGGCGGAGTGTGACTTGTTGAAGCCGTAGCCCGCAAACTTCTCCACCAGATCGAAGATCTTGATCGCCAGCTCGCCGTCGACCCCGTTCTTGACCGCCCCTTCCTCGAAGCCGGAACGCTGCTTGGCCATCTCGGCCGGGTTTTTCTTGCCCATGGCCCGGCGCAGCATGTCAGCACCACCCAGCGTATAACCCGCCAGCACCTGGGCTATCTGCATCACCTGCTCCTGATAGAGGATGATGCCGTAGGTGGGTTCGAGTATGGGTTTGAGGCTCTCGTGCTGCCACTTCTCGTCCGGGTAGGAGATGGCTTCCTTACCGTGCTTGCGCTCGATGAAGTTGTCCACCATGCCGGACTGCAGCGGGCCCGGACGGAACAGCGCCACCAGGGCGATCATGTCTTCGAAGCAGTCGGGCTGCAGCCGCTTGATCAGATCCTTCATGCCGCGGGATTCCAGCTGGAACACCGCCGTGGTCTCGAAGCGCTGCAGCAGCGCGAACGATTTCTTGTCATCGATGGGGATGGCGGCGATGTCGATCGGCGGCTTGCCCTCCTTGGCCAGGCGCGGGTTGATCATGCCGAGCGCCCAGTCGATGATGGTGAGGGTGCGCAGCCCCAGGAAGTCGAACTTCACCAGGCCCGCGTACTCCACGTCGTTCTTGTCGAACTGGGTGACCGGGTGATTACCGGAATCATCACAATAGAGCGGCGCGAAGTCGGTGATCTTGGTGGGGGCTATCACCACACCACCGGCGTGTTTGCCGGCGTTGCGCACCACCCCTTCCAGCCGGCGCGCCATGTCGATGAGATCCTTGACCTCCTCGTCCTGCTCGTACAGCTCCGGCAGCTTGGGTTCGACCTCGAACGCCTTGGCGAGCGTCATGCCCGGATCCGGCGGGATCAGCTTGGAGATGCGATCCACGAAGCCATAGGCATGGCCCAGCACCCGACCCACGTCCCGCACCACCGCCTTGGCCGCCATGCTGCCGAAGGTGATGATCTGGGAGACCGCCTCCCGGCCATACATCTCCGAGACGTGCTCGATCACCTCGTCCCGCCGGTCCATGCAGAAGTCGACGTCGAAGTCGGGCATGGAGACCCGCTCCGGGTTCAGGAATCGTTCGAACAGCAGATCAAATTCGAGGGGATCCAGATCGGTGATCTTGAGCGCATAGGCCACCAGCGACCCGGCTCCCGAGCCCCGGCCCGGGCCGACGGGGATGCCGTTGTCCTTGGACCACTGGATAAACTCCATCACGATGAGGAAGTAACCAGGGAAGCCCATCTGGTTGATCACCTTGAGCTCGATCTCCAGCCGCTCGTCGTACTCGACGCGCTTGGCGGCGCGCACCTCGGGATCCGGGAACAGGAAGGCCAGTCGGTCCTCCAGCCCCTCCCTGGACTTCATCACCAGGAAGTCTTCGGTGCTCATGTCACCGGTCGGGAAATTCGGCAGGAAGTATTCACCGAGGCGCACCGTCACGTTGCAGCGCTTGGCGATCTCCACCGTGTTCTCCAGCGCCTCTGGGATGTCGGCGAACAGCTCGCACATCTCCTCCTGGCTACGCAGGTATTGCTGCGGGCTGTAGCGGCGCGGGCGGCGCTTGTCCATCAGGGTGTAGCCATCGTGGATGGCGACCCGGATCTCGTGGGCGTCGAAGTCCTCGGCGGAGAGGAACACCACCTCGTTGGTGGCCACCACCGGCAGCTCGAACTCGGTGGCGATGGCCACCGCCATGTGCAGGTAGACCTCTTCATCGGGTCGGCCGGTGCGCAGCAGCTCGAGGTAATAGGCGTCGGGGAAGTGGCGCTGGTAGAAGGCGAGGCTCTGCTCCACCATCTGCCGGTTGCCCTTGAGCATGAACTTGCCGAGATCCCCCTCCCGCCCGCCGGACAGCACTATCACGCCCTTGGCGTGTTCCGCGAGCCAGGCCTTGTCGATGACGGGGCGGCCCTGCACATGACCGCGCTGATAGCCGCGGGAGATGAGCAGGGTGATGTTCTGGTAACCGTCGTTGTCCATGGCGAGCAGGGTGAGGCGGAACTGCTCGTCGCCGAGCTCCTCGCTCTGCACCCAGAAATCCGCCCCGACGATGGGCTTGATGCCCTTGCCATGGGCCGAGCCATAGAAGCGTACCAGGCCGCACATGTTCATCTGGTCGGTCAGCGCCAGCGCCGGCATATCGTTGGCCGCCGCCGCCGAGGCGATGGGACCAATTTTTTGCAGGCCATCGACCATGGAGAAGTCGGAGTGGACCCGCAGGTGGATGAAACGAGGTTCGGCCATGGTTATTCGATCCCCAGCGCCCGGCGCACCGGTTTGAAGCTCTTGCGATACTCGGGCAAGGGGCCGCGCTCGGCCAGGATGGCGAGGTGCTCCGCGGTCGGATAGCCCTTGTGGCGGGCGAAGCCGTAGGCGGGATGACGGCCGTCCAGCTCGGTCATCTCGGCGTCACGGGTCACCTTGGCGAGGATGGAGGCGGCACTGATGGCGGCCACCAGGCTGTCGCCCTTGACCACGGCGCGCGCCTCCATGGGCAGCGCCGGGCAGCGGTTGCCATCGATGAAGACCAGCTCTGGCGTCATGGCCAGGCCCGCCACCGCCCGCTGCATCGCCAGCATGGTGGCGTGCAGTATGTTCAGCTCATCGATCTCATCCGGACTGGCCCGACCGATGGACCAGGCCAGCGCCTTGGCCTTGATCTCGTCAAACAGGGCGAGGCGCTTCTTCTCGGAGAGCTTCTTGGAGTCGGCCAGCCCCTGGATGGGGTTGGCCGGATCCAGGATCACGGCGGCGGTGACCACGTCGCCCACCAGCGGGCCACGACCCACCTCGTCAACCCCTGCTACCAGCTTGTCTTGCGGAATCTCGATCGTCATATCAATGCCTTGAATCAAAACAGGCCCCGCAGGGCCAGTGTCAGCACAGCATCGCCCGGGGGCGCGCTATCTGCCGAGCAGTTCGGCGACCGCCTCGGCGGCCTGCACGTCGGCGTTGCAGCGAATTTTCTTGTGCAGCCGGGTGAAGGTGGCGATGAGTTCGCTGTTGTCGTGTTCCAGCAACTTGCTGACCTCGTCCACCAGATTGCACGGGGTGCACTCATGTTGGAGGAGCTCGGGCACCAGCATCTGGTCCGCCAGCAGGTTGGGCAGGGAGACATAGTCCGTCTTCACCAGCCACTGGGCCAGCCAATAGCTGAAAGGCTTGAGCTTGTAGCCCACCACCATGGGTTTCTTCACCAGCATGGCTTCCAGCGCGGCGGTACCGGAGGCGAGCATCACCACGTCGGCGGCGATCATGGCCTCACGGCCCTGCCCTTCCAGCAGCACCATGTCGAGATCCGGCGCCACCTCGGCCTTGATGGCCATGAACTGCTCACGCAGTTTCTGGTTGACCAGCGGCACTATGAAGCCGAGATCAGGGCAGTGCACCGTCAGGTGCTTGCACGCTTCGAGAAACACCGGTGACATGAAGCCGACCTCGGCACTGCGGCTGCCCGGCAGCACCGCCAGCCAGCGCCGGCTCGGGTCGATGCCGAGCGCCTGGCGCACGGCGGCCTGATCCGGCACCAGCGGAATGGCATCGGCCATGGTGTGCCCCACGAAACGGCAGGGGGCATCGAAACGGTCGTAGAAGGCTTTCTCGAACGGCAGGAAGGCGAGCACCAGATCGGTGGCGGCCTTGATCTTGTGAATGCGGCTCTGGCGCCAGGCCCAGACGGAGGGGCTGACATAGTGAACCGTCTTGATACCGGCGCGGCGCAGCTTCAGCTCCACCCCGATATTGAAATCCGGTGCATCCACCCCGATGAAGATATCAGGTGGATTGGCAATAAAATGGCGCAACAGCTCGCGGCGCACCTGGAGGATGCGGGGCAGACGGCCCAGCACCTCGGTGATGCCCATGACGGAAAGCTCTTCCATCTCGAACAGCGCCTTGACGCCGAGCGCCTGCATGCGCGGCCCGGCGATGCCTTCGAAGCGGGCATCGGGATAGCGGACCAGCAGCTCCCGCACCAGACCGGCAGCCAGGATGTCGCCGGAGGTCTCTCCGGCGACGATGCCGATGAGGATCGGGTCAGGCACGGATGATCCCGCGCTCGTTGTCTTTGAGGAAGTCGACATAGAGCTGGACGGCCGGTTCGGCTTGAGCCATCTCGATCAGCACGGGCAGCACCTCTTCGATGGTCTTGCCGGAGCGGAAGATCTCCTTGTAGGCGCGCTTGACGGCGGAGATGGCCTCAGGGCTATAGCCACGACGACGCAGGCCTTCGGAGTTGACCCCGAACGGCTTGGCGTAGTTGCCGGCCGCCATCACATAGGGCGGTACGTCCTTGTTCAGGGCGGCGCAGCCACCGACGAAGGCGTGGGAGCCGACCCGACCAAACTGGTGAATGGCAGAGAGACCGCCGAAGATCACGAAATCGCCGATCACCACGTGGCCCGCCAGGGTCGCGTTGTTGGCGAAGATGCAGTTGTCACCGATGATGCAGTCGTGGGCCACGTGCACGTTGACCATGAACAGGTTGCCGCTGCCCACCTTGGTCAGGGCCTGATCCTGGGTGGTGCCACGGTGCACTGTGCAGTTCTCGCGAAAGACGTTGTTGTCACCGATCTCGAGGAAGGTGCGCTCACCGGCGTACTTCTTGTCCTGGCAATCCTCACCGATGGAGGAGTGCTGGAAGATCTTGTTGCCACGGCCGATCCTGGTCGGGCCCTTGATCAGCACATGGGAACCGACCCAGGTGTTGTCGCCGATTTCCACCTCGGCCCCAATGACGGAGAAGGGGCCGATTTCCACCCCTTTACCGATCACTGCAGACTCATGGACGATGGCAGTATCGTGAATGATGGCAGTCTGGTCGATCACGGTTACACCTCGCGCTTTGCACACATCAGTTCGGCGGTACAGACCACTTCACCATCAACGGTAGCAACACCGGTGAACTTGGCAATGCCGCGACGCTCTTTTAAGAACACCACGTCGAGCACCAGCTGATCGCCAGGGCCAACCGGGCGCTTGAAACGAGCGTTATCGATTGAAGCAAAGTAATAGAGTTCGTTGGGGGACGGTTTGCCCACCATGGTAAAGGCCAGGATGCCGGTCGCTTGGGCCATGGCCTCCAGGATCAGCACGCCGGGGAACACCGGCTTGGCCGGGAAGTGGCCTTGAAAGATCGGCTCGTTGAACGAGACGTTCTTGATGGCACGCAAGGTCTTGCGCTCATCGCTGATCTCGTAGCTCTCGACCTTGTCCACCATCAGGAACGGATAACGGTGGGGCAGCAGATCCATGATTTCCTGGATGCCCAGGCTCTTCTTTTCAGTAGTCAAAACAGTACCCTATACCAATCGTGATTATTCTTGACCCAGCTTTTTCTCAAGTCGGTTCAACCGCTTGTGCATCTCTTCGATACGCATCACCCGGGCGGCGGTCTTGCGCCACTCTTTATTGGATTGCAGGGGGATGCCGGAAGAGTAGATACCGGGCTCGGTAATGGGTCGCATCACCATGGCCATACCTGTGATGGTGGCCTGGTCGCAGATCTCCATGTGCCCGTTAAAGACGGAGGCGCCGCCAATGATACAATATTTGCCGACCTTGAGACTACCGGCCATCGTGGTCGCACCCGCGATGGCTGTGCCATAACCAATCTCGACGTTGTGGGCGATCTGGCACTGGTTGTCGATGATGACATTATCCGCGATGCGGGTATCTTCCAGCGCACCCCGGTCTATGGTGGTACAGGCTCCGATCTCGACCCGGTTGCCAATGGTCACGCCACCGAGCTGGGGGATCTTGATCCACTCGCCGCGTTCGTTGGCATAACCGAAGCCATCGGCCCCGATCACAGTGCCGGCTTGCACCAGACAGTCTGTGCCCAGGGTCACGTTGTGATACAGGGTGACGTTGGCCCACAACCGGGAGCGCGCTCCCAGTCGGGTATGCTTGCCAACGAAACAACCCGGGCCAATGCGCACGTCATCCCCCAGCACGACGCCGGATTCGATGACCGCATTGGCGCCGATGGCCACTCTCTCGCCCAGTTGCACGTCCGCCGCGATGACGGCGCTCGGATGGATATCCGTGGCCGGCTGCGGGGTGGTGTCCAGCAGTTGGGCTACCCGGGCAAAACCCACATAGGGGTCTTTGAGCACCAGGGCATTGGTGGGACAAAATGGCAAATCCGCCTCTGTAATGAGCACGGCCGTGGCCTTGCTCTGCTCCAGATAATGCCGGTATTTTTGATTGGACAGGAAGGCAATCTCACCCTCCCCGGCCTTTTCCAGTGTCGCTACCTTGCGGATTTCCTGGGTCCCATCGCCATGGACCTGGGCCCCCAGTTGCTGGGCCAGCTGTGCGAGAGTGAATGCCATCAATTAGTTGCTCTTGCTTACCTGAGAAATAACCTGGGAAGAGATGTCCAGCTTGCTGGCGGCATAAGGCGCGGCATTGCGCTCCAGCACCAGATCATAACCATTGCTCTTGGCGATGGAATCGATGGCAGCCTGGACCTTGGTCAGGATCTTGTTGCGCTCTTCCGCCTGGCGACGACCGTTGTCTTTCTCAAACGCCTGGCGCTTCTGGTTGAACTCCATCTGCAGCTTGGCCAGCTTCTCCTGGTTCTGCTTCTTCTGCTCGTTGCTCATGAAGGCTTCGTCCTTCTTGAACTTCTCGACCAGTGCCTGACCGTCGGATTCCAGCTTCTGCAGCTCGCGCATGCGCGGCTCGAACTCGCCCTTCAGCTTCTTGGCCACGGCTTCACGCTGGGGCAGCTTTTGGAAGACTTCGCCCATGTCGAC
This sequence comes from Aeromonas sp. sif2433, assembly GCF_019218705.1. NCBI lineage: Bacteria > Pseudomonadati > Pseudomonadota > Gammaproteobacteria > Aeromonadales > Aeromonadaceae > Aeromonas > Aeromonas sp. sif2433. The sequence goes on from NZ_JAHUXD010000004.1 coordinate 309,108, forward strand.
CACGGCAATCTTGGTCTCAGCCCAGGCGGAGCCCATACCGGCAGCCATCAGCGCAAAACTCAAACCAGCTACTTTCAACGCTTTATTCACACTTACTCCTTGGTCCCTCGGTCGAGGGCTACCTGATTTAACTGATTGTGCAAGCAGTCCTTGGGACCGGCTTGTTACCTGGTGAGGCACGCAAGCTGCGCGTCCCATCATTGAATACCCCCACCGAGGTGGGGGAGCGTCCGCACCCTTAGAAGGTACGGCCGATGTTGAAGGAGAATACTTCAGTATCATCCCCTTCGTATTTCTTGAGCGGCTGAGCCAGCACGAATACCAGCGGGCCCATGGGAGAGAGCCACTGCATCGACAGACCGGCCGACACCCGGATATTGCTGGGGTCGGAGTAATCCATCAGGTAGTTACAGCCGCTGAAGCAGCGGTTCTGGTACTGCTCATAGTTGAAGGTGGTATCCCACACGCTGCCGGCATCGATGAAGAAGCTGGTCCGCAGCTGGGGCTGATAGCTTTCGGAGGCGAAAGGCGTCGGCACTATCATCTCGAGGGAGGCGACCGCCAGGGCGTTGCCACCCACCGAGCTGTCGGTGCCCTGGATCACGTCGTTACCACCCAGGTTGTAGTAATAGAGTGCCTTCGGACCCACGGTGTTGCTCTTGAAGCCACGCAGGGTGTCGAAACCACCGGCGTAGTAGTTCTCGAAGAACGGCAGCACGTGATCGTAGCCACCGTTGCTGCCGTAGCCGTTACCGTAGGAGGCGCGGGCCTTGGCCAACATGACCCACTGGTGGTCCGCATCGAACGGGAAGTAGTGGGAGTCTTCGGCGTTCAGCTTGTAATACTGCAGATCCATGCCCGGCAGCGTCACCTTGGCATTCACACGCTGACGATCACCGGCGGTCGGGAACTGGCCCTTGTTAAGGGTCGAGCGGGTCCAACCGGCGGTAACGTCGACGGTGTTGAACACCATGCGGTTGTCGCCATCCAGGTTGGACTGATACACCTTCCAGAACTCATCCACCTGCACATAGGGGTTGGGCTGGGACAGCTTGTTGTTCTCGTAGCCGAGGCTGAAGTCGAGGCGGTTGTTCTCGTTGACCGGGAAGCCACTGGAGAGGCGGAAGCCGATGGTGGTGTTCTCATAGTCGACGATGTTGGCGTCTTCTGCGCTGAACTCGTTGTAGTAGAGACGACCGCCCAGGCTCACCCCGTCCACCGTGAAATAGGGATCGTTGTAGCTAAGATCGATGTTCTTCGAGTAGTCGTTGGTGCTGGCGTTGATACCGATCTTCTTGCCGGTACCCATGAAGTTGTCCTGCTGCAGGCCCGCCTGCAGACTCAGACCCGATTCGGTACCGTAGCCGATGCCCGCGTTGATGGAGCCGGCTGGCTGCTCCTTGACCTTGAAGTCGAGATCGACCTGATCATCGCTGCCCGGCACCCGCTTGGTGTCCACTTCCGCGCTCTCGAAGAAGCCGAGGCGGTTGAGACGGGTCTTGGACTGTTCGACGTTATCGGAGGAGAGCCAGGTGCCTTCCATCTGACGCATCTCGCGTCGCAGCACTTCGTCCTGGGTGGTGACGTTGCCGCTGAAGTTGATGTTGCGCACATAGACCCGGGGGCCCGGCTCGATGTTGACGATCAGCTCCACTTCCTTGGTCTCGTCGTTGACCTGCGGGAAGGTGGTCACCTTGGGATAGGCATAGCCGTAACGACCGAGGAACTTGGAGAGCACCTCTTCGGTGTGGGTCACCTGGCTGGCGGAGTAGACGCTGCCCGCCTCGATGGGGATGAGCCCCTTCATCTCGCTGCCGCGATCGATGAGGTCGCCCTTGACCTGGATGCCGGAGACCTTGTACTGATCCCCTTCCTTGATGTTCAGGGTGACGTAGACGCCCTTCTTGTCCGGAGTCATGGAGACCTGAGTCGACTCCTGCTGGAAGCGGATGTAGCCGCGGTCCATGTAGTAGGAGCGCAGCACTTCGATGTCGCCGGCCAGCTTCTGCTTCTGATAGCGCTGATCGCCGGTGAAGTTCCACCAGGGCACATCATCCTTGAGGGAGAGCTGGGCCAGCAGTTTCTCTTCCGGGAACACCTGGTTGCCGACGATGTTGATCTGCTGGATCTTGGCCGCTTCCCCTTCCACGAAGGTGAACTTGAGATCGACCCGGTTACGGGGCAAGGGGGTGACGATGGCCTTGACCTTGGCGGAGTATTTGCCCACGCCATAGTAGAAGTCTTCCAGCCCCTTCTCGAGGGAGCTCAGCACGGTACGATCCAGCGGATCGCCCACCCGGATGCCGGAGGACTCCAGGCTCTGGGTCAGCTGCTCTTCCTTGATGTCCTTGTTACCGGAGAACTCGATGCTGGAGATGGTCGGGCGCTCCTTCACCACGACTTGCAGCACCTGGCCGTCACGATAGACTTTGACGTCCTCGAAGTTACCCGAGGCATACAGCTTCTTGATGGCGTTGGCCAGGGCCACCGAGTCCACGGAGTCACCGACCCGGACCGGCAGATTCAACAGGGCGGCGCCCAGGGTCACCCGCTGCAGACCCTCGACCTGAATGTCTTGCACCACAAAAGAGGCAGGGGCCGCCTGAGCCAGGAAGCTGGCTCCCAGCAGGCAACTCAACACCAATGCTTTTTTAACAGCCATTTTGTTCTTATGTGTCCTTGTTGATGCTCTAGCCTCAGAGGCGAGCGAAATCATTAAACAGCGCAATGCCCATCAGTAACATCAGAATGGCGGCGCCTATCCTGAACCCAACTTCCTGAATTTTTTCTGGTACCGGCTTGCCGGTGACTGCCTCGATGAGGAAGTAGACCAAGTGGCCTCCATCCAGCACCGGCAGGGGAAACAGGTTGATGATCCCCAGGTTGACGCTGATCAACGCCAGGAAACCGAGGAAATAGACCAACCCGTAATCGGCGCTGCTGCCGGCCCCCTTGGCGATGGAGATGGGGCCGCTCAGATTGTCCAACGAGACGATGCCGCCGATCAGCTTGCCGATCATGTCAAAGGTCAGCGTGATCAGGCTCCAGGTCTTCTGGACCCCATGCCACAGGGCTTGCAAAGGCCCATACTGTAACAGAACTCGATACTCATCCGGTAATGGAACCAGTTGCGGCGACAGGCCGACGAAACCGACCAGCTGGCCCCGTACTTTTTTCACGCCCGGCAGCAGGGTCAGGGTCAACTCATTCCCCCCGCGCTCCACCATCACCTGCAGTGGCTGCTCCGGCGATTGCTGTACCCGCTCGACGAACTGGGTCCATTCGGTGATCTCCTGCTCGCCGACCCGCTTGATGCGATCCCCCACCTGCATGCCGGCTTTCTCGCTGGCGCTCTTGGGCACGATGGCCTCGACCACCGGGAGCACCTTGCCACCGAGCGGCACTATCCCCAGGCTGCCGATGGGAGACTCTTTGTCCGGATCGAAGGTCCAGCTCTCCAGCATCAGCGTCTTGTCGATCCCATAGCTGGTGTCCGCCGCCTTCAACTTGAGCTGTACCGACTTGTCCCCCAGATGGCTGATGAGGGCGTAGGTCACGCTCTCCCAGTCTCCGGTCTCCTCATCGCCGACCCCGACGATCTCCATGCCCGGCGCTATGCCGGCCTGGGCCACGATGGAGGCGGGACGCACCTCGCCGATCACCGGCTTGACGCTGGGCACACCTATCATGAACATCAGCCAGAAGGCGAACAGGGCGAACACGAAGTTCGCCATGGGACCGGCCGCGACGATCGCCATCCGCGCCCAGACACTCTTGTGATTGAAGGCCTGCGCCTCTTCCCCCGGCTTGAGTTCATCGACCCGACCGTCCAGCATCTTGACGTAGCCACCCAGCGGGATCAGGGCCAGCACGTACTCGGTGCCGTCCTTGCCGACACGGCGCCAGATCGCCTTGCCAAAGCCGATGGAGAAGCGCTCCACCTTGACGCCACAGCGGCGGGCCACCCAGAAGTGGCCGAACTCATGCACCGCCACCAGCAGCCCGAGGGCGACGATGAAGGCACCGATATTCCACAGTACGCCGCCCATCAGCCGATCACCTCGTGCTCATCGCCAACAGGGCGCCCGAGGGCGTCGTCATTCCACAGTACAACACCCATCAGTGGTTGACCCCGAGGGCGTAGAGAGGGGCCTCTGGCCAGCACAGTCCGTTCATCGAGCAAGCTCCTCTATCAGTTGGTGGGCACGGACACGAGCCGTGCCATCCAGTGCAATCAAATCGTCAAGCGATGTTACGGCAGAACTGCCCAGCGCCGCCATGATGGACTCGTTGACTCTGGCAATATCCATAAATCCAATCCGCTCTGCAAGAAAAGCCGCGACGCTCTCTTCATTGGCGGCATTGAGCGAGGTGGTCGCCGCCTGTCCTTGCTGGCAGGCCGCCATGGCCAGCGCCAGGCAGGGATAGCGTTCGTAGTCGGGACGGATAAAGCTGAACTCTCCGACACTGAAGAAATCCAAAGGTTCCACCCCAGACTCTACCCTGCCCGGATAGGCCAGGGCGTGGGCGATGGGGGTACACATGTCGGGGTTGCCGAGCTGGGCCAGCACTGAGCCATCCTTGTACTGCACCATGGAGTGGATGACCGACTGGGGATGGATCACCACCTGGATCTGCTCAGGGAGGGCATTGAACAGCCAGCGCGCCTCTATGTACTCCAGCCCCTTGTTGATCATGGTGGCGGAGTCCACCGAGATCTTGGCCCCCATGGACCAGTTGGGGTGCGCGATCGCCTGGGCCGGCGTGACCTTGTCCAGCTCGTTGATATCGGTATAGCGGAAGGGGCCGCCCGAGCCGGTCAGCAGGATCTTGCTGATGCCCGCCCCCGCCAGATCGCAGAAGCCGGGTTGACGCTGAATGGCCTCTGGCAGGCACTGGAAGATGGCGTTGTGTTCGCTGTCGATGGGTAGCAGTGTTGCTCCTGACTCACGTACCGCCTCCATAAAGAAGGCTCCGGACATCACCAGCGCCTCCTTGTTGGCCAGCAGGATCCGCTTGCCGGCACGCACGGCCGCCATGGTGGGGGCCAGCCCTGCGGCACCGACGATGGCGGCCATCACGCTGTGGGCATCCGGGTGAGCGGCGACCTCGCACAGGGCCGCCTGACCGGCCAGCACCCGGGTGGCGCTGCCGTGGGTCCTGAGCCGCTCGGCCAGCTCGCGGGCCGCGGTCTCATCCACCATCACGGCGAAACGGGGGGAGAATTCGAGACAATCGCGCAGCATGGCATCCACGCTGCGGGCAGCCGTCAGCGCCAGCACCTGCCAGCGGCCCGGATTCTGCCGCAGTACCCTGAGGGTGCTCTGACCGATGGAGCCGGATGCTCCCAGGATCACCAGTGAGTTGTGCATCAAGACTCCTGAACGAGTAACAGACCGATGGAGCCAGCGGCCCTCGATATCATCAGAGAGTTATGCATCAAAACCCCTGACCGAGTAACAGATAGCTGAGCAGGAAGACCGGCAGGGCCGCCGTCAGGCTGTCGATGCGATCGAGAATGCCACCGTGGCCCGGCAGCAGGGTGCCGGAATCCTTGATGCCCGCCTCCCGTTTGAACATGCTCTCGGTGAGATCGCCGAGCACGGAGGCCAGCACCGCCAGCAGGGAGCACAGCAGTACGACACCCATCTTGGCGGGCACGAGGCCCATGAACCAGGTTACACCAATCGCCAGCAGGCTGGCGGTAAACAGGCCGCCCAGCATGCCCTCAATGGTTTTGCCCGGACTGACGGCCGGTGCCAGCTTGTGTTTACCAAACGCTTTGCCGAAGAAATACGCGCCAGAATCTGCCGCCCAGACCAGGCCCATGACGAACAGCAGGATCCAGGCCCCCATCATGGGGTCGTGATAGAAGTTGTAGCCACGGATGGCCACCAGTGACCAGAAGAAGGGCACCAGGGTGACCAGACCAAACAGGGATTTCAGCCAGACGGACTTTTTCCACAGGCTGGCGCTCTGGGGATAGCGCAGCACCAGCAGCAGGCCCAGCAGCCACCAACTGACCGCAGTCCAGAGCACCCCCATCAACAGAGGATGCAAGTGAGGGATCCAGAGCTGCTCCACCGGCACCCAGAACAGACTGGCCCCGAGCAGCAGACAGAACACCAGCGGCAGCCATTGCTGCGGCTGGGCAGAGACGAAGGCGCTCCACTCGCGGCTAGCCAGCAAGAACACCAGGGCAGCCAGCAGGGCAAAGAATTTCAACGGCAGGAAAAACAGTGCCCCCAAAACCAGGGGTACTAACAGTAATGCGGTAATAATTCGTTGTTTTAGCAAAAGAAACCTCTCTCTTGGGAGCGGGGTTTAGCCGGTCTGGTGCTCGGCGATCAATTCCCGTATCTGTTCACCCGTGCACCCGAAGCGGCGCTCGCGGGTCACGAAGGAGGCAACCGCCTCGCTGAACTCGGCCTCGTTGAAATCGGGCCACAATACCGGGGTAAAATAAAGCTCGGCATAGGCGAGCTGCCATAGCACAAAATTGCTGATGCGATGATCGCCTCCGGTGCGGATCAGCAGATCCACCGGCGGCAGATCGGCCATGCAGACCTGCTGCGCCAACGCAGTCTCATCGACCGCTTCGGCATCCAGCTCACCGGCCGCCACGGCGCGGGCCAGCTTGCGGGCCGCCTGGGCGATGTCCCACTGGCCACCATAGTTGGCGGCGATGTTGAGGGTCAGCCCCTGGTTGTCGGCGGTCAGTGCCTCGGCCTTGGCGATCTTGGCCTGCAGCCGATCGCTGAAACGGGCGGTGTCGCCTATCACCTTGAGCCGAATGCCATTGCTGTGCAACTTCTTCACCTCGCGGCCCAGCACCGTCAGGAACAGCTCCATCAGGGCATTCACCTCCCCTTCCGGGCGCCGCCAGTTCTCGCTGGAGAACGCAAACAGGGTCAGCGCCTCCAGCTGGGCACGGGCGGCAAAGGTCACGGCCTCGCGCACGGACTTCACGCCCGCCTTGTGGCCAAAGACCCGCATCTTGCCACGGTTCTGAGCCCAGCGACCGTTGCCATCCATGATGATGGCGACGTGACGAGGCAAGGACGAGCTGGCGCTATCGCCTAGCGCTGCCAAAAGCGACATTCATTTCTCCCACAAAGACAAAAGCGCCGTGCAGGGGCACTACACGGCGCTCGTAATATACCTGTCGGAGGCTTAGATTTCCATTAGCTCCTTTTCCTTCGCAGCCAGGGCTTCGTCTATCAGCTTGATGAAGGCGTCGGTGAGCTTCTGGATCTCTTCCTGGGCACGACGATCGTCGTCTTCGGAGATCTCTTTGTCCTTGAGCAAGGACTTCAGGTCGGCGTTGGCGTCGCGACGGATGTTGCGCACGGCAACCCGGGCACCTTCGGCTTCGGCGCGGACGATCTTGGTCAGATCGCGGCGACGCTCTTCGGTCAGCGGCGGCAACGGCACGCGCAGAGTCTGACCGTTGCTGGACGGGTTCAGGCCCAGATCCGAGGTCAGGATGGCTTTTTCCACCGCCTGGATCATGGAGCGATCGAAGATGGAGATGGACAGGGTGCGGGCATCTTCTGCCACTACGTTAGCCAACTGTTTCAGAGGAGTGGCTGCACCGTAATACTCCACCTGGATACCGTCGAGCAGGCTCGGGTGAGCGCGGCCGGTACGGATCTTGGACATCTGGGTCTTGAGCGATTCTACGCTCTTGGCCATGCGGTCCTTGGCGTCGTTTTTAATCTCGTTGATCACAGTGGTTTTCCTTTTGACGAGCGAACCCTGAGCAGGTCCGCTTCTGACTTATTTACTGACGTAATGGATAAGAGCGCCTTCCGGCTTGCTGCTACCTTATTTGCTGATGTGATGGATCAGTGTGCCTTCCGGCTCACCCATGACAACGCGGCGCAGGGCACCCGGTTTGTTCATGTTGAACACCCGGATCGGCAAGTCGTGATCACGGGCCAGGGTAAAGGCTGCAAGATCCATCACTTTGAGCTCTTTATCAAGCACTTCGTTGTAGCTGAGCTCATGATACAGCACGGCGTCCGGATTCTTAACCGGATCCTCGTTGAATACACCATCGACCTTGGTGGCCTTGAGCACCACGTCGGCTTCGATCTCGATGCCGCGCAGGCAGGCTGCGGAGTCGGTGGTAAAGAAGGGATTGCCGGTACCGGCAGAGAAGATCACCACCTTGCCGGCACGCAGCTGGCTGATGGCCTCGGCCCAGCTATAGGAGTCGCAGACGCCTTGCAGCGAGATGGCAGACATCAGACGGGCATTCACATAAGCACGATGCAGGGCATCACGCATGGCCAGGCCGTTCATGACGGTCGCCAGCATGCCCATGTGGTCACCCACCACGCGGTTCATGCCCGCCTTGGCAAGACCGGCACCGCGGAACAGGTTGCCGCCGCCGATGACCAGACCGACCTGAACACCCAGCTCAACCAGCTCTTTGATCTCTTGGGCCATCCGTTCCAGCACCGCTGGATCAATGCCAAAACCCTCGGATCCTTGCAGGGCTTCACCACTCAACTTCAGAAGAACACGTCTGTATGCAGGCTTGGGATTGGTACTCATGTCACTGATTCCTGGTCATATAAAGACCGCGACATAAGTCGCGGTCTGGGGAAACGGAAAAACCGGTTCGATTAAGCCTTCTGAGCGGCCGCGATTTGGGCTGCAACTTCAGCCGCGAAATCGGTCTCTTGCTTCTCGATGCCTTCGCCCACTTCGAAACGGGTGAAGGAAACAACGTCAGCGCCTTCTTTCTTCAGCAGCTCGGCAACGGTCATGGAAGGATCTTTCACGAACGGCTGACCAGTCAGGGAAACCTCACCGGTAAACTTCTTCATGCGGCCTTCAACCATCTTCTCGGCGATGTCTTTCGGCTTGCCGGAGTTGATGGCGATGTCGATCTGGATTTCGCGCTCTTTGGCAACGACTTCGGCGGACACGTCTTCCGGCTTGACGAACTGCGGGCTGTTGGCAGCAACGTGCATGGCCAGATCTTTGGCCAGCTCGGCAGTACCACCGATCAGCTTGGTGATAACACCGATACGGGAACCGTGTACGTAGGTGCCCAGGTTGTCACCTTCAACCAGCATCACGCGACGCAGGTTCATGTTCTCACCGATCTTGGCGATCAGGTTGGTGATGGTCAGCTCGATGGACTCACCGTTACCGAAATCGGCGGCCTTCAGGACGTCGATGTCAGCAATCTTCTGGGTCGCGGCGATGTCGGCGATCTTCTGGCCCATGGCCATGAAGCTGGCATCTTTGGCGACGAAGTCGGTTTCGCTGTTCAGCTCGATCATGGCGGCAATGTTGCCTTCGGTACGGGCAAAGATCACGCCTTCAGCGGCGATACGGCCGGCTTTCTTGGCGGCTTTGGCCTGACCGGATTTGCGCATGTTCTCGATAGCCAGCTCGATGTCACCAGCGGCTTCTTCCAGTGCTTTTTTGCAATCCATCATGCCAGCGGCGGTGCGCTCGCGCAGTTCTTTTACCAGGGCGGCAGTAACGTTAGCCATGTTCAGTATCCTCGGTCTTGATTTGACAAGAAACAGGGGCCACAAGGGCCCCTGCTAACCAATTACATCAGCTTGGTTAATAAGGGCTTTTCAGTCCTTATCAATTACTCAGCTTCAACGAAGCCATCTTGTTCGGCTTGAACAACGATGTCCTGAGCGCGAGCTTCCAGTACGGTGTCAGCAGCAGCATTCAGGTACAGGTTGACGGCACGGATGGCATCGTCGTTACCCGGGATGACGTAATCAACGCCGTCCGGGTTGGAGTTGGTATCAACGATGGAAACGACCGGGATACCCAGGTTGTTGGCTTCTTTGATAGCGATGTGCTCGTGGTCGGCATCGACAACGAACAGAACGTCAGGCAGGCCGCCCATGTTCTTGATACCACCCAGGCTCTTCTCCAGCTTGTCCATTTCGCGAGTACGCATCAGCGCCTCTTTCTTGGTCAGCTTTTCGAAGGTACCGTCTTGGCTCTGGGTTTCCAGATCTTTCAGGCGCTTGATGGACTGACGAACGGTTTTCCAGTTGGTCAGCATGCCGCCCAGCCAGCGGTGGTTAACATAGAACTGGTCGCAACGAATGGCGGCATCTTTTACGGCTTCAGACGCGGCACGCTTGGTACCAACGAACAGTACCTTGCCTTTCTTGGCAGCTACGGAGCTGATGAAGTTCATGGCATCGTCAAACATCGGAACGGTTTTTTCCAAGTTGATGATGTGAACCTTGCTGCGGGCACCGAAGATGTAGGACTTCATTTTCGGGTTCCAGTAACGAGTCTGGTGACCGAAGTGAACGCCGGCTTGCAGCATGTCGCGCATAGAAACTTTAGCCATTTTATACCTCTGTATTGGGGTTAGGCCTCCACACATCCCATGTAACCGACCCCAAAGGGGCACCCCGGTACAGGTGTCGATGTGTGTGTGTTATTGAGTAAGGGTGATGAAATGCGGACGCAAGTTCCCCATTCCGGCGCGCTTTATACCATAACTTTGGTCAGGACACCACCAGCAGCCACGCTAAAAATGGATCCCCAGGAGCTGGGATGCGACCGCTGGCTGACGCTGTGATGACAATCACACTGGAAGTAAACGGAGGTTGGGGATAAAATTTCGCCCTGATTGCAAACGCATCTATTTTTCATTACCTGATTTTAGGTCATCCCAGGATGAGAAGTCAGGCCCCAAGAGAGATCCCATGTCCATCAAAATCAAGACACCGGAAGAGATTGAAAAGATGCGCATTGCCGGCCAGCTGGCTGCCGATGTGCTGGTCATGATCGCCCCCCATGTCAACGCCGGCGTCACCACCGACGAGCTGAACACCCTGTGCCACGACTACATCGTTAACGTGCAGCAGGCGGTCCCCGCCCCCCTCAACTACCACGGTTTCCCCAAGTCCATCTGCACCTCGGTGAACGACGTGATCTGTCACGGCATCCCCAACCACAAGAAATTGCGGGAAGGGGACATCATCAACCTGGACATCACCGTCATCAAGGATGGTTACCACGGCGACACCTCCGCCATGTTCATCGTCGGTCAGACTACCCCGCTGCGCCGCCAGCTGTGCAAGGTGGCCCAGGACAGCCTGTACGCCGCCATCAAGCGGGTACGCCCCGGCATGTGCATCACCGAGATCGGTGCCGTGATCCAGCCCATCGTCGAGCAGGCCGGTTTCTCCGTGGTGCGCGACTACTGTGGCCACGGCATCGGCAGCGAGTTCCATGAAGAGCCGCAGATCCTGCACTACCGCAACGGCGGCAAGCTGGAGCTCAAGGCCGGCATGTGCTTCACCATAGAGCCCATGGTCAACAGCAAGAAATACCACTGCCGCGTCAACCCGAAGGATGGCTGGACAGTGACCACCAAGGATGGCGGCGACTCCGCCCAGTGGGAGCACACCCTGCTGGTCACCGATGACGGCTGCGAGGTGCTGACCCTGCGCCCAGACGACACTATCGACCGGTTCTACAAACACGGTTAACATCAAACCCCGGCCCTGCACCGGGGTTTTGTTTTTAGCCGCCCGACCAGAGTGTGAGATGCCATGGATGCCAGCCTGCTTTCCCCCCATCTGTTGCCCGATGATCAGCTCACCCGCGAGAACTGCAAGGAGTACTTGAGCCGCTTCCTTGTCTGGTTGCATGCCCGCTTCGATGCCGGTGACAACATCATCGAACTGGTGGCCACCCGCTCCGAGTACATGGATCAGTTGCTGATCCGGCTGTGGCAGAAATTCGGCTTCGACAAGACGGCGCTCACCCTGATCGCGGTGGGTGGCTATGGCCGCGGTGAGCTGCATCCCCACTCCGACATCGACCTGCTCATCCTCTATGAAGGGGAGGAGCTCGATGAGGTGCTGGGGCTGCGCATCGGCGAGTTCATCACCCTGCTGTGGGATCTCAAGCTGGAGGTGGGGCAATCGGTGCGCAACGTGGCCGAGTGCATCGAGCAGGGCCGGGCCGACATCACGGTCGCCACCAACCTCATCGAGGCGCGCTACATCACCGGTCGTCTGGCCGGGTTCGAGCAGTTGCAAGCCGCGACTCATCCCCTGCACTTCTGGCCGAGTGAGGAGTTCTTTCGCGCCAAACGCGAGGAGCAGAGCCTGCGCCATCAGCAGTTCCTCGGCACCGCCTACAAGCTGGAACCCGATCTCAAGAGCAACCCGGGGGGCCTGCGCGACATCCAGACCCTGGCCTGGGTCGCCCGCCGCCACTTCGGCGCCACCACCCTCTATGAGATGACCAGCCACGGCTTCCTGAACCGGGCCGAGTACCGCGAGCTGCTCGACTGCCAAAACTTCCTGTGGAAGGTGCGCTTCGCGCTGCACATGGCCATCAACAAGGGCGACAACCGCCTGCTGTTCGACCGCCAGCGCACCGTGGCCCAGATGCTGGGCTTCGAGGGCGAAGGCAACGGCCCGGTCGAGCAGATGATGAAGCGCTTCTACCAGACGGTGAGGCGGGTCGCCGAGCTCAACGAGATGCTGCTGCAGCTGTTTGACGAGGCCATTCTGGGCAACACCGCCATGGATGTCCGCCGCCTCTGCCCCGAGTTCCAGCTGCGGGGTCGGCTCATCGATGCGGTGGATCCCGAGCTGTTTGGCCGCGATCCCGCCGCCATACTGCGGCTCTTCTACCAGATTGCCCAGCATCCCGACATCGCCGGCATTCACTCCGCCACCCTGCGCCAGCTGCGCGAGGCGCGGCGCACCCTCAGCTGCTGGTTGCAGGACCTGCCCGAGTGTCGCCGCCTGTTCATGGCGCTGCTGCGCCACCCCAATGGCATAGGTCAAGCGCTCACCCTGATGCACAAGTACGGGATCCTCGCGGCCTATCTGCCCCAATGGAACCTCATCGTCGGCCAGATGCAGTTCGACATGTTCCACGCCTACACGGTGGATGAGCACACCCACCGGCTGCTCAAGAACATCCATCGCTTCGCCAATCCGGCCAGCCGTCAGACCCACCCGCTCTGTCACGAGGTGTTCGCCCAGCTGCGCAAGCCGGAGCTGCTCAGCATCGCCGCCCTGTTCCACGACATCGCCAAGGGCCGCCGTGGGGATCACTCCGAGCTCGGCGCCGTCGATGCGCTGGAGTTTTGCCAGCTGCACGGCCTGGATCGCTACGAGAGCCGCCTGGTGGCCTGGCTGGTGCGCCACCATCTGCTGATGTCGGTCACCGCCCAGCGGCGCGACATCTACGATCCTGAGGTGGTGGCCGATTTTGCCCAGAAGGTGCGCGACGAGCTGCACCTCGACTTGCTCTACTGTCTGACTGTGGCCGATATCTGCGCCACCAACGACACCCTCTGGAACGACTGGAAGGGCACCCTGCTGCGCGAGCTCTACTTCGCCACCCAGAAGGCCCTGCGCCAGGGGCTGGAGAACCCGCCCGACATGCGGCTCAAGATCCGCGAGAACCAGCGTCAGGCGAAGCAGATCCTGGCACAACGTGAGGTGCCGGAGGAGGCGATCAACGCCTTGTGGAGCGACTTCAAGGCCGACTACTTCCTGCGCCACAACCCGGAGCAGATCGCCTGGCACTGCCGCAAGATCATCGCTCATGGCGACAATCCCGCCCCGCTGGTGATCATAGGCAAGCACCCCACCCGGGGCGGCAGCGAGGTGTTCATCTATTGCCGCGACACCCCGAATCTGTTCGCCACCGTGGCCTCGGCGCTGGATCAGAAGAATCTCAACATCCACGACGCCCAGATCATGAATTCGCGCAGCGATTACGTGCTGGATACCTTCATCGTGCTGGAGCCGACCGGCGATCCCATCAGCCCGAACCGCACCGCCACCATCAGGAAGGCGCTGGAGAAGGCCCTGCAGGAGCCGGGCAAGCTGGTGCTGCGCAACAAGCCACTGTCGCGCCGCCACCGCCAGTTCAGCGTGCCGACCCGGGTGGTATTCTTGCCCCGCTCCCCACTCCATAAAGGGGAGACTCGACACACCCTGCTGGAGCTGACGGCGCTGGATACCCCGGGGCTGTTGGCCCGGATCGGCGCCGTGTTCCAGCAGTGCGGCCTCTCCCTGCATGCGGCCAAGATCACCACCATAGGCGAGCGGGTGGAGGATTTCTTCAGCCTCACTACGCTCGAGGGGGAACCTCTGAACCAGGCCGAGCAGCAGGCGCTGGAGGAGCGCTTGGTCAATCAACTCAATCCGCAGGAAGAGGGCGCGGATCAATCGGGAGGCGGCTCCACTGGACACCGCTTTTCATGCTGATTTATCAATCAGAACAAGCGCTTGAGCAACCAACGCACAATAAGTCGCCATTCTCCCGAAGAAATCGGCCCGGGCCCTTAAAAACAATTGGAAAAGTGTGATACAACAAACGGAATTATTTAAAGGAAACCTGTCATGACCGAGTTGCAACAGATCATCGAAGCGGCCTTCGAGCGCCGTGATTCCATCACTCCCGGCTCCGTCGATGCCGCCACCAAGACCGCCATCCTGCAAGTCATCGAACTGCTGGATTCCGGCAAGGCCCGTGTCGCCGAGAAGATTGCCGGCGAGTGGGTGGTACACCAGTGGTTGAAGAAGGCGGTACTGCTCTACTTCCGCATCAATGACAACGGCATCATCAAGGGTGACGACGCCCAGTATTACGACAAGGTTCCCCTCAAGTTTTCCGACTATACCGCCGAGCAGTTCAAGGCTGCCGGGGTGCGCGTGGTGCCGCCGGCGACCGCTCGCAAAGGCTCCTTCATCGCCCCCAATACCGTGCTGATGCCCTCCTACGTCAACATCGGCGCCTTCGTCGATGAAGGCACCATGGTCGACACCTGGGCCACCGTCGGCTCCTGCGCCCAGATCGGCAAGAACGTGCACCTGTCCGGCGGCGTCGGCATCGGTGGCGTACTGGAGCCGCTGCAGGCCAACCCGACCATCATTGAAGACAACTGCTTCATCGGTGCCCGCTCCGAGGTAGTTGAGGGTGTGATCGTGGAGGAAGGCTCCGTCATCTCCATGGGCGTCTTCATCGGCCAGTCCACCCGCATCTATGATCGCGAGACCGGCGAGATCCACTACGGCCGCGTGCCGGCTGGCTCGGTGGTCGTCTCCGGCTCCCTGCCTTCCAAGTGCGGCAAGTACAGTCTGTACGCCGCCGTGATCGTCAAGAAGGTGGATGCCAAGACCCGTGCCAAGGTCGGCATCAACGCCCTGCTGCGTTCCATCGACGAGTAAGATGTCGCCGTGCAAAAAAGGGCGCCTGAGGGCGCCCTTTTTTATTGTTTTGTGCATCATGAATATAGATACCATCAGGATGCTTGGCATCAACACCCTGCTGCGAGTCATCGAGACTGCCCAGCCGGCGACCCCACAGCAAGGGCCCTTTGGGACCCTTTTGATTTTGGCGCCCCTGTCACAGGCAAGCTACGGTGACTCGGTTAAGATAGATGGGTCAGGATCGTTTCAAATCGAGGAAGCCCGATGTACGAGAATCTAAAGAGCCTGGGGATCCAGGAACCCACCTCAGTGGACAGCTACACCCTGCGCCAGGAGGCCAATCACGACATCCTCAAGATCTACTTCAAGAAGCAGAAGGGCGAGTTCTTCGCCAAGAGTGTCAAGTTCAAGTATCCGCGTCAGCGCAAGACCATACTGATCGATTCGGGCACCCATGAGTACAAGGATGTCACCGAAATCAACGCCAACCTCAAGTACGTGGTGGATGAGCTGGACAACCTGACTCAGGGGGTGCACGTCCAGGCTGACCCTGACATCAAGCAGAAGATATTACGCGATCTGCGCCACCTGGAAAAAGTGGTGCAGAACAAGATAAGCGAGATAGAGCGGGATCTGGAGAAGCTGTAACCCAGACCCGGCAACGGCAAAGGGCGCCCCTCAGGCGCCCTTTTTCTTTGTGCTAAGCGTTGGCGGCGCTCATATCCACCCATGGTATACATCTACCCTGGCAGCCCCTCCCCTGTCGATGTCACCGGCTGAGGGGCTCACACACCACCAGCCTCGGATACACCGCCGAGCGCCCAGCAAAAAGGGAGGCTTGCGCCTCCCTTTTTCAGACTCTGAGTTTCAGGCAACTGTATTAGTTGCTCTTCATCCAGATGTCCATCTCGGTTTTCAGGTTGTCGGACTTGGTACCGAAGATGGCCTGAACACCAGAACCAGCCACGACCACACCGGCAGCGCCCAGTTTCTTCAGACCAGCCTGGTCAACCTTGGACACATCCTTCACACCGACACGCAGACGGGTGATACAGGCATCCAGAGAGGCGATGTTGTCTTTACCACCGAAGGCACCGACCAGGGCGGCAGACATCTCGTCTTTGCTCTGGGCGACGGTTTCTTCAGCCGCTTCGTCTTCACGACCCGGAGTCTTCAGGTTCATGGCACGGATCACCACGGTGAAGACCACATAGTAGAGGACGGCGTAGACCAGACCCAGGCCCACCAGCAACAGCATGTTATCGGCACGGGGTGACTGCACCACGAAGTCGATGAAGCCGTTGGAGAAGGTGTGACCGTGTACGATCCCCAGGGAGTTGGTCAGCACATAGGCCAGACCAGCCAGCAGGGCGTGAATCGCATACAGTACCGGGGCAACGAACAGGAAGGAGAACTCGATAGGCTCGGTGATACCGGTCAGGAAGGAGGTCAGGGCGGCAGAGGCCATGATACCAACGATCTTGGCGCGGTTTTCCGGCTTGGCACAATGCGCAATGGCAAAGGCGGCAGCAGGCAGACCGAACATCTTGAACAGATAGCCACCGGCCAGCTGACCGAAGCCGTTACCGGCGGCGCGGGTAGCGTCGTTGGCGGTCAGGAAGCAGGTCATGATGCCGTGTACGGTTTCACCGGCACCGTTGACACAGGTACCAGCCTGATAGAAGAAGGGTACGTTCCAGATGTGGTGCAGACCGAACGGGATCAGGGAGCGTTCAACCACGCCGTAGATACCGAAGGCCAGTACCGGGTTCTGGTTGGCAGCCCAGTCGGAGAAGGCGGCGATAGCGCCACCCACTGGCGGCCAGATCACGGACAGGATCACACCCAGACCGATGGAAACGAAGCCAGTGATGATGGGCACGGCGCGTTTGCCGGCGAAGAAGCCCAGATACTCTGGCAGCTGGATCTTGTAGAAGCGGTTGAACGCCCAGGCGGCGACACCACCGGCGAGGATACCGCCGAGTACACCGGTATCGATCTTCTCCACACCCATCACAGGTGCCATCACGCTCAAGGTAGCGGTCATGATGCCGTAGCCTACGATGGCAGACAGACCGGATACACCGTCGTTATTGGTAAAGCCAAGTGCCACGCCCACGGCGAACAGCAGGGCCATCTGACCGAATACGGAACCACCGGCTTGCTCCATCAACTGGGAGACAATTTCCGGCAACCAGCTGAAGTGGGCAGCACCCACCCCCAGCAGAATACCTGCAACGGGCAAGACCGATACTGGCAGCATCAGCGCCTTACCGACCTTTTGCAGATTAGAGAAAGCATTTTTTAACATGTGTGCGCTCCTGAATGGATTTTTTTCCGTCAGCGACTCAGTGCAATTTATAGATGACAGCGTTCGTCATCCGCGCTTGCACTGAATACGACTCGGGTTTACTTATTTTGACCAACAGAATATAACCCAGCGCCGCGGGAAATGCCTCCGTCGCGCCGAAGGGAATAATAAATTTGGAGGAGAGATCACAAGATAAATAAATGGGATTTACTGGGGGCAATCGGAATATTACTTCGCACACTCATATTATTACAGCGAGATGAAAAGTGCTGTTTCACATTGTATTTTTATACGTCTCAACAATTCTTAAAGAAACATATTGTAACTCAATGTAACTTATTGCTGTTTTCTATTATCTAGTCTACCGATTAAAGAGGCCTCCAACAAGGGAGGCCTCAAATAAATATTAGCCGATTTAAACGCGGCTATTTAATTCTTCTGTGAGCGTTTGACCGCATCAATAAAGACCGACTTGGCCTTGGTCGAGCCAGCACGTTCTGCCTCGTTCACCAACTGCATCGCCTTGTCGATGTCACCGGCCTTGACCGCCTTCTCGATCTGGCTGTTATAGAAGGTTTCGGTCTCGGTCAGCATGGCTGGAGCCGGCTTGCTGGGGGTCGCTGCGACCACGGCTGTGGTGGCTGCCGTTGCAGCTATGGCAGGCTGGGCCTGGCTCATCGCCACCTTGTCCGAGTACTCGGGCTTGAACACCGCCTCTAGGCCCTGCCCCTTGGCGGTATCAACCACCTCGATCTGCACCAGCCCCCAGGGAGAGTGCGGGATAACGGGATCCTTGATGTCCGGCTCGACAGTCCCGTTCGCACGGGCAAAAGCCTTGGCCGGGTGCAATATGGTGGTGCTGCCCGCCAGCTCATCGGCCGGCGCGTAGACCACCATATAGGTTTCGGTCGCCGGGTTGCCTGGCGTGCTGCGATTGACATGCAGATTGCCTTCAATCCGATCGTTGTTGAGCAGATAGGCCGGCTGGTAAGTGAATGCCGACTCACCCAGCACGCGGGTGACCTTGAACTGGGCATCCAGCATGATCACCTTGGGCACCAGCACCGTCTTGCTCACCTGAGAAGCCACGGTGATGGCCAGGTTGCCGGTGTTGGCCGGTAGACGATAGGCGGCAAAGTAGCTCATCCCCTCGTCAAACTGATAACTGGGCTGCTTGCCATCGATGACCAGCAGCGTGTCGCCTTCCGGCAGAGAAACATAGTTGAATTCGTTGAAGCCCTTGCAGCAGCTGGTGGTCTGAGAGAGCGCCTGCTTGGCTTGATCGGCATTGCTCAGGATGGAGGCGTGCTCCTCTATGGGCACCACCATGCTACCGGAACAACCGGCCAACAGCGCGGTAACCACGGCCGCGATAGACATCTTTACCAGTTTCATTCTTCTTATCTCCATAACCCGGTTGCCAAATCCTGTGAAACAAAACTGCCCCCAAGAGGGGGCAGTGACTAACTTAACTGAAGATACTGCTTACCACCAAGCTTCCGCTTGCACACCAACCTGATAGGTGTCCTTGGAAGTGCCGCCTTCGAAGGAATTCTTGCTGCCGCTGCTATCCGCTTCGGTATCAGCCAGGTAGGAGGCGAACACACGGATTTCCGGACGGGCCCAGAAGCTGGGGCCGGCGGACCAGGCCTGCGCCAGGGTCAGCTTGTAGCCACCATCCTTGTCGCTGCCACCGCTGGTGTAGCTGGTCTTGTCCTTGAAGACACCGCCTTCAAAGATGGTCTTGTTGAAATCATCCCACTTGTACATAGGACGGACGACGGCAGAGAAGGTTTCAGTCTGGTCGTGACCATCCCACATCTCGTTGCCTACCCCGTACACCAGCTGGTGACCCATCTCCCAGGAGTTACCCATCGGGATCACACCGTGGTTGATGATACGGTAGCCATCGGCACCGCTTTTCGCTTCGGCGCCGTACCAGGAGCCGTCACCGTAGAAGGCCATGGTCTTGGAGTAGCCTTCGCTACCATACTGCAGCACGGTCTTGTTGAAGCCACCCAGGATGCCTTGGGTCAGTTCGGCAGTCAGCATGACGCCGTCTTTCATGTTGTCGTTTTTCAGATCTTTCTGGGCTTCGGTCTCGTTGACGATGGCATAGTCAACGCCCAGCTCCAGAGAACCATCCTGCCACAGCGGGATGCCGGCATAACGCAGATCCAGGGTGTTGACGTTCAGATCTTCATTCTTCTGGAACACGCCCGGGCTGGTTTCGGTGTACTGACCGAATACGTCGGCGGCGCTGCGGTCGTTGCGGACCCAGGCGAAGGAGATCTTGCCAGGACCGGCCTGGATGCCTTCGATACCGGCACCGGCACCGGAGATGTTCCAGTAGTAGAAGTCGGAGATATGGATGTCGTGACGTTGGTAGTAACGCTTACCAGCCCACAGAGTCGCTTCCGGTGCAAAGCCCAGCAGGCCCTTGGCCTGGACGTTGAACTGACGCAGCGCAAAATCGGAGTCGCCGTTGCACTGTTTGGCATCGAAGTTACAGACGGTGCCGGTCCCTTCCCAGTCATTGGAACCGTTGGAAGCCATGGCAAACATGGAGTCTACATAGAAAGTTTTGCCGTCCTTGTTGAAAACTTCCTGACCCAGTTGCACTTCGCCATAGGTATCGTTTTCGTTACCCAGACGGCCAACCTTGTTGACGTTGTATTTCACCATGTCCCCGTCGCCGGAAACACCAACACCTGAACGGAAGTAGCCGTGGAAATCAACGGCGAAGGCGGCTTGGGAAGCCAGGGCAGCGGTTACTGCTGCTGCAATCGGGAGCCACTTTGCTTTCATTTTCATTTTTCCTTATTCCCGCTGGGAGTGTGATCCTGATATTCAAGTTCTTATCACCAGAAATCATTTCGGTGATAACCGGGGTCGATTATAAGTAGCGAATTTCGCGACAAACATGAGCTGATTCACAAAACGGCGACAAATCGCGCACCAGAGTCATGACAAGTGAATGAAGGATGTAAAACTAACAATGACAACAACCAATGCATCACCACATCCAGCAATGAAGCAATAAATCACCAATGAAATCGCTTTCAACTATTAATTCGCGATGAGGAATAAGATGAGAACCTTCAATTCCATGACAAAAACATGACTGAAATCGCTTTCAATGCGGAACTTTTAATTTTGTAACTTGTCGCAGTTCTGATGAATAACGGCTTTTTTAGCAGAGTCCGGGTACAGAAAATAACCTGACAAAGTACAGGATATATTTAAGAGAAAGCTTGGCTAAGCCCCAAAATAACTATCCCCCAGCGGCAAGCCGATGGGGGATAAAATAAGAATACTGGACCAAGAGGATTACAGTTTATTTTCCCAGGTTTTCAACCAGGCCATGGCCGCAACTTCGGGCTCATCTTCCACAGTCGCGTCTATCTCCAGACGCGGTACCAGGGCCTCGGCGGCCAGCTCCTGCAACAATCCATCCAACTGGCGACCGGCCCCGCAGAAGTGTTCGTAACTGCTGTCCCCCAAGGCGATGAGGGCATAACGCCACCCTTTCATGTAGGGCGCCCGATCGGCCAGGGCGCTGGCAAAGGGCAGCAGGTTGGGGGGAATGTCGCCCTGCCCGGTGGTCGCACTGATCAGCAGCAAGAAGCGGGAGGCGTCTATGTCCTCCAGCTCGGCTTCGTCGAAGATCCGGCAGACATGGCCCTCGGCTTGCAGATGATCGCTCAGGGTCTCGGCCACCAGCATGGCCGAGCCGTAGACGGTGCCGACCAGGATATCTATCTCGGCCATCAGCGGCTCCTCTGGCGAAGGAGAGGGCCTGGATCTCGCAGGATGTTCTGGGTCTCGGCCCCCGGCAGGTGCGGGGCACACGGGGTGGCTAGCGGGGTATCTCTCTGAACCATAACCTGTTCCTCTGACTGACGTGGCCTACAGCATGCCACAGCCCGGTCAGAGGCAACAGACCGTGGGGATGGCTAGACCGCGTAGTCGCTCTCGCTGGCAGGCCAGCCCAGCCTGGCAAACAGACCCAGCAACTCTGGTCCGAGCGGAGCCTGGATCCGCATCGGCACCTTGAGCACCGGGTGCTCGAAGCTCAACTTGTGGGCGACCAGCAGCAGCCGCTCACAGCCATAATGCTCGCGGAAGAAGCGATTATGACGACCATCACCGTGGGTGGTATCACCGACGATGGGGTGGAACAGGTGATCCAGGTGGCGACGCAGCTGATGCTTGCGGCCCGTCTTGGGGAAGAGCCGGACCAGGCTGTAACGGCTGGTGGGATGCTTCTTGGAGACCGCATGGGGCAACTCGACCCGGTGCAGGCTGCGAAACGTGGTCACCGCCTCCTGGGCGGGACGATCGGGGTTGCTCATGGCATCGGCGATCTTGTCCAGCTGCTCTTTGAGCGGGTGGTCGATCAGCCCCTGCTCGGGCGCCCAGCCCCGCACCAGCGCCAGATACTCCTTGTGCACCTTGCGGGCGGCAAACGCCTCGGTCAGGGTGCGCGCCACCGCCGGGTCCAGTGCAAACAGCAGCACCCCCGAGGTGGGGCGATCGAGCCGGTGCACGGGGTAGACGTGACGACCGCCGATGAGATCCCGGGTCATCTGCATGGCGAAGCGGGTCTCGGCCTTGTCGAGCCAGCTGCGGTGGACCAGCAGACCGGACGGCTTGTTGACCGCCACCAGCCAGTCATCCTGATAGAGCAGGGTCAGTTTCATTGCTCCACCGCCTTGCCACCTGACAGCAGGTCGTAACAACTTCCGATGAGACGCAGAGGCCCCATGACCCCAGCCAGGGCTTCCTTCTGATAGAGCCGAGTCAGCTTCATTATTGCTCTACCACCTTACCACTCAGCAGCAGATCGAAGCGGCCGATCAGCCGCAGCAGATCGGCGACCTCGGCCAGCTCTTCCTTGTAGACTTCGCTCGCCATGGGATAGAGGGAGACGCTGGTTGGCAGCGGCGCCTGCAACATCACCAGTTGCTCCATGCGCGGGATCAGCACGAACTGCAGCCATTGATCGAAGCTCAGGGTATCGACGCAAAATGGCAGCTCGCTCGCCAGCGCCTCGGCCCCCGGATGCTCGGCTTGCCAGCGATCGAGGCGTTGCAACTCGGCGGTGAGTTCACCCAGCAGGTTGGCTACCAGCAAATATTGATTCATCTCGCTCTCTTCCTCATCACCACATTAACGGCCCACCCACTGCATGACAGAGGGAGATGGCCGAGCTCATCAAAAAGGGGCGCTACTATACACCGCCCCCCCGGCGGCTGCCATGTTGCCATCACGGCTGCGCCCTCACACGCCACCACTGGCTATCTGATGCAGCCTCCTTATAATCGCCGGCATCCTCATTTAAGCCGGACCATCACATGTCTGACATCAATACCCTGACCGAATTTCTGACCCAGGCCGATACCGAGTTCCAGCTGTTCGACATGGGTCGCCAGGTGCGCCCGCTGGCGAGCGATCTCTTCGTGCGCATCGAACAGCAGCAGGAGCCCTACCCCTGGCCGCTGCAGCAGCACGCCTGGCTCGGCGTGCACTTCTTCCAGCCGGCCGAATCCAGACACTACCTCTGGTTCCTCAAGTTCGCGCTCGATGAGCGCGGTCTGCTCATCGGCAGCGGCCCCAAGCACTTCATGGATCAGGTGATCGAGACGCTGGGTTACAAGCTGACCGGCGAGCTGGATGAGGATAAGGCCCAGCGACTGGCCGACAATCCCTACACCTTCCGCCCGGCCGAGGCCAAGATGGCCAGCCTGCACGCCAAGCTGGCCCGCCAGCTGGAGCAGGCCCCTTCCGCCTACTACGACGCCCTCTGTCACTATCTGGCGGCACCGGGTGAAGAGGGCTGGCAGAGCCTGGGGTTGCAAGGCTTCGCCGATCTGGCCGAGCGGCTGCAGGACGAGCGCAATCTGGCGCTGGTGTGCAAGGCGCTGCCGCGACTGCCCCAGGCCCCGCTCTATGGCCTGTGCCAGAGCCTGGAGAACGCCCCGCTGCCGCCGGCGCTGCAAGGCGCGCTGCTCGAGCGTATCGGCAAGGAGCAGGAGTGCGCGGTCCCCAATGCCGAGACCCTGGCCTATCTGTGCCGGGCGCTGGCCTCCTGCCCCGGCAACAAGCTGCGCAGCAACAAGCTGCTGACCCTGCTGCAAACCCAGCCGAGCCCGGCCCTGCTGCTCGCCATCGCCGGCCGCCTCTGGCCCGATCTGCAGTCCCCCGCGCTGCTCAGCCTGTTTCTGGAGCAGCTGGCGCTGCAACAGACCCAGTTCTTCAATCAGCTGTTTGCCGAGCTGGTGACCCTGCCGGCCCTGCGCAATGATATGCTGGCGAGATTGCGAGACCCCGAGCGCAGCGATGCCCTCGGCCAGGCCATAGGCCGGTTGTTCGCCTCGGCATAGCCACAGGCGACGGCTCTGGCCCGCATCGTCAAGGGGCGGGCCAGGGCCCTCATTCATACCTCACAGAAGGAACCCGCTGATGGGAGAAATGCTTGGAATCTTGCTGCTGATTTTCGTCGGGGGGGCCTTCTGGCAACAGCGTCGTCAGGCGGAGCTGGCCTGGCAATACATGCGGCGTTACTGCCAGCATCACGATCTGCAACTGCTGTCGCTGGCCCGCACCCACCGTGCGCTGGGGCACAAGCCTCTGCGCCTGCTGACCTATTACCAGTTCGAGTTCTCCAGCGATGGGGAGAGCCATTACCAGGGCCAGCTCTGCATGCAGGGCTTGCATGTCACCGGGGTCGAGCTGCCCCCTCATCGCCTGCCTTCGTAGCGGCGGTTGGGAGCAATGGTGACGAGGCTGGCTATAATTCTCGACAATCGCCCTCAAGGAGATACGAGATGGAATTGCTGACCCACGACATGTCCGCCCTGTTTGCCCAATTGGGCCTGGCCAATGACGAAATAAGCCTGCACCGCTTCATCCGCGAACACCATCTGGACAACCAGACCCTGCTGCCCGAGGCCACTTTCTGGAATCCTTCCCAGGCGGTGTTTCTGCGCGACGCGCTCTGGAATGACTCCGACTGGTCGGAAGCCATCGACCAGCTGGACGTGATGCTGCGCCAGGCAAACTGAGCGGGCCAGCGTCGGCCCGCTTTCCTGACAGGTGGGGTTTGAGCTCTGTGCCTCAATCACCTCTCAATCGCCCTGGCTTCCCCCCGCCCCCAACAAACTGAGCCGGCGCCCTTCGCTCTGCTTTCCTGAAGGGCAGGCTTTGATTAAGCTCTGTGCCTCCATCCGCAAGCAGCAAGACGGCCGCCAGTCAGGTCGCAGTGAGAAGCCCAGATGTCAGCCCAAGAGATCATCAAGATCGCCAACGAACTGAGTGCCAGGGGGATCACCCCCTCGACCGCCATGGTCAAGGCCCGCCTCAGTCACCCCGTGCCCATGGCCGAGCTGCTCAAGGTGTTGAGCCAATGGAAGCAGCAACCCCAGCCGGCCGAGCCGATTGCGGCCACGCCCCCGGTGGTCGCAGCGCCCCCGGCTGAGGTGGTCAGCCTGCAACAGCTGAGCGAGCAACTCGAGCGGCTCGAGCAGAAGGTCGATCGCCTGACCGCCCTGCTGCTCAAGCAGCCGGACTGAGCGCCGCCATGTACATCCTCGAACTCAGCTTTGAATGCTACCGTGACACCTCCCTCGGCGAAGCCGAGCCGGCCATAGTCAACTACCTCGACATGCTGCGCTACCAGGGGCAGATCCTGGGGCGGGAGTTTCCCACCAGCATGCAGGATGGTCACTTCGTCAGCCGGGTCGTCTGCCCCGAGCAAGACAGCCTGCACCCGGATAATCAGAGCGAGCAGGTCGCGCTGGCCGAACAGGGCCTGCACCAGGCCGGTCTGCTGGCCCCCAAGCTGCATCTGCAAGGGATGGATCTGCTGTCCGACAGCACGGACCCCTGCGGCCAGACTGACGAGCGACCGAGCTGGATGCTGCTCTACACCAGCTTCCTGCACAGCTGCTCACCGCTGCGCTGCGGCGATCATTTCGCCCCCATCCCGCTCTATCGCCTGCCCGCCATCGCCAACGGCGACCACAAGCAGATCATCAAGTGGCAGGAGGACTGGGAGGCCTGCGATCAGCTGCAGATGAACGGCTCCATCGCCGAACACGCGGCGCTGCACGAGATAGGCGAGGTGGGCAGCCGCCTGCAGCGCCGGGGCAGCGATCTTGCCAAACGGCTGGAGGGCTCGAGCGGAATCCCGACCTACTACTACCTCTATCGGGTCGGCGGCCTGAGCAAAGCCGCGGAGCAGGCACGCCCCTGCCCCGGCTGTGGTGGTAACTGGACACTCGAGGCCCCGCTGCACGAGATCTTCGACTTCAAGTGCGATGCCTGCCGGCTGGTCTCCAACCTCTCCTGGGACTTCAAGGATTAGGGGCGCCGGCCAGCAGGGAAACCCCGCGCCGCACCAAACGCCGCACATAGAGAAGGGCCTTGCCAGCTGGCAAGGCCCTTCTCATTCACGCCGACTCAGGGCTTGGGGTCGAGCACTGCCCGCCCTCAGACCCACTTCAGTACGGCAGGGTCTCCAGCCGGGTGAGGAACGCCGGCAACGAGGGGGCCAGCGACAGGCGGCGGCCGGAGTCGAGCCATTCCAGCCACACCTGGCCGCTCTCGTTATCCAGCGAGATCAGCGTCATCTCGTTGCGGGTGGTGGCGATGAACAGCGACGGCGAGCGTTTCAACTTGCGCAGCATCAGCAGGTGACCGATGAGGTTCTCCCTGAGCAAGTCCAGATCCGCCTCGTTCCACGGCAGGATCAACTCGATGCGCAGCCCCTTGTAGGAGCAGGGGATGGGGCGGCTGAACCAGTGGCCGAACAGGGCGAGGGCGGCGGGGTGCAGCACCAGCTCCAGCGCCTCGCTCATGGCGGTGAAATCTGCCGGTGTGTCGCGTTGCACCGGGCGCCAGGCCACCCTCCCCTCCTTGGGTTCATCCAGCTCACAGGGCGAGCGCCATTGCGGCTCCCACTCGCACAGGGGCAGGCCCCGCCTCGCCTCGCCATCGCGCTGCCAGCGTAAAAAAAACTGCTCCAGGGCAGACAAGACTTGATCCGACATCGATATTCCCCACAATAGCGGCCAAGGATAGCCGCAATAAAATGACCGCAAAAGCCGGTCATTGCACCATCAAACCGTTGAGCAAACAAGCATGAGCAAACAAGAGAGATACGCGGGCGCCAGCGCGCTGCAGGGCCTGAGCCTGGGCCAGCAGTCGGCCTACATCAGCCAGTACGCCCCTGAGCTGTTGCAACCCGTGCCACGCAGCCTGAACCGCGACGACCTGGGCCTGGGCGAGACCCTGCCCTTCCAGGGTTGCGACGTCTGGACCCTGTACGAGCTCTCCTGGCTCAATGCCAAAGGCAAGCCCATGGTGGCGCTCGGCGAGGTGGCCGTGCCCGCCACCAGCCCGAACCTCATCGAATCCAAGTCGTTCAAGCTCTACCTCAACTCCTTCAACCAGACCCGCTGCGACTCGCTGGCGGCGGTGCAGGCCCTGCTGGTCAAGGATCTGAGCGCCTGCGCCGGCAGCGAGGTGAGCGTCACCCTGTTCCCGCTCGATCAGGCGCCCCATCAGATAGCGGCGCTGCCGGGGGAGTGTATCGACGAGCAGGACATCGAGATCGACGGCTACGAGTTCGACCAGACCCTGCTGCAGGGCGCGGCGGGCACTGACATCGTCGAAGAGACGCTGCACAGCCATCTGCTCAAGTCCAACTGCCTGGTCACCCGCCAGCCGGACTGGGGATCCCTGGTGATCCACTACCGCGGCCCGCGCCTCGATCGGGAAAAACTCTTGCGCTATCTCATCTCGTTCCGCCAGCACAACGAGTTCCACGAGCAGTGCATCGAGCGCATCTTCATCGATCTCAAGCACTTCTGCGGCCCGAGCCAGCTGACCGTCTATGCCCGTTATACCCGCCGCGGCGGGCTGGACATCAACCCCTTCCGCAGCGACTGGGAGCGGGTGCCCGCCAACCTGCGCCTCATCCGCCAGTAACCGCGGGACGCGGCTGACGGGCGGGGCCCGGCGGCCCGTCGCGCAAGCCATCAGTAAACTCTGGACGCACAGGGGGGGCTTGGATAACATGCCTGCACCCCTGTGCTGCTCTCAATCCAATGAATCAACTGTTTTTTCTGGCAATGATGATGTCCTCCCTGTCGGCTCCGGATCTGGATCTGGCCAAGGAGCAGTTGTCTATCGATCTGCAACAGGCCCAGACCCTGGTGCTGACCGATCCCGCCAGATGTGTCCAGATTGCCTCCTCCTTCCTCGAACGCACAGCCAATAATCCCAAGCAAATCATCAGTAACCGCCAGGAATACGGCTATCGGGAACCCATGCTGAGCTATGGCACGGCCACCCAGGCCACCGGAGCCCATCTGCTCAAGGGCGAGTGCCTGCAGCAACTGGGGCAGTTCAGGCTGGCCCAGGAATCCCTCGATCAGGCCATCGCCATGGCCGAGA
This sequence comes from Aeromonas sp. sif2433, assembly GCF_019218705.1. Taxonomy (NCBI): domain Bacteria; kingdom Pseudomonadati; phylum Pseudomonadota; class Gammaproteobacteria; order Aeromonadales; family Aeromonadaceae; genus Aeromonas; species Aeromonas sp. sif2433. Next base: position 337,074 of record NZ_JAHUXD010000004.1, read on the forward strand.
AGGAGCAGCAGTTCGAGCTGCAGGCCCACGGTCTCTACCTCAAGGTCCGCAGCCGGAACCAGCAGGAGAGATCCCATGGCGCCGGCGCCATCCTGCTCGATGAACTGGACAAGTTGCTGGCCAACCCCGGCCTCAAGGAGAGCCAGCTGCAGGTCTATAGCCGGCTGTTGCACGTCAACGCCAGCATAGAAGGGCAGCAGTTCGATCTGGCCAAGCGCCAGCTGAGCGAGGCCCACCAATGGGCGGAGCAGGCCAAGAATCCCCTGGCCATGGCCTGGGTCAGTGCCGTGGGGGGAGATCTCTACCACGCACTCGGACAACCCCAGCTGGCCCTCGGTGACTACATCGATGCCCAGCAGCAGGCCAAGAGCCTGCAGGATCCGCTGTTCCTCGGCCTGCTGTCGAACCAGGTCGTCAACCTCTATCAGGAGGAGCAGGAGCCGCAGAAGGCGCTGCAATATGCCAATGAGGCCGCCAACTACTTCCACGCGCTCGGCAACCCCTCCCTGCTGAGCGATGCGCTGATCGTGCTCGCCCGCCTCAACCGCGATCAGGGCGAGATGAACATGGCGCTGGTCTATTTCTTCAACGCGCTGGACCTGCTCGACGAGAACAACAGCCGCACCCGCATCGCCCACCTCAAGTTCGAGATCGGCAAGACCTATCTGCAGACCGGCAACCTGACCCTGGCCCGCAACTACCTCAACGCGGCGCGCCAGTCCCACGAGATGGGAGATGACAAGGAGTCGCTGATCGACACCCTGCTGCTGCTCGGGGAGCTGCACCTCAAGCAGAAGGAGGCGGGGATCGCCATACTGCAGCTGGAAAACGCCCTGACCCTGGCCAACCGGCTCGGGGACATCCGCCGCCAGTTCGAGATCTTCCGCCTGCTCTCCATCGCCTACGAGCAGAAGGGCTACCTCAAACAGGCCCTCGACAGCTACAAGAATTATCACCAGCGCAGCGAGTTGGTGCGCCAGCAGCAGCTCGATCTGGAGCAGGAAGCTGTCCGTGACAACTATGCCCAGGTGGAGCGCGTACAGCAGGTCAAGGAGCTGGAGCAGCGCCTCGACGTCAGCCAGCATCAGCAGGAGCGCTATCTCTGGTCCAGCGTCAGCACCGGCCTGCTGCTGGCCCTGTTTATCTACCTGTTCTTCACGCTCTGGCTCAAGCTGCGGGTCGCCCGCCTCAATGCCAGGCAACTGGGAGAGGCTCTGCTGATCGAGCCGCGCAGCGGCCTGGCCAACTGGCAGCGGCTGATGAGCCGCTGGCCGCGGGAGATGGCCAAGCGCCAGCAGAAATCCGAGCGCTGGTATCTGAGCGAGCAGCCCACCAGCGAGTTTGACGACAAGCTGCACTACCTGCTGTTTCGGGTGCCCTTCCTGGTCAACAGCCTGGAGCGGCACGGCTATCAGGTCAGCCGCGAGATAGAGCAGGCCTTCGGCCACTACATCAACCGGCTGACCCCCCAGGATGGCCGCATCTACGATCTGCGCGAGGGCCACCTGCTGTATGTGGTGCCGCAGCGCCACGTGGCCCAGCTGCATCAGCTGGCGCAGGAGCTGCTCGATACCCTGGCCGCCTTCCCCTGTGACTACCCGCTGGATCGCCACATCAGCCTCGGCATCGTCAGCCACCCCTTCCTGCCTAAGGCGGCGACCGCCCTCGACCACCATGGCCTGTTCGACCTCTGCTATCTGGCGCTGTCAGGGGCCATGCAGCTCAGTGAAAAACACCGCCAAAGCGTCTGGTTGGAGCTGGCCGCCATCGATTGCCAACAGGCCGCGTTTTTTAATGGCGATGTGTGGCAATGCTGCTTGATGGCAATTGACAAGGGACTGGTAAAAGTAAATTCTTCTCATGAAAAGCAATGGGTTAATTGGCTTCAGCTTTCACGGACGAAAGTGCCGGACAACCCATGACATTAGGTACTCAACGGGGTCTTTCATTGGCTTACTGTTGCTGGACGATACAAAAACGATAATGAACAGGGCGACCTGAATAATGAATGACATCGCTGCCGTAACAGGACAACTGGCAAGACTCAGGGAATCCCTCCAGCAGAAACAGCAGGAGCTCGATGGCATGGCCACGTTCTCCGATGCCGAGCGCACCCGCAGCATCCAGTTCATCGGCAAGCTGATGCAGGCCTGCCGCGGTCACGATCGTGAACTGGACAACCGGCTCGCCAAGCTCAAGCAGAAACTCGATGGCAATCCCCCGCTCTCGTCGCTGGATGGGGATCTGGCCGCCATCGAGAAGCTGCTGCAGCAACACGGCAGCGCGCTGGAGGAGTCCATCAGCCTGACCCAGGCCACCATAGAACTGGGCAGCAAGCAGCTCAAGTCCATCAAGGGCTTCCCGGAAGAGACCCGCCGCTCGCTCAAGGAGTTCCTGGCGAGCCCCGAAGGCTATGGCATCGGCGATCACCAGAAGAAGGTGGTCCGTCTGCTGGAGTTCTACCAGCAGGCCATCAAGATCCAGCTGCTGCCGACCCAGCCGCTGCTCACCCCCACCCAGGGGGCGGCCACCGATCTGGCGGCGCCCGGCCCCATGGATCCCTTCGATGTGAAGGCGCACGCCCAGATTGCCGACGAGTTGCAGCGGCTCATCACCGAGCTCGACTTCGCCGGCGCGGTGGGCGAGAGCCTGGCGGACATCCGCCGCCAGCTGCTGGGGGGCATCACGCCGCCGCTGCTGGCCGAGATCTGCCTGCAGATCATCGAGCTCATCATCGAGGGCACCCGGGAGGAGCGTAAGTCCTCCCAGGCCTTCCTCAGCACCCTCAACGAGAGCCTGTCGGCAGTCCATTTCAGCTTCACCGAATCCCTCGACGAGGGTCGGGCGCTGCAAAATGCCACTTTGCTCAGCGGCCAGGCGCTCGATCGGGAGCTGGAGGCCATCGATCACACCCTGGCCAGGCACGACTCCCCCATGGAGCTCAAGGGCGCCATCGCCGGCCACCTGGACACCATTCGCCACCTGCAGCAGGACAGGGAAACCATGGCCAGCCGTGAGCGCCATCTGCTCACCCACCTGTCCAACATGGAAGCCAAGCTGCGGCTGATGAAGGAGGAGACCGCCGAGTACAAGAAGCGGCTCACCATCCAGAAGCACAAGCTGTTCCTCGACAGCCTGACCCAGGTCCACAACCGGGCGGCGCTCGACGAGCGGCTCGAACTGGAATACAAGCGCTGGCTGCGTTACAGCACCCCGCTGTGCCTGGCCATCATCGACATCGACCACTTCAAGAACATCAACGACAACTACGGCCACATGGCCGGTGACAAGGCCCTGAAGGTGGTCGCCAAGGCCCTGCAGAGCGCCTTGCGTGATACCGATTTCATCGCCCGCTTCGGCGGAGAGGAGTTCGTGGTGCTGCTGCCGAACATCAACCCGGACAAGTACCAGAAGCCGCTGGAGAACCTGCGCCAGACCATCAAGAGCATCCCGTTCCGGTTCAGGGACGCCAGGGTCGAGATCACCATCTCCATCGGCGCCACCCTGTTTCGCGAGGGGGATCACACCACTGATGCGTTCGAGCGGGCCGACAAGGCGCTCTACAGCTCCAAAAATCTGGGGCGGGATCAGGTCAATCTGGCCTGAACCCGGCCTGACCTCTGGCTAAAAAACCGGCAAACGCACTCCCGCCCTATTCCCCTGCCCCACCGCTTGCCTCTACTATCGAAATCGAGGGATGTCACGGCATCCCGTTTTCTCCCCAGGGAAAGCACAACGATAACAAGACGAGTGAAGGGGAACTTATGATTACGCACATCAATCCTGTCGGCAGCATGGACTTGCTGTCCCAACTCGAGGTGGATCGCCTCAAGCAGACCGCCTCCAGCGATATCTATCAACTGTTTCGCAACTGCTCGCTGGCGGTGCTCAACTCCGGCAGCCACACCGACAGCTCCAAAGAGATACTGGAGCGCTTCAAGTCTTTCGACATTCATGTGATCCGGCGCGAGCGCGGGGTCAAACTCGAGCTGTTCAATGCACCCGAGCACGCCTTCGTCGATGGCGAGATCATCCGCGGCATCCAGGAGCATCTGTTCTCCGTGCTGCGGGACATCCTCTACGTCTCGGCCCAGCTGGAGTCGAACCGCCAGGTCAATCTGACCAACGCCACCCACCTCTCCAACCTGGTCTTCGCCATACTGCGCAACGCCAAGGCGATCCTGCCGGGGGCGGATCCCAACCTGGTGGTGTGCTGGGGCGGTCATTCCATCAACGAGATCGAATACCAGTACACCCGCTCGGTGGGCAGTGAGCTGGGGCTGCGCGAACTGAACATCTGTACCGGCTGCGGCCCGGGTGCCATGGAAGGGCCCATGAAGGGCGCCGCCGTCGGCCACGCCAAGCAGCGGGTGCGCAACGGCCGTTATGTCGGCCTCACCGAGCCGTCCATCATCGCCGCCGAGCCGCCCAACCCCATCGTCAACGAGCTGGTGATCCTGCCGGACATCGAGAAGCGGCTGGAGGCCTTCGTGCGCCTGGGCCACGGCATCATCATCTTCCCCGGTGGGGTCGGCACCGCCGAGGAGCTGCTCTACCTGCTCGGCATAATGATGCACCCGGCCAACGAGCGCCAACCCATCCCCATCATCCTGACCGGTCCCAAGGAGAGTGCCGACTACTTCCGCGCCATCGACGACTTCGTCAAGGCGACCCTGGGAGAACCGGCCACCCGCCTCTACCGGATCATCATCGGCGATGCGCCCGAGGTGGCTCGGGTCATGAAGGAGGCCATGCCCAAGATCCGCGAATACCGCAAATCGGTGGGGGATGCCTACTCCTTCAACTGGTCCTTGCGGATCGAGCCGGAGTTCCAGCTGCCATTCGAGCCGGATCACGCCAGCATGGCCAGCCTGGATCTGCACCGCAACCAGCCACCCCAGCTGCTGGCCGCCAACCTGCGCCGCGCCTTCTCCGGCATAGTCGCCGGCAACGTGAAGGAAGGGGGCATCCGCGCCATCGAGAAGAAGGGGCCCTTCAAGCTGCACGGTGACAAGGAGCTGATGCACCTGATGGACCGGCTGCTGGAGAGTTTCGTCAGACAGCAACGGATGAAGCTGCCCGGCAGCCAATACATCCCCTGCTACGAGATAGTAAAATAAGCGGCGAGCTGACGGTACTGCGCCGGTCATGACAGTAGGGGCACCCGGGTGCCCCTCTCTCGTTGACAGCAAGACCCCAGCACATGAAGGGCTACCATGACGCCCGTCCCTTGTTACAATGGGCCGTCCCGACTTCCAAGAGCGCCCCATGTCAAACCTCAGGCCACACCTGCTCATCATCGATGCCCTCAACCTCATCCGTCGTCTGCATGCGGTCCAGGCCCAGCAGGCGCTGACCCCGGCCCAGGCCTTGCTCGCCACCCGCGCCAATCTCATCAACACCTGCAAGAAGCTGCTGGCCAGCAGCGAGCCGACCCACGTCATAGCGGTGTTTGACGGCGAGGTGCACAGCTGGCGCAAGGAGATCTATCCGGCCTACAAGGAGGGGCGCACCCCCATGCCAGCCGAGCTGCGCGACGGGCTGGCCGACCTGCAGGATGCCTTCTGGGAGTGCGGCGTGGATGCCCTGCTCTCCCAGACCGACGAGGCGGACGATCTTATCGCCACCTTAGCCTGCGCCGTTGCCCAGCACGGTCATCAGACCACCATCATCTCCACCGACAAGGGGTTCTGCCAGCTCATCTGCCCGCAGATCCAGATCCGGGACCATTTCAACAAGCGCTGGCTGGATGCAGCCTTCGTGCAGCAGCAATATGGCGTCACCCCCGATCAGCTGGTGGACTTCTGGGCCCTGACCGGCATCGGCGGCTCCAACATCAAGGGGGTGCCGGGCATAGGCCCCAAGACCGCCACCGCGCTATTGCTGCAACATGGCAACCTGGCCGCCCTGCTCAGCGCCTGCCAGCAGGAAGAAGCCGGCAAGCCCCTGCTCAAGCTGCGCCAGCATCAGGCTGAGGCGCTGCTGGCCCAGCGGCTGGTGCGCCTGCAGCGGGATATTCCGCTCGGCTTCAACCTGCGGGAGATACGCTACCCGCCGCAAGCCGGTGAATGAGGCCAGGCCGTCAGCACGCTGCATCCGATGGTGCGGCTCCTGTTGACATAAGTGGGATAAATGTAAAGAAACATGGAGGATGTGGTGCAAAAATGGTATAAAACAGCCGAATCCTCCCCCTCTGTTCCCTAGAAGTGGATACCTCTCATGTCAAAAAGAAAAATTACCGTCATTCCGGGCGACGGCATAGGCCCCAGCATCATCGAATCCGCCATCCAGATCCTGACTCACGCCGGTTGTGACTTTGACTACGACTATGCCGATGCCGGCCTGGTCGCGCTGGAGAAGCACGGCGAGCTGCTGCCCCAGGCCACGCTGGATCTGATCGAGAAGAACAAGGTCAGCCTGAAGGGCCCGCTCACCACTCCGGTCGGCGGTGGTTTTACCTCCATCAACGTCTCCCTGCGCAAGAAGTTCAACCTCTACGCCAACGTGCGCCCTGTCATCTCCTTCAAGGGCACCCGCAGCCGTTACGACAACATCGACATCATCACGGTGCGTGAGAACACCGAGGGCATGTACTCGGGTGCGGGCCAGAAGCGCAGCGATGACAACCAGAGCGCCGAGGCGATGAGCATCATCACCCGTGACGGCGCCGAGCGCATCGTCACCTTCGCCTTCGAGCTGGCCCGCCAGGAAGGCCGCAAGAAGGTCACCATCATCCACAAGGCCAACATCCTCAAGTCCACCTCAGGCCTGTTCCTGGAAGTGGCACGCGAGGTCGCCGCCCGTTATCCGGATATCCAGAACGAGGAGATGATCGTCGACGCCGCCTGCATGAATCTGGTGATGTACCCGGAGCGGTTCGATGTGATGGTCACCACCAACCTGTTCGGCGACATCCTCTCGGATCTCTGTGCCGGTCTGGTCGGCGGACTGGGCATGGCCCCTGGTGCCAACATCGGCGAGGGTGCCGCCATCTTCGAAGCGGTACACGGCTCGGCACCGGATATTGCCGGCAAGAACATCGCCAACCCGACCTCGGTGATCCTCGCCTCTATCCAGATGCTGGAATATCTCGGCATGCAGGACAAGGCCGAGCGCATCCGCGAGGCGGTGCGCTCGACCATAGAGTCCGGTGATCGGGTGACGCGGGATCTGGGGGGCAGCGCCTCCACCAGCGAATTTACCCAGGCCATCATCGACCGTCTGTAAATGCGCCTAACCATATGATTTTAAAAGGGAGCCTCGGCTCCCTTTGTTTTATACCGGATCCCCCTACCTCCCTCGTCAGATGAATACTATGTTCATATGAGGGATAAGGAGATCCACTATGCGTGCTACGTTCATCTTGCTGATCTTCAGCAGCAGTGCCATGGCATTAGACAGACCCATCGACAACGCCTGGTTGACGCCACCGCCCCAGAGCGCTCAACCGGCCGCGCAAGTCTGGCAGTCCACTATCGATACCAACGACCTGCTCAAGGCTCCCAAACAGCTCTCGTTTGGCGTGGACATCATGACCGACAGCAACGGCGCCCAGCAGATCACCCCCTACCAGAAACTGAACCTGACGGCCGAGAAGAGCGTGAGTCTCTCCTTCGAAAAGCACAAACCCAGGATCAAGTTCAACGCCGGCGGCATCAACACGGCGGTCAAGCTGAGAGGGGATGGGGTCAAGATGCAGTTCAACCCGACCGACAAGACCATACCGCTGCAGGTAGAGCTCAAGATCACGGATGACGAGTCCATGATGCGCTTCGACTACCGTTTCTAAGAGCATCCCATAGCAAAAAACCGGACGGGTATACCCGTCCGGTTCTGTTTTGCCGTCACGATGACTGCGAGGGTGCTATCCCGAGGTCAGACCTTGGGCTCCAGCTTGGAAACCCAGTACTTGTTGTAGACGTGCACCGTGATCTCTTCCCGATCGTGATAGAGCTGCTTGGCCTGGATCACGAACGCATTGTCGATCTCCTTGAGCAGGCCACGCAACACCTCTATGTTGTGCACCGCCTCGGCATAGCGCTTCTTCATCGGCAGCTTGAGGTTGAACATGGCCTCCTGGCAGTCGTTCTCGCGGAACCAGTCGGCGATCATGTGGGTCACCCGCGCCGGCTTCTCCACCATGTCGCACACCAACCAGTAGATGTTCTTCTTGCTGGGACGCCAGACGAAGCCGTCATCGCGCAGGTGTTTGACCTGACCGGTGTCCATCAGGGACGGGGCCATGGTGCCGTTATCCACCGCGGTCACCATCATGCCGCGACGCACCAGCTGATAAGTCCAGCCACCCGGGCAGGCGCCCAGATCGACGGCCTTCATGCCGGAGGTAAGGCGCAGATCCCACTCTTCCTTGGGCACGAACACATAGAAGGCCTCTTCCAGCTTGAGGCTGGAGCGGCTCGGTGCATCCGGCGGGCAGCGCAGACGCGGAATGCCCATGTGGAATTCGGAGTTGTTGAACGAGTAGGAGTAACCGATCAGCAGGTGATCGTTGGCCATGAAGAAGGCATGGAACACCGGACGGTGCGGCGTCTCCTTCTTGGTCAGCAACTCGTTGCTGCGCAGCGCCTGGCGCAGCGGCACTGTGAACTTGCGGCAGAAGGCCGACAGCTCTTTCGCCTCGTTGGTATCGGCGGTCTCGACCCGCAGATCGCCGCAGATGGTGTAGCCGGCAGCCGCCTCAATGATGGGCGAGATCCGATCGGACAGATCCAGATCTTTCAGCTCATGGGTCACCACCAGCATCTGGCGGATGAAGATAAGCTCCTTGAACGGCAGCTTGCGGGCCAGCAGATCGGCCTGCTCCTCGTCATACAACTCGAAAATCACATAGCCGCTGTCGTCCTTGACCCGGGCGAAACCGTAACACTGCATGCTACTGGCACGTTCGGTGATCTCTGCCGCCGCCTCTTTCTCAAAACCGGGGCGGCAATAAAGCAGCAGATTATTCATTCTTTCCTCCAAGACGACAGCCAGCCCATATCAGAGCCGTCCATCCCAACATAAAACAGAGGCCACCGGCCGGGGTGATGAGCCCCAGCCCCTTGCTGCCAAGCAGCACCATGGCATAAATACTGCCGGAGAATCCCAGGATCCCCAGCACAAAGGCGGTGCCAGCGAAGGTGATCACCTTGCTGCGCACACCGCACCAACCCAGGATCAACAGGGCCAGTGCGTGAAAAAACTGATACTGCACGGCGGTGTTGAACGCCGCCAGACGGCCGGCATCGATGCCGGTCGCCGCCAGTCCGTGGGCGCCATAGGCCCCCAGCATGGTAGCCGTCAGGCCGAACAGGCCGGCCAGCACCAGCCAATGTCGATGGATTTGCATCCCACTCTCCTTGCTCTTCAAGGCGCTCGGCGCGTTGCCGAGGTCGCGCCGATAAAGCGCCTCATCTGATCCGCCGCCTGTTGCAGGTTCTCCTGCTCGCTCACCCCGCTGGCTTTTCTCGGCTTGAAGCCATGATCACCATCGGTCAGCCAGTGGACCGATACGGCGGGTGAGAAGGGGAAATCGGCCAGTTCGGCACGGCTGCCGAAGGTGTCGCGCTCCCCCTGCAACAACAGGGTCGGCGTCTTGATCTGCTTGAGCACCTCGCCCCGCCAGCTGTCGGGCTTGGCCGGGGGGTGGAAAGGATACCCGAGAATGAGCAATCCTGCAGCATTCATCTCGTCGCAGATCTCGGCCGCCATCCGTCCCCCCATGGACTTGCCCGCCAGAAACAGCCGGGGATGGGCGAATTGCTGCACCATCTCGCGCCAGTGGGCGAGCAACACCGGCTGCCGGTCTGGCGGCCTGCGCTTGCCATCCTGGGCCCGTTTGCTCATGTAGGGGAAGTTGAAGCGGACTACCTCGATGTCCGGGCCCGCCAGCAAGGCAGAGAGCCGGGCGAAGAAGTCGTGCTCCATGCCGGCACCGGCGCCGTGGGCCAGCAGAATGCGAACGGGGGCGTCCACCGCCCCCTCTCTGATGACGTCAGGCATCGGCGAGACGTGCCCGGCGACGGGCCTCCTCCTGCTCCACCAGCTCCAGCATCCAGTCGCGGAAGGCCACTATCTTGCCCTGATCAGACTGCTGTTCCTGGCACACCAGGTAGAAGGCATTCTTGCTGACCAGCACCTGCTCGAACGGGCAGATGAGACGACCCGCCTCGATCTCGGGCTGGGCCAGCACGCTGTGGCCGAGCGCCACCCCCTGGCCGTGGATCGCCGCCTGGATCACCATGGTGGAGTGGCTAAAGATGGGCCCCTGGTTGACGTTCGGTGCATCGATGTCGAGCTGGCGGAACCAGGCCTTCCAGTCGCGACGGGAGGTGTCGTGCAGCAGGGTGTGCCGGACCAGATCCTCCGGGGTGCGCAGCGGCTTGGGGCCGGTCAGCAGCAGCGGCGAGCAGACCGGGATCAGGTATTCGGTGTGCAGCTTGTCACAGCGCAGTCCCGGCCAGTTGCCGCGACCATAGTAGATGGCCACGTCCACGTCATCGGTGAGCGAGCCTTCGTCCATGTCCACCGCCTTGATCCGCACGTCTATGTCCGGATGGCGTTCGCTGAACTTCACCAGCCTGGGCACCAGCCACTGGATGGCAAAGCTCGGCTGCAGGCTGACGGTGAGCGCGCCCTTGGCGCTGCGGGCCAGCAGCTTGTCGGTCGCCTCGGAGATGGAGGCGAAGATGTCCTTGATGTCGAGGAAGTAACTCTGCCCCTCCTCGGTCAACAGCAGGGAGCGGTTCTTGCGGCGAAACAGCTTGATGCCGAGGTACTCTTCCAGCGCCTTGATCTGGTGGCTGATGGCGGCCTGCGTCACGAACAGCTCTTCCGCTGCCCGGGTAAAGCTTAAGTGACGGGCGGCGGCTTCAAACGCTTTCAGTGCATTGAGCGGGGGTAAACGACGAGACATGAGATGACCGACGATGAGTTTTTCTAATGGTGCGCATTATAAATTGTCGGTTGCGGGCCGACCAGTGAATAAACATAATTCGCCACGCAATCCGTTGCCATATGGCTCACACCTTCTCTTCCATGTTGGTTTACATGTGGTTTTTGTGAGTGGGCCGGCAAAGATTGTGGTGTTGTGTTTCTTCCTCTGCGGGAAGAAGGGCTTAAATCGGACCGATTTAACCCAGTCTGTCATCTGAATGTGTTTGGCGCCTCCGGTTGGATGGCGCCTTTTTTCTTATCCCTATACCTTGAACTGCCCCACCAGTTGCTGCTGTTTGTCCGCCAGTTGCGACAACTCGCGTCCGTTGTCGGCCGAGGTGGCCGCCTCTGCCCTGATGGTGTGGCTCACATCGCGGATGTTGCTGACGTTGCGGTTGATCTCGTCCGCCACCCCGCTCTGCTCCTGGGCCGCACGGGCAATCTGCTCGTTCATCTGGTGGATGGTGCCGACCGCCTGGATGATCTGCTCCAGCACGCTGACCGACAGCTCCACCTTGCCGAGCGTCACATCCGCCTGGCTGTGGCCCGTCATGATCGCCTTGACCACCGCCTCGGTGCCCGACTGCAGCTGGCTGATCAGGGTCTGGATCTCGACGATGGCATTCTGGGTGCGGCCGGCCAGGTTGCGCACCTCGTCGGCCACCACCGCGAAGCCACGCCCCTGCTCGCCGGCCCGGGCGGCCTCGATGGCGGCATTGAGCGCCAGCAGGTTGGTCTGCTCGGCGATCCCCTGAATGACGATGAGGATGTCGTTGATGTTGTCGCTGTTGGCCGCCAGCCGCTCCACCACCGGCTTGGCGTCGCTGATCACCGTCATCAGCCTGGACATGGCCTGCTGGGTGTCGGCCACCACCGACTTGCCCTCCTGCGCCGCCGTGTCGGCCTGATTGGCCGCGTCCACCGCCGAGTTGGCATTGCCCGCCACCTGCAAGGCGGTGGCGCTGAGCTCCTCGAACGCGGTGGCGACCAGATCCACCTCCTGATACTGGGCCTGCATGCCGGCGCTGGTGCGCTCGGCCCCCTGCGCCGCCTGGGTTGCGCTGGCCCGGGTGCCGGCGACCGTGTCGATCACCTGGCTGATGGTGGATTGCAGCTTGTCGAGGAAGTTGTTGAACCACCTGGCCAGCTCGCCGATCTCATCATCGCGCTGCAGATCGATGCGCTGGGTCAGATCCCCCTCGCCGCTGGCGATGTCCTTGAGACGGGCCACCACGGTGCGAATGGGGGCGACTATCCGCCGCGCCATCAGCCAGATGCAGAGCAGGGCGAGCAGCGAGATCACGCCACCGATCAGCAGCTGTGCGACCACGCTGCGTTGGGCCTGACCTTCGAGTTCCCCCTGCAGCTGCAGGGCAGAGGAGAGCACCACGGCACGGGGCAGCTCGATGTAGATGCCCCACTTGCGATCGGTGCCACGCATCCTGACCGGCACGAAGGTCTGCAACAAGGCGCCATCGGGGCTCCAGCGGGTGACCACCTCGCCCTGGCCGAGCCAGCCCTTCAGATCCGTCGCCAGCCCCTGATCCTGCTGGCCAAGGAGGTTGCCGAGCCTGACCTCGAATCCCTCCACCCCGGCCACTCGGCCCTCGTGGCTGAGCAGCAGCACCTTGCCCTGCCCCTCATAGAGGGTCTTGTCCATCTCCTCCACCAGGCTCTGCAGCCTGGTCAAGGAGATATCCACCCCGACCATGCCGAGCAGGGTCCCCTGCTCCAGCAGGGGCGCCGTCACCGAGGTCATCAGCACCTCCCGGGTGCCGACCTCGTCGAGATAAGGCTCGAGCAGGCAGAGGGCCCGCGAGCGGATGCTGCAGCTGTACCAGCCATTCTCCACCCCGCCGTTGGCGGTCGGCTTGTCGTCGGCCAGCACGACCTCATCCATGACCTCCAGGATCACCTTGCCATCGACTCGGGCCCAGTAACTGGAGAAACGCCCCTTGTCATTGGCCCCCAGCGCCGTCGAGCCCTGGTAGTTGGCGTCCTCGCCATCGAGCTGATTGGGCTCGAAGACCCCATAGACCCCGAGCAGGTTGGCGGACGATTCAGCCGCATCCTGCAGCTGCTGGTTCACCGCGCCGCGCAGCGCCTCGGAGTGGACGAAGTTGTCGGCCGCATTCTTGCGCTGGAACAGTACGCTCTCGGCCAGCAGAGTGGCCCGGAAATAGGCTTCATCGAGATAGCTGGTCACCCTGGCCGCCTGGGTAGCACCCATGGCCTGCATCCAGTTCTCCGCCGCATGTTGCGCCTCCAGGGTGGTGGAAGTGAGTACCTGCTCCTGCATGCGAGCGGCATTGAAGAGGGAGGACGCCACCAGTGCCGCGGCACTGGCCAGTAAACAACAGCCGGCGATCAGGGTGATCCGGCCCTGAACAGAAAGAGAACTCATGCCACATTTCCTGACTTCTAAAGGTGTAAGTACTGTATCGGTTTAGGAAACAAAAACTTAACCATATCAACTCAGATCCAGGCTGAGTTGGTTGATTTCCCCGGCACCGGGCAGACCCACCACCAGGCCGAGCAGGCGAATGGGTTTTCCTTGAGCCCGTTGCAGCCCCTCGTGCAGCAGGTCGTGGAACAGGGCGGCCTGATAACCCCCGCGGCGGTAGACGGTGGTCTGCTGAAAGTCGGCAAACTTGAGCTTGATCCCCTGCCCCATCAGCGCCTCGGCGGGGCAGGCCCGGGCGAAGCGCAGCTCCAGCTCGGGGATGAGCTGGCTCAACACCTGCCAGCAGGCCGCCTCGTCCAGCACATCGCTGGCGAGCGTGGTCTCCACCCCTATGCTCTTGCGCACCCGCTGGGCCTGCACCGGCTGATCGTCCTGACCCCAGATCCGCCCCGTCAGCATCTCTCCCAGCTTGCCGAAGCGGGCGCAGAGCTCCTCGGCAGAGAGGGCCCTGGCGTCCTCGCAGGAGTAGAGCCCCTGGGACTCCAGCCGATCCGCGGTTTTGCGCCCTATGCCGGGCAGCTTGCCGAGGGGCAGCTGGCGCACGAACTCGTCCACCTCCTGCGGCCTTATCACGAACAGGCCGTCCGGCTTGCGCTGCTCGGAGGCGAGCTTGGCCAGAAACTTGTTCGGCGCGACCCCGGCCGAGGCGGTCAGCCCCAGCTCGCTGACGATGGCGGCGCGGATCTCGGCCGCCATCAGGGTGGCGCTGCCGCCGCAGTTGGGGCTGTCGGTGACATCGAGGTAGGCCTCGTCCAGAGAGAGCGGCTCCACCAGCTCGGTGTAGCGCAGGAAGATGGCGCGCAGCTGGCGGGAGACCTCCTTGTAGAGCGCCATCCGGCCAGGGATGAGGACCAGTGGCGGGCAGAGCTTCATGGCCAGGCCGCTCGGCATGGCGGAGCGCACCCCGAAGCGGCGCGCCACATAGTTGCAGGTCGAGATGACGCCGCGCCGATCGGCGGAGCCGCCGATGGCCAGCGGCACCTCGCGCAGGGCCGGGTTGTCCCGCATCTCCACCGCGGCGAAGAAGCAGTCCATGTCGATGTGAATGATCTTGCGCATACCACTGTATAAATAGACAGGCAATATTCCCATGCTACCCCAGCCCTGTCATTTCTGCCAGCACACGAACTGATGCGAGAAGATAGACTCTTAAGGCACCGTTCAATCTGAGACTCAAGGAGGAGAGAGATGAGAAAATTCTGGCTGGGACTCTGCCTGCTGCCGCTGCTTGGCATGGCCAAGGATCAACCGACCGCGGAGTGCAGCTGGCTGTTCGAGCGCATCGAGCTGCTGGAGAAGGCCATCAAACAGGGGGACGAGCTCGGCACCCGGGAGGAGCTGGCGCGCTGGCAGGCGGAGTTCAACAAGAAGCGCTGTCGCCAGTACGACTACTGAGCGCCATAAAAAAGCGAGCCGACCATGGGTCGGCTCGCTGGCATTCGAGAGCTGTTGCGACCGGGGCCGCGAGTCAGATGATCCGGTTATCGACCAGCATCTTGCGACGGGCCTCTTCCTTGGCCATCTTCTTCTTGCGGTTGTCGCAGGGCTCCGGGCAATCACACTCCTTTTCGATCCCTATAGTGCCGAGCCCTCCACAGGAACCGGAAATGGTCTTCTTCTGGAAGATGTAGCCGATGGCCATGGCCACCACTACCGCCAGAAACACCCCGAAGGTAATCAGAAAAATCTGCATGTTGTTACCCCTTACTTCTTAACCAGATAGGGCTTGAAGGCATCCGAATAGGCCTCTTCGAAGCCGTCGTCCGTCTTGGTGATGATGAAGATCGCCAGACCCCGCTCCTTGGCATAGGCCAGGCTCTTCTGCGGCCCCATCACCATGAACACGGTCGCCAACCCGTCTGCGGTCATGCAGGAGGGGTGGATCACCGTCACCGATACCATGCGATGCTGGATGGGCTTGCCCGTCACCGGATCTATGGTGTGGGAGAAGCGCTTGCCATCCATCTCGTAGTAGTTGCGGTACTCACCCGAGGTGGCTACGCCGTTGTCCCCCGGCAGGATAACCTCCTGCACCGAGCCGGCATTGGCGGTCGGCTTCTCGATGGCGACGCGCCAGGGGTGTCCCTTGCCATTGACACCATTGATGCGCAGCTCACCGCCGATCTCCACCAGGTAGTTGCGCGACCCCAGGGATTCCAGATACTCGGCGACCTTGTCCACCCCGAAGCCCTTGGCGATGGCGGAGAGATCCACGTAGAGATCCGGAATGTCTTTTTGCAGGGTATCGGCATCGGCGGAGGTGATCACGTGCAGATTGCCCAGCCCCGTCTTCTGGCGGGTCTGGCTGATCAGCTCGTCGGACGGCACCCTGGTCGGCCGCTTGTCCGGGCCAAAGCCCCACAGATTGACCAGGGGACCCACGGTCACATCCAGTGCGCCGCGGCTCTCGCGGCCAATGTGAATGGCCTCGGTCACCACCCGTGCTGTGTCGCGGGACACCACCAGCGGGGTCGAGCCCTTGTGCTGGTTGAAGCGCGACAGCTCGGAATCCGGTCTGTAGGTCGACATCTGATCGTTGACCCGCTCCAGCAGGACATCGACTTCGGCCTGCAGCTTGGCCGCATCGGTGACGCTGCCATCCGCCACCTTGATGGAATAATAGGTACCCATGGTGCTGCCGGTGATGTGGATCTCCGGCTTGGATTGGACCGTTTCCTGACCGCACCCCGTCAAGAAAAAGGCTAGCCCGAAGGCTAGCCAGGTCTTTACAACACTGTGCATGGATTAACCACCAAAGTCATCCAACAGGATGTTTTCGTCTTCAACGCCGAGGTTTTTCAGCATGTTGATGACGGCAGCGTTCATGACGGGAGGCCCGCACATGTAGAACTCGCAATCTTCCGGCGCCTCGTGGTTCTTGAGATAGTTCTCGAACAAGACGTTGTGGATGAAGCCGGTGTAGCCATCCCAGTTGTCTTCCGGTTGCGGATCGGACAGCGCGACGTGCCACTGGAAGTTGTCGTTCTCGGCGGCCAGCATGTCGAAATCTTCGACATAGAACATCTCGCGCTTGGAACGGGCACCGTACCAGAAGCTCATCTTGCGCTTGGTCTTCAGGCGACGCAGCTGATCGAAGATGTGGGAGCGCATCGGCGCCATGCCCGCACCACCGCCGACGAACACCATCTCGGCGTCGGTGTCCTTGGCGAAGAACTCACCGAACGGACCCGAGATGGTCACCTTGTCACCAGCTTTCAAGCTGAAGATATAGGAGGACATCTGGCCGGGAGGCGCGGTCCAGTTGCTGGGCGGCGGGGTCGCGATCCGCACGTTCAGCATGATGATGCCGAACTCTTCCGGATAGTTGGCCATGGAATAAGCACGGATGATCGGCTCATTGACCTTGGACTCCAGTTCGAAGATCTTGAAGCGATCCCAGTCCCCGCGATACTCCTCGGGAATATCGAAGTTCTTGTACTGCACGTGGTGGGCAGGGGCTTCGATCTGGATATAACCACCGGCGCGGAACGGCACGCTCTCGCCGTCCGGGATCTGCAGCTTGAGCTCCTTGATGAAGGTGGCCTTGTTATCGTTGGAGATAACGGTGCAATCCCACTTCTTCACCCCGAAGATCTCTTCCGGCAGCTCGATGTCCATGTCGGAACGGACGGTGACCTGACAGGCCAGACGCTCGCCATGACGGGCTTCGCCCTTGCTGATGTGATCCAGCTCGGTCGGCAGAATATCGCCGCCGCCGGCTTTCACCCGCACCTTGCACTGACCACAGGAGCCACCGCCGCCACAGGCGGAGGAGACGAAGATACCGCTGCCGGCCAACACGCCGAGCAGCTTGCCACCCGCCGGGCTGGTGACAGCCTTGGCCGGGTCGCCGTTGATGCTGATTGTCACGTCACCGGCGGTCACCAGCTTGGACTTGGCGAACAGAATGACTGCCACCAGGGCCAGCAGGATCACGGTGAACATGACCACACCCAGAATAATTTCCATCTATATTTCCTTTCCGATTACAGGGAAATACCAGAGAAGGACATGAAGCCCAGCGCCATCAGACCCGCGGTGATGAAGGTGATGCCGAGGCCACGCAGGCCTTCAGGAACATCGGAGTACTTCATCTTCTCGCGGATCCCCGCCATCGCCACGATGGCCAGCATCCAACCGGCACCCGAGCCCACGCCATAGACCACAGACTCCACGAAGTTGTAGTCACGCTGCACCATGAAGGAGACGCCACCGAAGATGGCGCAGTTCACGGTGATGAGCGGCAGGAAGATGCCCAGGGCGTTGTAGAGCGCAGGGAAATACTTGTCCAGCGCCATCTCCAGGATCTGCACCAGCGCCGCGATCACCCCGATGAAGGTGATGAAGCTCAGGAAGCTCAGATCCAGGCCGGATACCAGGGCGCCATCTTTCAGGACGTAGTTGTAGATCAGGTTGTTGGCCGGCACGGCCACGGTCTGTACCACAATGACGGCGATACCCAGACCCATGGCCGTCTTGACCTTCTTGGACACCGCCAGGAAGGTACACATCCCCAGGAAGAAGGAGAGCGCCAGGTTTTCGATGAAGATCGAACGAATCAACAGACTCAGATAGTGTTCCATACCTTAATCCTTTGCCTCCACCTGCTTGGGATCCTTGGTGCGAACGCCCCAGATGATCAGACCAATGATGAAGAATGCACTCGGCGGCAGCAGCAGCAGGCCGTTAGGCACATACCAGCCACCATTGTTCACCAGCGGCAGCAGCTCGATACCGAACCAGGTGCCGGAGCCCAGGATTTCACGCACGGTGGCCACGGCCAGCAGCACGGCGCCGTAACCCAGACCGTTGCCGATACCGTCTAGGAAGGAGGGCAGCGGGGCGCTCTTCATGGCATAGGCTTCGGCACGACCCATCACGATGCAGTTGGTGATGATCAGGCCCACGAATACCGACAGTTGCTTGGAGATGTCATAGGCATAGGCCTTGAGCACCTGGTCAACCACGATAACCAGCGAGGCAATCACCGCCATCTGGGCGATGATCCGCACGCTGTTCGGGATCTGATTGCGGATCAGGGAGATGAACAGGTTGGAGAAGGCGGTGACCGCGGTAACGGCCAGCGTCATCACGAACGCCGTCTTCATCTGGCTGGTAACGGCCAGCGCGGAACAGACACCCAGCACCTGCAAGGCGATGGGGTTGTTGCCGAGCACAGGCGTCAACAGCAATTTTTTCATTTCGCTCTTGTCAGCCATTGTTGATTTCTCCTGCACGAACCTTGGCCAGGAAAGGACCAAAGCCCTTGGGTCCCATCCAGAAGTCAAACGTGTGCTGTACGCCATTGCCGGTCAGGGTCGCGCCGGACAGGCCATCGATGTCATGCTCGGAACCAGCCGGAGCATGCCCCTTGATCACCCGCAGTGCGGGCTGACCGTCTTGATCGAACAGCTTCTTGCCGACGAACAGTTCACGCCAGGCCGGATTCTCGATCTCGCCGCCCAGACCCGGTGTTTCGCCGTGATCATAGTAGGTGATGCCCTTGATGGTTTGACCATCGGCCGCGACCGCCACGAAGGCGTACATGGTGGACCACAGACCCTGGCCGTAGACCGGCAGTATGATGTTGTCGACCTTGCCTTCTGCGTCCTTCGCGAAGAACACCGGCACCAGCTTGGAGATCTGACGCAGGCCAGCCTTGTCGTCGGCCGGGGCCAGACGGATGTTCTTGGCCGGATCCTTCGCCGCCAGCTTGGTGTCGAAGTTGTCGGCATCGCCGTCAACGAACTCACCGGTGGTCAGGTCGACCAGGCGCGCTTCAATCTTGTTGCCATACAGCTGGGCCAGATCACGCTTGGCCACGGAGCTGACATCGACACCGGCAACGGACAGGATGTTGCTTTGCTTGTCCAGCGCCCTGTTTTCCAGCTGAGCCGGGCGCAGCCCCACGGCGGCCACGGAGACCACGATGGAACACACCAGACACAGACCGGTCACCACGGTGAGGGTGCCGATGGTTGAGTCTTTATTAAACGCCACGTGCGATCCTCCGCTTGATGTTCGCCTGCGCCACGAAATGGTCAAACAAGGGGGCAAACAGGTTAGCAAACAGAATGGCCAACATCATGCCTTCCGGGAACGCGGGGTTCACTACCCGGATCAGCACTACCATGACGCCGATGAGGGCGCCGTACCACCACTTGCCCTTGTTGGTAAAGGCGGCGGAGACCGGATCGGTCGCCATGAAGGCCATACCAAAGGCGAAGCCGCCCAGCACCAGATGCCAGTGCCACGGCATGTTGAACATGGGGTTGGTATCGGAACCGATGACGTTGAACAGCAGGGAGGTGGCCACCATACCGATCATCACACCGGCGATGATGCGCCAGGAGGCGATCCGCATGTAAACGATCATGGCCGCACCGATGAGGATCATCAGGGTGGAGACTTCACCGATGGAACCTGGCAGGTTCCCCAGGAAGGCATCCATCCAGCTGATGGCTTCGCCGGTGGCACCGTTGATCAGCGCCATCTGGCCGCCCTGGGCCCACTGGCTCAGCGCGGTCGCGCCTGAATAGCCGTCAACGGCCACCCAGACGGCATCGCCGGAGATCTGACCGGGGTAGGCGAAGAACAGGAACGCACGACCCGCCAGGGCCGGGTTCAGGAAGTTCTTGCCGGTACCACCGAACACTTCCTTGGCCAGCACCACACCGAAGGTGATGCCGAGCGCGGCTTGCCACAGGGGCAGCTCGGGCGGCACTATCAGGGCGAACAGGATGGAGGTCACGAAGAAGCCTTCGTTGATCTCGTGCTTGCGCACCATGGCGAACAGCACTTCCCAGAAGCCACCGACCAGGAACACGGTCAGGTAGATGGGCAGGAAGTGGGCCGCACCGATCAGCATCTTGCTGCCGATGCCGGCCACGGCCGGATCCAGCGAGGCACCCAGCAGGGTCGCGATGGTGTATTGCCAGGTATCGGCACCGGCCGCGCTGCCCAGATGGGCGATGGCGGCGATGGACTGATTACCGACGTTGAACATGCCCCAGAACATGGCCGGGAACACGGCCAGCCACACCATGATCATCATGCGTTTCAGATCGATCGCATCACGGACGTGGGCAGCATTGCGGGTCACGGACCCGGGGGTATAAAACAGGGTATACGCCGCCTCGAACAGGGCATAGTACTTGGAGTACTTGCCGCCCGGCTCGAAGTGATGTTCCAAATTTTCAAGAAGTTGCTTGAAACTCATCGCTTAACCTTCCAGTTCTATCTTGGCCAGGCACTCACGCAAGATCGGGCCGTACTCTGTCTTGCCGGGGCAGACGAAGGTACAGAGCGCCAGATCTTCCTCATCCAGCTCCAGGCAGCCGAGCGACTGTGCGCTGTCGGTGTCGCCGGAGACCAGATCCCGCAGCAGCAGGGTCGGCAGGATGTCGAGCGGCATCACGCGCTCATAGTTGCCAATAGGCACCATGGAGCGATCACTACCGTTGGTGGTGGTAGTGAAGTTGATGAGTTTGCCCTTCATCAGATGAGAGAGGGTGGTGCGGGTGATGGAGAACTTGTCGGCGCTGGGATTGACCCAACCCAGGAACTCTTTCTCACGGCCTTCGCCCAGCACGCTCACCTGATTGTGGTAACGACCCAGGTAGTCATGGACCCCTTCGGCCTTGGCACCACTCAGGATGGAACCGGAGATGACACGGTTTTCATCCGCGCGCAGCTCGTTGTTGGTCAGCTGGCTGATGCAGGCGCCCATGCGGGTGCGCAGCAGGCGTGGCTTGACCACGTTCGGACCGGCCAGAGCGATCACCTTGTCGGTGAAGATCTGACCCGTGGTGAACAGCTTGCCGTAGGCGATCACATCCTGATAGTTGATGTGCCACTGCACCTTCTTGCTGCCGACCGGATCCAGGAAGTGGATATGGGTGCCAGGCAGACCGGCAGGATGCGGGCCAACAAACACGGCTTCCTTGACTTGCGCCAGGTTGGAGTGCGGCAGACTGCCTTCACCCTTGCAGACGTGGACGCTGCCATCGGTCAGGCGGCTCAGCACGCTCAAGCCATCGAGGAAGGCCTGGGCCTGTTCCTTGATGATGAGCTCGGCATTGGCAGCCAGCGGGTTGGAGTCCATCGCGGTGACGAAGATGGCACGCGGGGCAGAGCCCACTGCCGGCACCTTGCTGAATGGACGGGTACGCAATGCGGTCCACTGGCCTGATGCGACCAGGATCTCCTGCACCTTGCTGCGCTCGAGCTGTGCAAGCTCGGCAGACGCAAAGTGTTCAAAGGTCACCTGCTCGTCAGAGCCATCGATGTCGATGACGACAGATTGCAGAACACGCTTGGCACCACGGTTGATCTCAGAAACCACACCGGTGGCAGGGGCCGTGAATTTAACGCCGGGATTCTTCTTATCTTCGAAGAGCTCCTGACCTTTAATGACGCGATCACCTACTTTGACGAACATAGTAGGACGCATCCCCACGAACTCTTCGCCGAGTGTAGCAACACGGGTGATGGCCGGGCCATCGTAGATTACTTGCTCCGGAGCACCCAGCACGGGGATGTCCAGTCCTCTTTTAATTGTAATCATACTCACTTGCACTACCGTTAAGGGAAGACAGGTTGGTTAGCGCCGAGAAATACATCACGACGAGTTGTTGAATGAGCCCGTCAATATCGCGGCAAATTGTCGATAAAACAAACAAATCAGCAACATACAGGTTCATTCAAAAGCGACTGAGTTTACCACCTTAGACAAGTCAGTCGCCACGCCAAATGGGGAAAATCCCCGCGCTATCACAAAATTAACCTCTAATGAATAATTCCCTGCCGCCCCTGCAACCCGTGGTTTTAAAGGATTTTTTGTTTTACTACCCAGTTAGGGGTAATTTTACATGTCCCAAAGGTTGATTAGAAAAAGTAATCCTCACTCGCGGACGATGCGCTCGGGGCCGGGGGCTCGCGCCACGAGCGGGTTGTAATTATTTTGTTAATTAATCGACAATTTAGTAATGAAAAGGTCAACGACTCAGGCAAAGGGGGACTTGCTGACACAGCCCGGGGTTTTGGGGGCCTGCTCCCGCAATTGCCACTCCGCCTCGGTATAGGTATGCAGCGCCAGCGCATGGATGGCATGGGCCAACTCGTCCGCCAGCACGGCATTGACCTGACGATGGCGTCCCAGCAGGCGCTGCCCCTCGAACGCCTGGCTCACCACTATCACCTTGAAGTGGCTCTCGGAGCCCGGCTCCACCCTGTGCATGTAGCTCTCATTGATCACCTCAAGGTGACTGGGGGACAAGGCTGCGGCCAGTTTGGCCTCGATCTGTTGTTGCATGCTCACGACAAAGACTCCCAAGATGGATGTCTGGCCATTGTAGCCAGGGTTGTGCCCCCGATGCATCAGGCCGGTGGGAAATAGGGCCGCCACCGCGCGTCGCACCGGGCTGGTGAAATTCTCCGCCCCCGCTAGAATAGCGCCACTTCACACGCCTGCCGGGCAGCACTCTGCGGGCAGTTGTCATCTATATGCATCATCTTGGACGCTTTCTTATGCAAACCCTTCTCGACACGGCCCATTGTCGCCTGACCCTGTATCGTTACCCGCGGCAGAGCCAGGATCCCCTGCAGGCCTGGGATGCGGCGGACGAGTACCTGATCAACCAGCTCGCCGAGACCCCCCTCGCGGCGGACGGCCCCGTCATCATCATGAACGACGGCTTCGGCGCCCTGACCGCCTACCTGCATGGCCATGCCCCGGTCTGTGTGAGCGACTCCTATATCAGCGAGAAGGCCACCCTGGCCAATCTGAGCGAGAACGAGCTGGATCCCGCGCAGGTCACCCTGCAGGATGCGCTGGCGCCACTGCCCGCAGCCCCCGCGCTGGTGGTGATCAAGGTCTCCAAGTACCAGGCCTTGCTGGAGCAACAGTTGCTGGCCCTGCGCCAGGTGGTGACCCCGGCCACCCGCATCCTGGCCGCAGGCAAGGCGAAAGACATCCACAGCTCGACCCTCAAGCTGTTTGAAAGATACCTGGGGCCGACCCAGACCTCCCTGGCCTGGAAGAAGGCGCGCCTGATCCACTGCACGGTCGATGACACGCCGGCCACCGAGCGCCCGGCCCTGGCTAACCCCTTCCCGACCACTTGGCCACTGGAGGGCAGCAACCTGCTGATCCACAACCACGCCAATGTGTTTTCGCGCACCAGCCTGGATATCGGCGCCCGCTTCATGCTGGATAATTTGCCTGTGCACAGTGCACGCAAGGTGATCGATCTGGGTTGCGGCAACGGGGTACTGGGGCTGGCGCTGCTGGCGCGGGATGCCGAGGTGGAGGTGACCTTCATCGACGAATCCTATATGGCGGTCGCCTCGGCGCGGCTGAACGTCGAGCACAATCTGCCGGATGCCCTGCCCCGCGCCCGCTTCATGGTCAACAACTGTCTCGACGGCGTCGCGGTCGGCGCGGCGGATCGGATCCTCTGCAACCCCCCCTTCCATCAGTTGCAGGCGATCACCGATCATATCGCCTGGCAGATGTTCAGCGACGCGCACCGGGTATTGCCTCAGGGGGGGGAACTCTGGATAGTAGGCAACCGTCATCTGGACTATCACAACAAACTCAAGCGCCTGTTTGCCAACGCACAAGTCGTTGCGTCGAACAGCAAATTCGTTATTTTGAAAGCCATCAAACGCTAAAGATAAAGCTAAAGGAAACCCATGATGAAAAAGTCACTCTTGCTGCTGGCCGCCCTGATGCTGGGTGGTTGCGCCACTCACTGGCCGGAGACCGCGCTGCTCAACCCGCAGGTCATCCCCTCCAATCAGCAGTACTACTCTGGCAACCGGATCACCATGGAAGGGGTGGACAAGCGCGAGGCCGCCTATGTCTTCTCCATCAAGAAGAAAGAGAAGGCCGCCGTGCTGGTCAACAGCGAGCAGCCGCTCAACAACCTGCTGGCCGAAAAACTGGCCGAGGGGCTGCGCAGCCAGGGCCTGGAAGTGGGCAACAGCGGCACCACCAACCTGACCCTGGCCATCTCCACCGCCGCGGTCAATGTGGAAGAGAAGACCTTCACCTATGTCACCAAGTCCAAGGTCAGTCTGCAGGTGATCGCCGACTTCCAGGGCAGCAAGCTGACCAAGCAGTTCAACATGTCTTCCAGCAAGGAAGAACCGGGTGAACCGAGCATGGCCGAACTGGAGTCCATCCTGAACCAGCAGCTTGGCAGTTTATTGCAGCAGATCATGGCAGACGAGGCGCTGCGCGGTTATCTCAAGGGCCAGCCGACGAGCTGAGCGAGGATAGTTAGATGAAAAAACTCTGGTTACTGGCCATGCTGATCGCCCCGCTGGCGTTCGCAGGCCCCAAGGTCAGGATGGAGACCAACCACGGCAATATCGTGATCGAGCTGGCCTCCAAGCAGGCGCCACAGACGGTGAAGAACTTCCTGCGCTACGTGGCGGACGGCAGCTATGACGGCAGCCTGTTCCACCGCGTGATCCAGAACTTCGTGGTGCAGGGCGGCGGTTACAACCAGCAGTTCCAGCAACTGCCGACCTTCGAGCCCGTGGTCAACGAGTCCAAGGGCGGCCTGCCCAACAAGCGTGGCAGCATCGCCATGGCCCGCACCCAGGCGGTGGACAGCGCCACCCGCCAGTTCTATTTCAACCTGACCGACAACGATAACCTCAACGCCAATGCCGGCGCCGGTTATACCGTGTTCGGCCAGGTCGTCGAGGGCATGGAGGTGCTGGACAAGCTGGCCCAGGTGCAGACGGGCTACAGCTCGATCCTGCGCGCCAACGACGTGCCGACCAGCCCCATCATCCTGAAAAAGGTGGTGTTGCTGGCCGAGAGCAGCACCGACAAGAAAGCGATCAAGTAACCCCGGCTCATCCCTGTCGCCATGCAGTGACAGAGATTGCCGTCCGGCTGAAGGCCCACCCCGCTTGGGGTGGGCCTTTTGTCTGCCGCCTGTCGGGCTTGCCTTGGCTATCCCCCTCGAACCTGACAAAATGACCCCCTTTTCCCAGAGGAGTCAGGCATTTGAACACTGTTCGCCCCCCGAGCCGCACAACAAGCTGGCGCGACTCTCTCGTCGTCTATCTGGAGAGGCGGGTTCTCACCCTGTTTGCCATGGGCTTCTCCTCCGGCCTGCCACTGCTGCTGGTGTTTGGCACCCTCTCGTTCTGGCTGCGTGAGGCCGATGTCAGCCTGACCGACATCGGTTACATGAGCTGGGTCGCGCTGGCCTACGGCTTTAAATGGATGTGGTCACCGCTGGTCGACCGGCTGCCGCTGCCGCTGCTCTCCCGATTGCTGGGGCGGCGGCGCAGCTGGATGCTGCTCTCCCAGCTGCTGATCGCTCTCTCCCTGGTGGGCATGGCCTACTGCGATCCCAAGACCCAGCTCGCCCAGCTCGCCCTGTTTGCCCTGCTGGTGGCGTTTTGCTCCGCCACCCAGGACATCGTCATCGACGCCTATCGCATCGAGTCGGCCCCTGAGCGGTTGCAGGCGGCCATGGCGGCCTCCTACATGACGGGGTACCGGCTGGCGATGATCATGGCGGGGGCCGGCGCGCTGGCGCTGGCGGCCTGGCTCGGCAGCAACAGCGGCTACGACTACCGCGGCTGGCAGCTCACCTACCTGCTGATGGCGGGAATGATGTCCCTTGGCATCATCACCACCCTGCTCAGTCATGAGCCCGATATCGATGTGAAGCGTCAGGATGAACAGCAGGCGATGCGCAAGACGCTGCTGCTCGGTCAGGGCTGGCCGCGTCCGTTGGCGGGTTTGGGGGCCTGGATCTACGAGGCGATCTGGTGCCCCTTC
This sequence comes from Aeromonas sp. sif2433, assembly GCF_019218705.1. Lineage (NCBI taxonomy): Bacteria > Pseudomonadati > Pseudomonadota > Gammaproteobacteria > Aeromonadales > Aeromonadaceae > Aeromonas > Aeromonas sp. sif2433. Next base: position 363,284 of record NZ_JAHUXD010000004.1, read on the forward strand.
GCCGATTTCTTCTGCCGATACGGCGGCTCCGCCCTGCTGATCCTCGGGCTCATCGCCTGTTATCGCATCTCGGATGTGGTGATGGGGGTGATGTCCAACAGCTTCTACGTGGATCTGCAGTTCAGCAAGACGGAGGTGGCCACCATTACCAAGGTGTATGGCGTCATCATGACGCTGGTGGGCGCCGCGCTGGGGGGCGTGCTGGTGATGCGCTTCGGCACCCTGCGCATCCTGTTTCTCGGCGCCGTGCTCACCGCCAGCACCAACCTGCTGTTTGCGCTGCTCAATCAGGTCGGCCACAACCTGGAGCTGCTGACCCTGATCATCTCGCTGGACAACCTCAGCGCCGGGATAGCCACGGCAGCCTTCGTGACCTACCTGTCGAGCCTGACCAACGTCGCCTTCTCGGCGACCCAGTATGCGCTGTTCAGCTCAATCATGTTGCTGTTGCCCAAGCTGCTGGCCGGTTTTTCCGGCCACTTCGTCGAGTTGTTTGGCTACAGCAGCTTCTTCATCGGCACCAGCCTGCTCGGCATCCCGGTGATGGTGCTGATCATAATGGTATCCAAACGAAACAAGCACTTGTCTTCGAAAGCGAACAAATAGCAAGCGTTTGCGCCAATGAGGGGGTGATTAGATTCACAATTCCTGACAAAGTTCCCTGGCTCTTGTTTATCCGCTGAATTTATTTGGCTAGAATCCCTCCCGCTCCTTGTGGGCAGGCTACGGAAAACCTCAACTAAATACACAAGAGACCAATAAAATGGCCAAATTTACCAAGACTCTGATCGCTGCCGGTCTGCTGGCTGCCTCCGCCACCCCGGCTTTTGCTGCCGATTACAGCGGTGACATCCATAAGAACGACTACAAGTGGTTCCAGTTCAACGTGATGCACACCATCGATCAGATGCCCTACAGCGAATCTGAAGGTGGTTACAACGATACCTACTTCGAAATGGAGTTTGGTGGCCGCTCTGGTATCTTCGATCTGTACGGTTATGTCGACGTCTTCGACATCTTCCAGAACAACAGCGACGACAAGCACAACCAAGACAACCTGTTCATCAAGTTTGCACCGCGTATCTCCATCGACGGCATGACCGGCAAAGATCTCTCCTTCGGCCCGGTGCAAGAACTGTACATCGCCAACCTGATCAACGTGGGTGGTCCGGATGGTCTGTTTGAAGCCATGACCGGTCTGGGTGCCGACGTACAGGTGCCTTGGTTCGGCAAGGTTGGCATGAACCTGTATGCCCGTCACGTCAACGAAGGCAGCGGCGAGCAGGGCTGGAACGGCTATCAGTTCTCCATGAACTGGTTCAAGCCTTTCTACACCTTCTCCAACGGCAGCTTCATCGCGTATCAGGGTTACCTGGATCACCTGTTTGATGCCAAGGACACCTCCACCGACGGTACCGCCATGTTCAACGGCCTGTACTGGCACTCCGACCGCTACGCCGTCGGTTACGGCCTGAAGTACTTCAACGACATCTATGGCATCCAGAACGGCTCCTACGGCCTGAAGACCACAGGTTTCGGTCACTACTTCTCCGTTACCTACAAGTTCTAATCGAACACGTATCGCGGACACAAAAAACCGGAGCAGCTGCTCCGGTTTTTTTATGGCTCGACCATCGACGGTCTTGCCATCGAACGTCTTGCCATTGAACAAGGGGGAGGGCCGAACCCTCCCCGCCTGCGATCAATCGCGGAAATTCTGGAACTGCATCGGCTGGCCCAGCTCGGCCCCGCGTACCAGTGCCATGGCCTCCTGCAGATCGTCACGCTTCTTGCCCGTGACACGCACCTCGTCACCCTGGATGGCGACCTGCACCTTGATCTTGGAATCCTTGATCAGCTTCACCAGCTTCTTGGCGATCTCCTTCTCGATCCCCTGCTTGAACTTGACGTTCAGGTGGAAGCGTTTGCCGGAGTGAACGCTGTCACCCACGTCGATGGAATTGCCTTCGATGTTGCGCTTGAGCAGGGCTCCGCGCAGGATCTCGACCATCTGCTTGAGCTGGAAATCGGCATCGGCCTCCAGCTTGACTTCTTCTTTGTTCAATTCGAAGCTGGCTTCAACACCACGAAAATCGAAACGGGTCGCCAGTTCACGATTGGCGTTATCGACGGCGTTCAACACCTCGTTCATTTTGACTTCAGAGACAATATCGAATGACGGCATGTCAGGGCTCCTCAAGTTGCGCTTATAGGGGGGCAAATCTACCAGAAAACCGGCAAATTTGCTGATTTCGATGGGGCTGCTCTGCTAGAATCCCCTGCGCACAGGAATGGCGAGACCCGTTAGTGTCCGCCATGCGACATCTTCACTTATCCCCGGCAGGTGGTTGTTCGGAACGCGACCCCTACCTTGATTGAGCCTCTCCATGCCAAGCGGATTACGCGATTTAAACCTTAAAAACAGCCGACAGCCCTCCTCCCCCCAATGGTCACTGCTGGGCTGTGGTGCCCTGGGTGGCGTGTTCGCATCCCTGTTGACCCTGAGCGGCCAATCGACCCGCGTCTTGCTGCGCGATCGGCACCGCTCCACCCTGCACCCCGGCATCGATTTCACCTCGCTGGAAGGCCATACCCAGCTGATCGCCATCGAGCGGGGCTTCGTCAGTCAGCCCGGCCAGATCAAGCGGCTGCTGGTGATGACCAAGGCTGGCCAGGTGGTGTCGGCCCTGACCCCGCTGGTGGGCAAGCTGGCGGCAGGCATCCCCATCATCTTGCTGCACAATGGCATGGGCATCGCCGAGCAGGTGGTGCAGCTGTTCCCGCACAACCCGGTGATCGCCGGCGTCACCAGCCACGGCGCCATGCAGAACGGTCACTTCGTGTTCCGCCATACCGGCAAGGGTGAGACCTGGCTAGGCCCGGTCAACGAGGCCGCCAAGGCCCACGCCGGCCTGGCGGACGAGCTCGCCGCCGCCCTCGGCCAGGCCGGTTGGGATGAGCACATCCTGGCCCGCCAGTGGCAGAAGCTCGCCATCAACTGCGCCATCAATCCGCTGACCGCACTGTATAGACTCAAGAATGGCGATCTGACCGGCCCCCGCTTCGCCGACGCCCTGCAGCAGATCTGCGTGGAAGTGGCGGACGTGATGCAGGCCGAAGGCCAGCCCACCAGTGCCGAAGAACTATTGCGCCGCGCCATGATGGTGGTGGAGCTCACCGCCGACAATTACTCTTCCATGTATCAGGACATGGAGTTGGGCCGCGAGACCGAGATCGAGGCCATCACCGGCTTCCTGCTGGCCAGAGCCGCCCAGCACGGCATCGCGGTGCCGGTCAATCAGGGCCTCTATCAGGCCATCAAAGAGAAGAGCTGAGCCCGGCTGGATAGCCGGCAGAAGGAGTGACAGATGAGCGTACTGGTATTGGTAGCCCCGGGTTCGGAAGAGATCGAGACCGTCGCCATCGTCGACACCCTGGTGCGGGCCCGCATCGAGGTGTTGCTCGCCTCCTGCTGCCCGGCGGGTCTTCGCCAGATCCGCGCCTCCCGCGGGGTGCAACTGGTCGCCGACTGCCACATCGACGAGCTGGCCAGCCGTGACTTCGAGGCCATAGTCGTGCCGGGCGGCCTGCCCGGCAGCGAGGCGATCCGCGATACGCCGCTCGCCATCGACCTGCTCAGGGAGCAGGCGGCGCTCGGCCGCTGGCGGGCGGCCATTTGCGCCGCCCCCGTGGTGGTATTGCAACATCACCATCTGCTGGGAGACGCCAGCGTCACCTGTCACCCGGCTTTTCAGGCCCGGCTGCCCGTCGGCCAGCTCAGCACGGCGCGGGTCGTGCGGGATGATGCCCATCGTCTCATCACCAGCCAGGGACCCGGCACCGCCATCGAGTTTGCCCTCGAGATAGTCCGAGTGCTGCGCGGCGACGAGGCCGCCCTCTCAGTCGCCGGCCCCATGGTGATGCCATAAAGCGAAGGTTGTGAACGCGGCTGGCTAGTTGACTGGCTCCAGATCTGTTCTGGGCTGTTTGGCGCGGTAGGCATCCATAATCGGAGCCCAGTCCATGCCCATCGGCACGGGATATTGCTTGAATAGCTCGCCATATTTTTTGTCGAAATCATCCATGCCATATTGGCGCGCCACAGAGACCTTTTTATCATACCAATCATCGGTCACCTCTTCGGCGATGCCACGGGCAAGCAGCTGGTCAGGCCTAATCCTGAATCCCTGTAACAACACTTCAAAATAACCACCAGGGGCTAACCCAAAATATAGCCAATGGCGACGCTCAACCTTTCCATCGACCATGTACTCTTGTCGTATCCATTTTTCCAGATCGGCGGGTAAATCTACCTTGATGCGATAGCGTTTACGATCGTGAAATGAAACCATCTCAATAATGGCTTTATCTGGTACAGGAGCCCCATTAGTCGGCCCACCATCTCCTCCACTCCAGTAGTATTTTTTTTGAATAATACGCTTTTCACTAGTCTCTGGCCCTCCCCCTCCGCCCGGATAACTCACGATCAAACGGTCATTGCGATAAAATTCAGCTTTACTAGTCCAAATCTCATCAATATTACTTCCGGTTCCATAAATCCAATAAATCGGCTGTACTGCATAAACCGCCAGAGACCACACAAGGTTACTCAGGATAAATAATTTATTTAATATCATTCCTTTTTGTTCCCTATCAATTCGCGCCTTTCCTTGCTGACTGTTGCCTCGTATTTATTGGTATTAGCTGGGTTAGCAATCCCTTGACTACTGGCGCTATGATGCAAATAATCACGACGCAGCGCGCGGTAATCAACGAGGGATAGTGAATAAGCCAAGTTTTCCACCACCTTTTGTTTTGTGGCTTATTGGATCCAAAGCTGATCCAGCGTAACCAGATTAACCACTGGTCGTTTAACGAGGTAGAGTCCGCACCTCATCCTATACGGTAAGATGTACCACCCCTTCGGCACAATCGGCCTTTAGATGGATATGGACATTATAGAATGAGATGACTATATAAAATAAACAGAGGCAGGAAACGTCCACAATAGAGCTATTGTTAACTCGTTGCTAGTGCCATAATTCAATATTCAAGCCTCTCAGTTGACCGGTTCTTGATCTGTTTTGGGCTGTTTGGCGCGGTAGGCATCCATAATGGATGCCCAGTCCATCCCGAGCGGCACAGGATATTGTTTGAATAACGCGCCATACTCCTTGTCGAAGTCGTCTATTCCATATTGGCGAGCTACCGAAACCTTTTTATCATACCAGTCGTCAGTCACCTCTTTGGCAATGCCACGGGTGAGCAACAGATCAGGGCTCAATTGCAGTCCCCCTCCGGTTAGCACGACCTCAAAATAACCACCGGGAGCTAGGCCGAAATAGAGGCGATTTCGGCGATCATAGCGCCCGTCAACTAAATAAGCTTGGCGCATCTGTTTTTCTAAATCTGCGGGTAAATTCACCTTGATGCGGTAACGCTTGCGATCATGAGATGAAACCATCTCGATCACGGCTTTATCGGGTACAGGCACGCCGTCCGTAGGCAGACCACCACCGCCAGCCCAGTAATAGTGCTGCCCTTTTATGCGATCGGCAAGCAAGCCGCCAGCCCCCCCCTCCAGCCAAGCGGTCGGCATAAACCAACTCGCCATCACGATAAAACTCTGTCTTGGTATTTGTAGTTCTATCGATATTGCTGCCGGTGCCATAACGCCAAGAAAAGGGCTTTAGCGGCGCCTCCATCGCGCAGGCCAGCAAGGGGCAGAGCATCCCCAGGATCCACATCCATCGCTTTATCATCATGATTCCTTGTTACCTATCAGCTCGCGTCTCTCCTTGCTGACAGTTGGTTCATGTCTATTTGTATTGGTAATATATTGGCTGCTGGCACGGCGGTGGGGATATATAAAAACCTTCCTTCTTCCTCATCAATATCAAAAATATTCTCAGTCTGCGGATGGCCTGTATGTGCTTATTACCCAGCAGACTCAACAATGCGGCCGACCAATTTTTATATGGCTGCATGCAACAGCCTCCTAACCTGGCTCAACGGCCTCAATGCCACGGGGAACGAAGAAATTGTTACTGCTAAGCATGGTGTTGGCCTGAGCGTCGAGGGTGGCGTGCATGAGCTCCTTCGAGCTGAAGTCATGCATGAAATAGTTGAAGAATGCATCAACAGTTGGTGGAGCTCGCATTGAGTCATTAAAAAACTTCACCCGCTTGGCAGCCTGTACCGTCTTGCTGTTGTAACGTTGCCACATCACGATGTCATCTGCATCCTTCCCTACCTGCTCAAGCCAGCCCCAACGCGCCTTGAGTTCAGCGCGTTCACTACCACGCGCCACTTCCAGACGAGCCTCGTAGTCGAACCGCTTTTCCCCCAGCCAGGTGCAGTAACAAGTCATATGGCGTTCAAAACCTGCCGGAGTCGGGTCGACTCGACCGGCCCACTGCTGGTAATAGTCGCTGAAATCCTGCACTGAGCGTCCCGCCAAGTTGTCCAGCATAACGAAGTAGCTCGCCACTTTGCGGGATGTTTTTTCCAACGACCGGAAGTTGGGGAAGGGCACCTGAGCCCGACGAGCGGTATCAAACATTTTTCTAAGCGGCACCCGGCAAAGCTCGGCACTGGGCCGCTGTTCGTTGGGCAGTAAGCCCCCAGTAACATCTTCGCTGATGCCAGGGCAGAGCTCCTCCCGCCAACCTGGCTTGAGCGGCCCAAGGGGTAGCAGGGGGCGATAGTCTCTCCGCTCGTGGGCGGCAACCAGATGAAGGGCTCGCTTGACGGCAGGATGGAGTGGCTTGTCATACTCGATCACCTTGGCCCCAGCCACCACGCCCAACGGCACGCCAGCCGGATTCTTGGTCAACAGACCTGCCCAGTCAGATACCTCCGCAACAGTGTCCCCCATATCGAGCAGGCTACGCCGTGAGCTGTCGAACAGACCAGCGAAGATCACCTCGACCTTGCTCTCCTCATAGCGGTACTCGTTGCCCACTTTGGTACAGACTGACTCCAGCAGCTCCTCGATAAAGCGGCGGGCAAGAGCCGCCCCCAAATCTGCCCCGAAGACCGATACCTGGATCAACTTGATGGGAAGCTTGTTCAGTTCTTTGGAAGCAGACACGCTCAGTTTGAACTTATTCTTGGCATAATCGACTCTGGCATCGACCCCGGTCATAAACAAGTCGGCGACCCACGGGAGATCCCGGATGGGGGCTATGGCCTCAACCAATGCTCGCTTGGCCGCATTTTTGGCCGCTGAGGCCGATGCCTCGAAACTGCTCTTCAGGGTCAGCATATCGCCGAGTTTATTGGTCAGAACCTTGCTCCAATCCCCTTTGACAGCTTCGACCACAGTTTCTTTAGCTTGATCTTTCAGATCGTCAAGGTAATCGCCAGCCAACGCCTGCTGCCTTGCATCCAGAATGCTGTCCAGTCGCTCAGCAGTGGTGTCATCAAGCTGCGTGCCCAAGCCAGGAATATAGACTTTGTCATAGGTATATGAAGATGTCAGTGCTGCGGTCATTTCCCTTGGATGTGCTCGAAACAGACGCCCTACATTGGTCAACCGCTGACTGTCCTCATCAACATTTATATTCCGCTGGCGACCATCGAAGAAGAAACCAATCTGCAATGCTAGAGAGCAGGTGCCAATACCTGCCTGATGGAGGCTCTCCTCACGAGCTATGCGGCATGCTAAATCATCCCTGTCGATCATCTTCCTTTCCTCGTACGGTAGGTGTCAACGATACTATCCATCTCTACAACGCAGCTATGGGCCCAGCGTACCATCGGGGTATTGTCAGGTAGCATCAATACACAGAAATCATCCTGCCCCTTTTCCCGTTTGGGCATGGGCAAAGTGACCGAGTGCTTTTCAAATTGGTAGCCTGCTTTCTCTTGCTCCTCGGTCATATCGAGTTCCCAATCGATCTTCACCGTGTCGCCGTCGATCCGATAGGGACCAGCACTACCACCGCCAGCATTTAATCCGTCAAACGCAAACGCATTACTGCCCATGTTACCGTTGACGTAGACGTAGCTGATGGGGCGGTCCATCACGGAAGCAACGTCGATAGAGGCCCCGCCATGACGCTCCTGCACCAGAAACGTCCATCCCAGCCAGAGCACCAGTACAATGGCACTCAGCCAGCGTCCCCAACGAGGCATCAAGTCCCACGCTGCCGTAGCCATCGTGGAGATAAATCGTGTCAGGCTTCTTTCTACTGTCATGCTTGTCTCTTTTGTTCTTCCAGGGCAGAACGCCCACCTTCCAGATAGGCCAATCCCCAGAGCATTAACTGAGCGTCGGTTGCCCCAGTTTGCTTGGCTTTGTCGAGCGCCTTGCGGACCATGGCCATCCTCTCACAAGGCGGAAACTGAGCGATGTTCTCCCCTGACTGCCAGAGAGCCAGCAGGCGATGGGCTTGCGGTGAGCCTTCCAGTGCCTGATAGAGTGCCGGGGTCAGTTGGAGCAACTCTGGTTCTGTCGGGGGGATAGACAAGACCAGCTCACGCCAGTTGCCATCGCACTCCCGCAGCCACCAACAGCTGATGCCGCCAAAGATACCGCCAAGCCAGGGCGCATTCTGCTGGTCAAGCAACAAGGGTAAGGCATCAGGTGTATAGAACCGCAACAACATACTGTACTTGCCACCCGGCTCTATTACCCTTGCCCCGAGCGCCAGTTGCTCTTGCAGGGCTTCCACTGGTCGCTCGCAGTCAATCAGCCCAACAACATGCCCTTGCTCGGCGAGTTCGGCAAGCAAGCCTGCATCCAGTTGTGAGCACAGCCAGAGCCAGGGGCCAAGATTGACCAGATCAAACAGGTCGTCGTGCAGATAGAGCGGCAAAAAACGCCCCTCATTCAGCCTCTCTCGCTGCTCGGCACTGAGATTGGCCGCTTCGAGAAGTGCTACCGTCTTTCCTTCACGCCAGATTGATTCAGGTAGCATCTTACTCTCCCTTCACCACGGCATCGCCCTGAGCCATGGCTCTCAGCATGCAAGGAATACAGACCGGCTTTTCAAGGGGCGGCATAGCCTTAAACAGCGGCGGCTTGGGTGGGGCTACGACCTCTACCGCACCGGGCAAGCTCGGCATCTGCCCACCCCAGCCGGAGCCAGCCCCCGGACTGCCACCCGAGTTCATCTTGATGGAGCCGCCGCTGAGGGTGACACCGCTCGGGTCGATTTTGACGAAGCTACCTCCCACTTTCAGGGTCAACTCGGAGCCCGCCTCCATCACTATTTTCATGCCCGCCTTGTGGTGCACCTCACTGCCCGCTTCCACCAGTAGGGATTGACCCAGCTTCTGGTGCATAGACGCATCCACGGTGAGCGAGTAATCAGCCTTGACCTGGTCCCGCTTCTCCCCCTCCACCGTCAGATGGTCATTGGCCTTGATGCGGGCCACCCGCTCATTGTCGATGTCGGTGTGCTGGTCATGCTTGATGTGCCAGGCCGCATCGTTCTCAATCAGCACGTTCAGGTCTTTCTGACCGTGAAGGTAAATCTCTTCCTGCCCCGCCTGGTCTTCGAAGCGCAGCTCGTTGAAGCCCTCGCCCTGGTGGGTCTCGGTGCGCAGCACGGTGCGGGTCTTGTTAGCCGGTAACTCGTAGGGGGGTCGGTTGGTGGCGTGGAAGGTGCGCCCGGTCACGATGGGCTGGTCCGGGTCCCCTTCCAGGAAGGAGACAATCACCTCGTGGCCGATGCGCGGGATGGCCAGCATGCCGTACTGGCCACCGGCCCAGCCCTGGCTCACCCGCACCCAGCAGGAGCTCTGGTCGTTACTGGAACCGTAGCGGTCCCAGGGGAACTGCAGCTTCACCCGGCCATGCTCGTCGCAGTAAATCTCCTCCCCCTCCGGCCCCACCACGGTGGCAATTTGCGGGCCGTCCACCATCGGCTTGTGGGGCGCCTCTGGGCTGCCGATGCGGGCACGCCAGCTGGTGCTGGCCTTCACCACCGCAAATTCGTTGTGGTAGACGGTGGGGCCGCTGCCGCCCTCCTCCTCCAGCGCCTGAGGCTGTTGGCCCACATGGCTGATGCGCACCACTTGCCAGTCGGTGTTCAAGCCACCGTTCGGGTGTTCGGTGAGGGCGAAGGTCTGACCCGGCAGCAGTGCCGCGCAGTTGGACTTGCCGCTGCCGGTCACCGCGTCATTGCGCAGCGCATCCAGCCGGTGCTGGGCAAAGGCCTTGCCACTCGGGTCCAGCTTGTAGCGGCCCGGGTAGTCGAAGTGCTGGTAGCTGCCCCGCTGGTGCTCAAGCTCGGCCCCCAGCTTCTTGTGAGACAGCCCATAGGCCGGGGTCTTGAAGCTGTAGTCTTTCAGCTCCACATCTGAGGGGCGCACCGCCTCCCGGTAGTGGAACTGGCGCACGTAGGGCCCCTGCTCCAGCGAACGGTTGCCCAGATTGAAGAACAGCTCGGGGCCGGCGGTCAGGGCCGCCGCATCGTCGGCAAAGACGATGCGGTGCTTGCCCTGCTCGAACTCGTGGAAGTAGAACAACCCCTCTTCGGCGGCCAGCCGGTTGACGAACGCGAGGTCCGTCTCCCGGTACTGCACGCAGTACTCCCGCTGGGCGTGCTCGTTTTTCAGCGCGAAGGCGTAGTCGGTGATGCCGTGCTCTTGCAGCAAGATGCTGAGGATTTCATCGGGCTTCTGGGCCTGGAACATGCGGGAGTTCTGGCGCAAGGAGAGCCGCCACAGCGCCG
>NZ_JAHUXD010000050.1:0-255 GCF_019218705.1 Aeromonas sp. sif2433
ACCTGAAAGAGGGTGAGACCAAGGTCGAGACCTTCACCGTGCACAGTGCCGATGGCACCAGCCACGAGGTGGTCATCACCATCACCGGCACCAACGATCTGCCGGTGATTGCCGGCGACGACCAGGGTGCGGTGACCGAGGATGCCAGCAATCCGACCCTGACCGACAGCGGCACCCTGACCCTGACCGATCTGGATGCGGGCGAGGCGGTGTTCAAGGCCGGTACCGGTACCCCGAGTGCCGGCGCTCTGGGCC
>NZ_JAHUXD010000051.1:0-255 GCF_019218705.1 Aeromonas sp. sif2433
CCATCATGGATACCCAAGCCTTTCAACACCTGCTGTCTCTCTTCCCACAGCTCAGCTTGCGCCAGCGTCGCCTTGCGCAACATGAACTCACGACCCCCCATCCCATCACCTCGCTGGCCGCTCAACTCCCCGCTTGCCGATATTGCCCCCACTGTCAGGCCGAGGCCGCCCAATTGGCACCCTGGGGCTGGAGCCGAGGACTGCGCCGTTATCGCTGCAAGCAATGTCGGCGCACCAGTTCACTCCTCACCAAGA
>NZ_JAHUXD010000052.1:0-255 GCF_019218705.1 Aeromonas sp. sif2433
ATCCGAATGGCTCGAATGCTGCGGCCAACAGCGAGACGGTGAGCGGTAGCTTCACGGTGTCGGCCACGGACGGGATTTTGAATGTGGTGATAGGGGGTACCAGCTACACCCTGGCCCAGGTGCAAGGATTTAACGGTAGCCAGATGGTCAACACCGGCGAAGGGGTGCTGACGCTGCTGAGTTACGTGGGCACGGCCAGTGGCGGGACGGTGAACTACAGCTACACCCTGAGTGCGACCATCGACAACGACAGCA
>NZ_JAHUXD010000053.1:0-255 GCF_019218705.1 Aeromonas sp. sif2433
ACCCACGGTGTCGTTGCCCAGCACGTTGCCGTTCAGGCTGCCGGCCACATCCTCGGTGGTGGTGCCGCCCGCATCGTTGTTGGCCGTCGGCACATCATCAACGATGCGCACTATCAGCTGGTCACTGCCACTGGTGCCACCCACCCCGTTCACCCCGATGGTGATGCTGTCATCAAACCCGGTGGGCGTCGCACCCAGCTTGCTGTCGTTGTCGATGGTCGCACTCAGGGTGTAGCTGTAGTTCACCGTCCCGCC
>NZ_JAHUXD010000054.1:0-255 GCF_019218705.1 Aeromonas sp. sif2433
TGCCTGGCGGCCATAGCGCCGTGGAACCACCTGATCCCATGCCGAACTCAGAAGTGAAACGCGGTAGCGCCGATGGTAGTGTGGCATTCGCCATGCGAGAGTAGGACACTGCCAGGCTCCTAATTACAGTCACAGCGATGTGATTGGTCGTGCAGCGACGTAAGGTTGTTGCGGACAACAGATTTAGATAACGCACACAGTGTGTTCTTTACCGGTTAGTGTGCTGATATGGCTCAGTTGGTAGAGCGCATCCTT
>NZ_JAHUXD010000055.1:0-255 GCF_019218705.1 Aeromonas sp. sif2433
GGCGGGACGGTGAACTACAGCTACACCCTGAGTGCGACCATCGACAACGACAGCAAGCTGGGTGCGACGCCCACCGGGTTTGATGACAGCATCACCATCGGGGTGAACGGGGTGGGTGGCACCAGTGCCAGTGACCAGCTGATAGTGCGCATCGTTGATGATGTGCCGACGGCCAACAACGATGCGGGCGGCACCACCACCGAGGATGTGGCCGGCAGCCTGAACGGCAACGTGCTGGGCAACGACACCGTGGGT
>NZ_JAHUXD010000056.1:0-255 GCF_019218705.1 Aeromonas sp. sif2433
TGATGGTCATGTTCCTGCCATGACTTTGCCGCTTGGCCTCGCGGGCATTCGATATGAAAAAGGGCTCCTGTTAGGAGCCCTTTTCGTTGATACATGGGATGTATCGCCGTGGATCAGTAGCTGCCGCCGGCCTGCTTGGCCGCGGTGATCCACTGGCGTGATGGTCATGTTCCTGCCATGACTTTGCCGCTTGGCCTCGCGGGCATTCGATATGAAAAAGGGCTCCTGTTAGGAGCCCTTTTCGTTGATACATGG
>NZ_JAHUXD010000057.1:0-255 GCF_019218705.1 Aeromonas sp. sif2433
GATTGCTGGCATCCTCGGTCACCGCGCCGTGGTCGTCGCCGGCAATCACCGGCAGATCGTTGGTGCCGGTGATGGTGATGACCACTTCGTGGCTGGTGCCGTCGGCACTGTGCACGGTGAAGGTCTCAACCTTGGTCTCACCCTCTTTCAGGTACTGCACGTCGCCGTTGGCCACGTTGTAGGTCCACTTGCCAGCGGTATCGATGGTCAGGTGGCCCAGAGCGCCGGCACTCGGGGTACCGGTACCGGCCTTGA
>NZ_JAHUXD010000058.1:0-252 GCF_019218705.1 Aeromonas sp. sif2433
TGCTGTCGTTGTCGATGGTCGCACTCAGGGTGTAGCTGTAGTTCACCGTCCCGCCACTGGCCGTGCCCACGTAACTCAGCAGCGTCAGCACCCCTTCGCCGGTGTTGACCATCTGGCTACCGTTAAACCCTTGCACCTGGGCCAGGGTGTAGCTGGTACCCCCTATCACCACATTCAAAATCCCGTCCGTGGCCGACACCGTGAAGCTACCGCTCACCGTCTCGCTGTTGGCCGCAGCATTCGAGCCATTCG
>NZ_JAHUXD010000059.1:0-249 GCF_019218705.1 Aeromonas sp. sif2433
GGTGATGGTGATGACCACCTCGTGGCTGGTGCCATCGGCACTGTGCACGGTGAAGGTCTCGACCTTGGTCTCACCCTCTTTCAGGTACTGCACCTTGTCGTTGGCGACTTCATAGCTCCACTTGCCAGCGGTATCGATGGTCAGGTGGCCCAGGGCGCCGGCACTCGGGGTACCGGTACCGGCCTTGAACACCGCCTCGCCCGCATCCAGATCGGTCAGGGTCAGGGTGCCGCTGTCGGTCAGGGTCGG